>NZ_VOZY01000004.1:0-266663 GCF_013419525.1 Acinetobacter sp. YH12076 | reverse complement strand
TTTTTAAACTTCCTTTCTAAAACCCAACTTAATCAATTCAACCAAGTCATTGTTTTATCAGAAGTTTTAATCTTCATCACCGCCGATGGATGTGCATTCTACAGCATTTCTGATCCAACGCAACACCTTTTTTTAAATAATTATTTTGAGCGCACAATTTTCACTCAAATTACATTTTTTTATTCATATTTTGATCAAATTTGGTTTAATAGTAATAAATCAGGATTATTTGAACGTTTTTACTTATTATACGGCAAACATTTTGCCGCGCTAAAAGCGTCAGGACTATATATGCGCCAAACTTCTTTTTTATATGCAGGATTATTGTCACTTGTCGTAACAACTCCTGTAATTGCAAATGACGAGGCTTCAGCACCTATTGCTCAAGACTCAGAAGCTGCCAATAAATCAAAAACACAACAATTTGCGCATGCTGCGATGGTTAAGTCATCTGAAGTTGCAAAAAAATTATCTGTTAATGCCAATGCAGCACAATCAGAAGAAGATAAAGACCCTTTCCAACCGATCAACCGGAAAGTTTACGCATTTAATGATTATTTAGACGTCCATATTGCCCGCCCTGCTGCTGTGCAATATGTAGCAAAAACTCCTAAGGATATTCGTGAATCTTATCGTTTATTCCGTAAAAATTTGGGCGAACCTTGGAATGCATTTAACCAACTCATCCAAGGTCGACCGACACGTGCCGCAAAAAGTCTGGGGCGTTTTACTGTTAATACACTGACAACTTTAGGCTTTGCTGACCCTGCAAGCCGTCTAGGTCTAGAAACCGAAGATGAAAACTTTGGCGCGACTTTAGGTTATTACGGTATTCCTTCTGGTCCTTATATTGTTTTACCAGTGCTTGGTCCCAGCACATTGCGCCAAACCGTCGGTCTAGCTGTAGATAGTCAAGGACGTCCACAGAAATATATGCTTGATGGTCATGATGTGGCGTATTGGTCTGAGCAAACTTTACGTGGAATTGATACTCGCGCTCAATTACTGGATATTGAAGGTGTATTGCAAGGCGATAAATATGCTCAAATTCGCGACATCTATTTACAACGCCTGAATTATTCAATTTCTGAGAAAAAAGGTATTGCTGAAGAAAACTTATTTATTGATGAAGAAGATGACGATATTGATGAATCTGAAGATAATTCAGTAGACGTTTCATCTGATGATTCTACCGATTTCATTGATGACAGCAGTTCAGATGATACCGACACGGTAACAACTGAATAAATAAAATTTTTCAATTGGCTGGTGTGGTTTTTCCCTCCAGCCATCATTAGCTTGCTATAGTACACTTATTGTCTATCGAAGGATTCATCTAATTCTTTATGTATTTCATTCAACCTACTCGTGATATTCCATATTTAGATCAGGTACTTGATGCGCTTCCTAGCGTACAAATGATTAACATTGAAGATCTAGACTTGTATGATCCAACAATCATTGCAATTGCTGATGTTGCCGACTTTTTAAATCACCAATGGACACTTCCTACCATTGTGCTCGCTTTTGAGCATGAGGGCGCTGCATTGGCTCAAGCGTGGCAACAAGGCGCTTTAGCAGGATGGGTGTGGGACCATATTCCAACCAACCTTCAGGTGGCACTCACTAAAATTGATGCGCAATACAAACGCAATCAAGACAGCCGTGATCTCCCTTCTGCTGCAGATTTGCAAAAACGTTTACTGCCCAACCCGATTGAACTCCACAACTATAAAATTGAAACATTCTTCCAGCCTTCAGCCTATTTATCCGGTGATTGGTACGATTACTGGAAAATCAGCGATAAAGAAATCATGTTTTATCTTGCAGATGTATCTGGTCATGGGGTGACGAGTAGTTTACTAACCTCATGGATGGCTGCTTTCCACGGTCGTTCAAAAACCCCAAGAGAGTTGATCAAAAAACTCAATGGTATGTTGGTTCAAGAAAATATTGAAAAGCACATTACCATGATTGCGGGGATACTCAATCTCGATACGCATGTCTTGAAATGGTCTAGTGCAGGGCATTATCCGCCGGCCATTTTATTTGAACCTGGTCTTCCCGCAAGAATTTTAAACACCAGTAGCTTCCCACTCGGCTTAACTGAAGACCTAGAAGTGGAAGAGTTTGAATTTACCTTAAATCGTTATTCGCGCTTTGTAATTTGCTCGGATGGCGCACTTGAACCTTTTGACGGTGGATTGAATGAACAGCTAGGTCAATTGGTTTATCACTTGCAAAATCAATCATTTCAAGCACCAGACCATGTTGCTGACGATATTGCCATCCTAAGTTTACGTCGAATCAATTAATCACGAAATCAATTACTTAAACCGAATACGACTTTCTGATCATACTCGGCTACTTGAGTAAGCTGTGCCCCTATGGGATAATTTACTATCCTTCTCTGCAAATGGCATTTATATGTCAACAGGTCATGTTGAATATGCAAGCTTGAACGGAACGCATATTTTTAAGCTTATTGGCGAAGTGCGTGCCCAATCTTGTATTAGTCTAGACAAGTTATTAAACAAAATTGAACAGCAACAAAATGTCGTCGGTGCAATCGTTGATTTAACCCAAACGACATTTATCGATAGTACTGTTCTTGGCATTTTGGCGAAACTGGGTTTGAAGCTCAAACAAGTTCACCATATCCAAGCGGTAATGTTGTCTACAAACTCTGATATCACAACGCTTGCCAATAGCATGGGTTTAGGTCAAGTGTTTGTTATTTTGAATTATTGTGGTGATCCAAGTGTATGCACTCGCGCACTTATGGAAGAACACATTACCCATAGCAATATGCTGAATACGGTTTTAGATGCACACAAAACGCTGATGAAACTAAATGATAGCAACCAAAATATGTTTGAGCCTTTGGTCAAACAACTGCAAAAAGAGCAGGACAATCTAGAGCAACCCAAGCAGCAAAATGTCTAATTTAGGTTAATCACAGCAGAGACCCTCTTCGCATGACTTTACTTTCCATTGCTCAAATGAATTCTCAAAATGACATTGAAGATAACTTCAAAGTGATCGAATCATTGATGCAACAAAGTCAGGCTCAAGGTGCGAGTCTCATTGTATTTCCCGAAAATTTTGTCTGCTTTGCCGCAGGTAAACAACGCGAAACCGCGGCGCAATTTGAAAGTATTCAGCAGCGACTAGAACAACTCGCACATCGTTATCAACTTTGGATTGTTGCGGGCACACTCCCATGCCCTTATCGTCCAGATGGCTCAATCATTCAAGATGGCCGTGTCCGTACTGTTAGCCTGTGTATCAGCCCTGAACGTACCGAAGCACGTTATGACAAAATTCATTTATTTGATGTGCAAGTTGGTGACGCTGTCGGTGGCTATCAAGAATCAAAATTCTTTGAACCTGGTACTGAAACCGTAGTTGCAACAACACCTTTTGGCAATATTGGCCTGATGGTGTGCTACGACTTGCGCTTTCCTGAACTGGCTTTGAAACTTCGTAGCCAAGGTGCAAACATTTTAACGGCGCCTGCAGCTTTTACTTATACCACGGGTGAAATGCACTGGCAGTTGTTACTGCAAGCTCGTGCCATGGATAGTCAATGTGCTGTATTAGGTGCCGCACAACAAGGCTGGCATGGTGAAAAGCGTCAAACTTGGGGTCATGCTGGAGCAAGCAACAGCCGTGGTCAAATTTTAGCAATCACCGCAGAAGAAGGCGCTCAACTACTCACAGTTCCTTTTGACTTAGACGAGCAGCAACAGATTCGCGCATCAATGCCACTGATGCAGCACCGTGTTTTGGTTCAATATTGATTTTCACTCTGTATAAAATTACAAAAAAACTGAATATTATTTAAACAAAATCCCCCACGATATGATTTTGAACCATCATCTGAGGGATTAGAAAAATGACTTTAGAAAAAGCAGTTTATACAGCCCATGCAAAAGCCACTGGTGGTCGTGATGGTCGTGCAACGACGTCCGATGGTCATTTAGATGTTCAATTGGCGGTGCCGAAAATTATGGGGGGTACAGGTAATGGTACGAATCCTGAACAACTCTTCGCCGCTGGTTATTCAGCCTGTTTTTTAGGTGCAATGAAATTTGTGGCTAACCGTGATCATTTAAACATCACACCTGATGTGTATGTGGAAGGTGATGTCGGTATCGGTCCTATTCCAACAGGTTTTGGCATTCAAGTGACTTTAAATATTCATTTGGAAGGTCTAGAGCAAAGTGAGGCGCAAAAACTGGTTGATGCTGCACATATTGTTTGCCCATATTCAAATGCGACACGTGGCAATATTGATGTGACGCTGAATGTGATTGTTTAATTTTTATCGCTGAATGTTCAAAAAATAAAAAGGCTGATATGTATTTGCATATCAGCCTTTTTGATGATTGCACGCTAAGTCCAATTTCACATAAGAGATGTATGCTAAATGGGATATGATTAAATTTTTTCCACAAAATATTGGAAAAAATACAGGATTAAATAATGGTTAGAGTAATCACAAAAATTGGCGATGTGTTTTCTGTTAAATTAGATAATAGAAGAAAAAAATACTTCCAACTTATTGCCTTTGATTCAACTCAATTAAATAGTGATGTTATCAGAGCATTTAAGAAAGTTTATTCACATGATATCACGCCGAATATATCGGATATTGTGAATGGTGAAGTAGAGTTTTATTCACATTGCGTTACTAAATCTGGTATCAAAATGAAACTATGGGAGAAAGTTGGTAATTCAGCCGAAGTAGGTGATATCACTAAAATATTGTTTAGAGATACCAATGATTATGGTGCAGGACCAGGTGAGGAAATAATCAGAATATCTAATAATTGGTATGTGTGGCATATTAATAAGGATTTTATAGATGTCGGAAGTTTAATAGGCGAAAACCAAAAGGCAGAAATAGGTGTAGTTATAAATCCTTATGCAATAGTGGAACGCTTGAAAACAGGAAAATATAATTTCGTATATCCTGAATTTGAATAGGCTTTGTTGCATAGTGTGCCGGCTCAAACTTGAGCTGATATTTGCTTAAGATTGTCAGGTTAAATGTGAGCTAATACAACTTAAGCAAAAAAAAAGCCTAACATCCCGATTGGGCTTTTTTTTGCTTAATCAATGTTCCACGATTTTAATGAGGCAAAGTAAACAGCACTCTCAGCTATTAGTGATGAAAAAAATGAATATTTCTCTCATCACTCTGCTGCTTCATTGGTTACACGTAAAACCTCTTCTATCGTGGTTTTACCTGCCAAAACTTTACGCAATCCATCATCACGAATTGAACCCGCATTTGCACGTACATGATTTTCTAACTCAAACTCAGCAGCATTTCCATGAATCAGACGACGTGTTTGCTCATCAATTGGAACGATTTCATAAATTGCTGTACGCCCTGTAAATCCAGTATGCGAGCATTGTTCACAGCCTTTAGGTTGTGGCAATTTTAACTCAGCCGATGCATCGAGATGCCTAAATAAGCCTTTTTCAAAATCATCGGCATCATGCCAAGTCGCACAGTGACGGCACAAGGTTCGAACCAAACGCTGCGCCACCACACCGATCAATGAGCTTGAAAGTAGAAAGGGTTCAATCCCCATGTCTTTAAGACGGGTCACGGCACCAATCGCTGTATTGGTATGCAGCGTTGAAAGTACCAAGTGGCCTGTTAATGACGCTTGTACTGCAATTTCAGCAGTTTCTAAATCACGAATCTCCCCGACCATCACCACATCTGGATCTTGGCGGAGCATGGCTTTTAATGCACGAGCAAAGGTCATATCCACTTTGGTATTGACCTGCGTCTGCCCGATCCCTTCCAGTTGATATTCAATTGGATCTTCAGCGGTCAAAATATTTTTTGAGCCATCATTTAAATCAGACAATGCCGCATATAAGGTTGTGGTTTTACCCGAACCGGTCGGCCCAGTGACCAAAATAATGCCATGCGGACGATGCACCAGTTGTTTCAGTCGATCATAGTCATGCTGCATCAAGCCTAAATGGGTCATGTTTAAACGCCCAGCTTGTTTATCGAGTAAACGCATCACCACACGTTCACCATAGGAAGACGGTAAGGTTGATACACGAACATCGACTTCACGGCCCGCCAAACGCAGTGAAATACGACCATCTTGCGGAATTCGCTTTTCCGCAATATCGAGTTTGGCCATGACTTTGATCCGTGACACCAACAATGGCGCAAGTTCACGACGTGGCTGCACAATTTCACGTAACTGACCATCGACACGTAAGCGGACAGACAGCTTTTTTTCAAAAGATTCGATATGAATATCTGAAGCACCAACACGGATTGCTTCCGACAATAAGGCATTGATTAACCGTACAATGGGTGCATCATCTTCCTGATCCATCAGATCTTCAGCTTCTGGCACAGAGTCCGCAAGGCTAAGTAAATCAGGATGATCTTCCAGACCCGCTGCCACTTGTTGCGACTCACCGGTATCTCCGGCAAAGCTTGCACTGAGTAATTGATTAAACTCTTGCTCACTACATAATTGATATTGTGCAGGATGTCCTAAATAGCGACGTGCTTCCTGTAAAGCCAACAGTGGCGTGCTGTCACGACGTACAATAAAAGCTTGATCACCCTCATATCGAAGCAATACGCCATGACGTTTGGCAAAACTATATGGTATTTGTAATTGTTTAAGTACTTGCATCACGCATTATAATGATGAAAAAAGTTGTTTTGAGTGTACTCTAAGCATCTGACAGCGTGAAGTCTGTTTTTAGGATTTATCAGGACAAGGGATATACGCATTGCCATTAGAAAATGATTTGACTGAAAAGGAATCCCCAAAACGTAAATGGTGGGGGGAATATCAATTTGAACTGAATCACCCGCGCAGTTGGCAGTTTGGGTCTTTATTGTTTCGTGTGACGCGCGGCATGCAAGAGTGGCGTATGGAATATCATCGCCCGACCTTTCAGTTTGACTATGAGCAGCAATGGCATCCGATTCAAGACCCTGAATTTGGTTTTCCACAACCCATTAAAATGGAACGCTATATGTTCCGCCAGACGCATGACAAAATTCAAATCATGCCACGTTTGGCAGATCGGTCTGTGGTGATTAAACCGGTCGATCCGATTTATATTCCAGCCGGACAGCGCGGAACGCTATATATCAGCACACCGCTTTGGATTGCTGGTTTTGTCGAAGGTCTTAGAGAACCCTTGTTTGACATACCTGTTATTCTACCAAAAGATACCTGGTTTGGTCCGAATCATCGAATGGGTGAAATTTGCTATGCCACAGCAGTTGATGGTCGTACAGAACTTAAACAACTCAAACCTCGTGCTTTTCGTGCAGTAACCCCTATTGAGTTTCATAACGTGAGTAATCAACAGATTCGTTTTGACCGTATGAATGTCCCTGTACCGGCTTTGCCATTATTTTATAGTGAAAGTACGGGACGTTTATGGACTTCACAAATTCGGGTCGTGCATGAAGGTCATGACAAACCGCCGCGGGTCAAAATTGAAAACCGTACACCGCCACAAGCAGGTGACGTGGTTTATCTACATCCGCCACGCGAGTCAGCCAATGTGCTGTTCAATATGTTTGATTCATTTTTCTAACGGTGAGCCATGGCAGATTTAAATATTTCGACAGAAATTACCAGCAGCCTAAAAGGAATGGTCGCCAATCTCAATACCGATCGGCTGACAGAATTATTGGTGGCTGTTTTACTGGCAGTCATCGGCTTTCTGATTGCACGTTTTATCTCGAATACCTTTATTCGTACTGTGGGTATGCGTTTCAATGCTCATCAGCAGTTGGTTTGGCGTCGCGGGATTTTCTATTTCATCTTTTTAATCTTTGTGATGGCAAGTTTAAAAGAAGCCGGCTTTAAACTCAGCGTGTTCTTGGGTGCAGCGGGTATTTTAACGGTCGCACTGGGTTTTGCCTCGCAAACGTCCGCATCCAACCTGATCAGCGGGATGTTCTTGATCGGTGAAGGGTCTTTTGAGGTTGGTGATACCATTCAATTGACACTGATTCGTGGGCATACCATTGAAGGTGAAGTAATCTCGATTGATTTACTGTCGGTCAAATTACTCACGCAGGACAATGTCTATGTCCGTTTGCCGAATGAACAACTGATTCGGGCACCTGTGCATAACTTGTCTAAGTTTCCAATACGGCGCATTCCAATTACCCTTGCGATTAACTTTCATGAAGACATCATCAAAGTTCGCGAAGTTCTATTAGATGCCGTCAGTAAATATCCATTGGTCTTGGCCGATCCTAAACCTGCCGTGACCGTCACTGCCTTTCGAGAGTCATCCATTGAATTGCTTTTTGCTATTTGGTGTCAAAGAGAGAATTTCCTAAAAGTCCGCGATGAGATGCAAGAACGGATTCGAAATGCCTTTGTCGAAAATAAAATTGAAATCCCTGTCCCGAAAATGGGTTTTGTTGACCACCCACTTTCTACACAAGCAAGCGATGCTAACGTCGATCAATATGCCAATGCACAAGAGATTCAACGAGAGCCTCAACTCAAATAATGGTCTATCGACTTGATATGAAAGGCCCTGCATATCTTCAAATGTGCAGGGTTTTTTTATCATGTACTTTTATAGCCATCGACCTGTATAGCTTAGTGATCTCGTACCTTTAAGAATTTCATCATGGTTCAATCTTGTCATTCGGCATGGGTGCAATATAGGCAATCAAAAGCATGGCAAAACCTGCCGCCATAAATGAAATCACTCGCATGAGTGTGCCGACATGAGATAAATCCAGCAAAACCAATTTCAAAGTGACCAAGACCAAAATACTGCCGCCGAGCAGCCAAACTGAACGTAATTGGCGCTGAGTGGCAAAGCGCATACTCACCAAAGCCAATAACACCCACAGCACAGTAAAACTCAGTTGAACGGTCGCATCGCTCCAAATGTCTAAACTGTTATAAGGCGTATCCAGATACCTATGTAAGGCACGAAGCACGACATAGCTACTTAACCAAAGTAGCCCAAGGACACTCAACACGGCAGCCAAGCTACGATCTAAACCAGCTTTTAACTGTTGATTCAACATCCATAAAAAAGCCGCTAACAACAGCAAACTCACTGCATCAAAAGGATTCAGTATCGGCAAGATATATCCCACAAAGGCCTGCTGACTAAATAATTGCGAACTGATGATCCAACTTAAAGCCAAAAACAAACTGCTACGCGCTTGCCAAAACATTTTCCAGGCCGGTTGCTGCGCTTGCCAATAACACCATGCACAAAATATCAGCGGCAAAATTACCACACTGATATACGGCATACTGGGTATCAGCGTCAGACTGGTCCACGCCAAGCTGCTCAAAATTCCGAGACTGACCCATTCTTTTTCTTCACGTACACCGAGTAATGGTCGTAGCCAAAGCAGCGCCAAGCTCAGCCCAGCGAATGCAAAATACATCTGCTCCATCGTTGAATGCCAAAGTAACTGACCGTTCTCACTCACTGAAATAACTTGGTACAGCCCCATCACATAAACAGGCACTAGACCGGTCCACTTAATGATGAACCAACTCCACGAAGCTTTTCGTTTTAACAAGCCTTCATTCACCAACAGATAGGCCACACTGACAATCAATAAACTCAAGGCCAATTGATGACTACTCTGCAGCCAATCTAAGAGCAACATGGTGAACATAGTAGTTGCTGAGAGCATTTGCACACATTGAAAGGCAATACTCGAACTTGAAAGCTGTTTATGAAATGCAGGAACCGCGTGCGTCACGATAATGGCCGCCAAATAGCTCAAACATACGCCCCAATACATCTGTGCAGGGAAATGTGGCAGTTGAACCAAATAATACAGACTTGAACAACCCGCCATCACCAAGAGCGCCATGCCTAAATAACGGCTGATATTGGACTGCTTGTATAAGGCATATATAAATATCAACGCACCTTCAACTGCCCAACCGACCACACTCCACTGCTCTTTCAATACTATCGGTGGAATCAATGCCAAGAAAATTAAGGTCAAACTCAAATAACTTTGTGCAATCAGTGGGATCACAGCACTACGTTTACTGATGCTATACAGTGCGGCAAAAAGCGCTGCGAATAGCAAGCTATACCCCGCCTGCCATACGGTTTCCTCAAAATACATCAAATACAATGCCAGATAAGCAAGCACTGGCGAAGCAAATATCAGTGCAATATCCAAGGCAGGTTTAAGCTGAAAATGCGCAAGATCCTGTTTCGCCAATAACTGGCTAAAACGAAAACCGAGCCAAATAAAAATCGCAGCGTGAGCTAAAACCAACACGCTCATCATCTGACGTTCGGTGGTGTATCCGTGGTAAAAAGCATATCCACCACCCATAATCACCGTCATCAAAAATGCGATTTGATTCAGATATTTCCACGGTCTTAAAGTACTCATGACTGCAACAGCCAGATTAATTACAAGATAATAGGCAATAAATTCCGTTGCAGTTGCATCACGAACAGGCAAGGTAAATGGCGCAAGATAGGCGATCAGCATTGCCATGATTGCCAGTTCTACCGACTGCTGTTTCAGACTGAGCCAAATCGTCAATGCCATAAGTGCAGCATATAGTAGACAAGCTATGCCAAAGCCCGGAATGACGGCATTGTAATAGGCAAAAAATAAAGTCAAAAACAGCGCTGCAAGACCTAGACCTTCTAGCGCTAAGGCAAAACTGCGGTTTTTGGTTTGCAGCAAAAAACCCAATCCCACAATACCAGCACTGATCAAGCTTACGATCAGCAGTTTCATGGCCAAGCTTAGTTGCCAATGCTCTGTGGCAAATCTGAGTAATAGCACCACGCCAATCACCAAGACCAATACCGCCACTTTTAACACGGGATTGCCTTGGAAAAGCCATTGCTGAATTTGACTAGATAGATTTGGCGCAGACTTGGATGGTGTATTAGAAGGCATTGAATTGAATGATGCCTGATATCTAGCTGTACCAACTGCCGTCGCGGGATGTACAGATGGTGTATTGTCAGAATCAAAATTTTCAGGACGGTCTATTGTCGACGCTGATATTGAAGTAGCCGTTTGGCTGGATTGCGAATGAAGCACCTGTCCTTGCAATAGATGCAGCTGACGTTCTAATCGTTTCAGCCAACGCAGAAAAAAATAGACCCACAGGCTAATCCCGATCGCAACCAAATAACCCAATTCTGTTAACAGTCCAACGACCGTTAATAACGATGCAATATATAACGGAACCTTTGATGTCACTTGAAATGGTTGTTTTGATGAACTCAGTGCATCAGCGCCGTGCTGTAAATCATCGACATAATTCATCACACTGAGCATAAAACCAATGCCGCTGATATAACTCAGGATACGGACATCTAAGTACCATGCCCCGATCCCCACCATGATCAGCGTCATCAACCAAATCATCTTGATTTCATTATTCTGTTTCAGCATACCTGCTTCGTCATTTTCCTGAATGTTTTGATGATACATGAGCCTGACCGATGGATTAAAACTATTCATCAGTGATTCGGTAAGTTACATATACAATCTAGACTCTGCGTGCGGGCAAAAAATCACGTACAATAAAACCGTTTTTAGGATTAGGAAATTATCAATGCCACCATTTGTCTTGGTCGATGGCTCATACTTTTTATTTCGTGCTTACCATGCACTGCCACCATTAACCACTTCAACCGGTTTGCATACCAATGCAATCCGAGGTGCCATTTCTGCCATCCAAAAATTAATGCGTCGTATCCAACCGACGCACATGGCCGTTATTTTCGATACACCTGAACCAACCTTCCGTCATGAATTGTCCCCGATCTATAAAGGTGACCGTCCTGCGATGCCGGAAGAATTATCACAACAAATTCCATATCTTCATGCGTTAATTCGTGCTCTAGGGATTCCACTACATATGTTGCCAGGCGCTGAAGCCGATGACATTATCGGAACTTTAGCCAAACGCGCTGAAGCAGCCGGTCATCAAGTTTTGATCTCCACTGGTGACAAAGACATGGCACAGCTCGTTACTGAGCGTGTCACTTTAGAAGATAGCTTCAAAGACAAACCGATGGACGTTCAAGGCGTTTTTGAAAAATTTGGGGTGTGGCCGAATCAAATCATTGACTACCTCACGCTGATGGGCGATGCCTCTGACGGCATCCGTGGTGTACCCGGTGTTGGCGCAAAAACAGCAGCGAAACTTTTAACCGAGTACGGATCGATTGGCGGCATTTTAGAAAATGTCGACAGCATTAAAGGTAAAGTCGGTCAAAACATTAAAGATAATGTAGAAGGGATTGCTCTTGACCACCAACTGGCGAGCATCGTTTGTGACCTCGACATGGGCCTTAAATACGAAGATCTGAAACTTGCCGATCCAAATATTCCAGCACTTCGTGATTTATATACGGAACTAGAATTTCGTAACCAACTGCAGTCTTTAGATCATCCGAACAACCCCAATGGTGCAACCTACAAACAAGTAGCCAAAGCCATTAACACCACGGCGACTGTAGCCAATGCACCTGAAGTGGAAGATCAAGCGGACAAAACCAGTGTTGATGACTTACTTGGTGAAGCACGTTATCACACGGTATTGACTCAAGAAGATTGGGATGGGTTATTTAAACGTCTAAGTACTGAAAAGCGTTTTGCCTTTGATACTGAAACCACTAGCCTCGACTACCGCGTGGCACAGATTGTGGGTTTCTCGGTGGCTTTAGATGCACATGATGCCTATTACGTGCCGCTTGCGCATGATTATGAAGGTGCGCCGCAACAACTTGATCGTGACACGATCCTGAATCAACTCAAACCTTTACTTGAAGATAATGACGTACAAAAAATTGGTCATCATCTCAAATATGACGCACATGTCTTAGAAAATCATGGCATTCATTTGGCAGGTTGGTATTTCGATACCATGTTGGCCTCTTATGTCCTTAACTCTGTGGCAACTCGTCATGGAATGGATGATGTTGCGCGTTTGTATTTAAGTCATCTCACAACGACGTTCGAACAAGTGGCGGGCAAAGGTGCAAAACAAAAAACCTTTAACCAAATTGAGCTTGAAACGGCAGCCCATTATGCTGCAGAAGATGCCCATGTGACCTATCGTCTGTATGAAGTACTCGATAAGAAGTTACAAGCCCATCCGGAACTGATCAATATTTTGCACAATATTGAAATGCCGGTTGCCCGTGTTCTAACCTCTATGGAAGAAAACGGCATTGAGCTAGATATGAACTTCCTCGACCAACTTGGTGTGGAATTTGCCAATACCATTCAAAATTTAGAAACCGAAATTACCGATCTTGCGGGTCAAAGCTTCAATGTCAGCTCGCCAAAACAAGTGGGTGAAATTCTGTTTGATAAATTAGGTTTAAAAGGTGGCAAAAAGACCTCTACTGGTCAGTACAGCACCAGTGAAAGTGTGTTAGAAAAAATCGATCATCCGATTACTGATTTAATTTTGGAATATCGTGGTCTCTCTAAACTGAAAAGCACCTATACCGACGGTTTGTTAAAGCAAGTGAATAATGACACACATCGTGTGCATACCAGTTACCACCAAGCGTTAACGGCTACAGGTCGTTTGTCATCCACAGATCCAAACTTGCAAAACATTCCTGTCCGTGAAGATATTGGACGTCAAATCCGTAAAGCCTTTATTGCACCTGAAGGTCGCATTTTATTGGCAGCCGATTATTCGCAAATCGAATTACGTTTAATGGCGCATTTCTCGCAAGATCATGCATTGGTCGATGCCTTCAATCATGGGCAAGATGTACATAAACGTACTGCCGCAGAAGTTTTGGGTATTCCACTCGACGAAGTGACCAGCAACCAACGTCGTCAAGCAAAAGCGGTGAACTTCGGTCTGCTCTATGGCATGTCTGAATTTGGTTTGACCCGTCAATTAGGTTTCACTCGTGAAGAGTCGCGTAACTATATTGGTAAATACTTCCAACGTTACCCTGGTGTTTTGGAATATATGGAACGTACTCGCCAAGTTGCACGTGAACAAGGTTTTGTGGAAACCATTTTAGGTCGTCGTCTGTATACACCAGACATTATGGCGAGCAACAAAATGGTGAAACAAGGCGCTGAACGTGCAGCGATTAATGCGCCGCTACAAGGTTCTGCGGCGGATATCATTAAACTAGCCATGATTGCAGTCGATAAAATCTTACCGAAAGATCAAGCCAAAATGTTACTGCAAGTACACGATGAATTGGTGTTTGAAGTTGATGCTGCAATTGCCGATGAACTGTCTGCCCAACTGACTGAAGTGATGCAATCTGTGTTGAAAATTTCCGTTCCACTGATTGTGGAAGTGGGTCAAGGCAATAACTGGGATGAAGCACACTAATTCATTCACGTTCATTCACACCTTTCTCCTTCTAGGAGGAAGGTTGGGATAGAGGTGAGATGTTTCTTAGTTAGTAAAAATATCTTATTTTACACCTCATATTAAATCCACAAAAAAGGACGCCTCGGCGTCCTTTTTAATTTAACTCGTCTTAGCTCAGATTAAAGACCAGTCAATAATGCAATTGCGACTTGCTTCATAATGGTTTCCGCAACCAACAATGCCAAAATCGCAAAAATTGGTGACAAGTCAATCATCCCCATATTTGGAAGAATACGACGGAATGGCGCAAGTAGCGGTTCTGCCAGCTCTTGAACCACTTCAATATAAGGCGAACGTGACTGACTAAACATCACGACCCAACTCAAAATAATCGATGCAAAAATTAAGTAACGACAGAAACGGATTAAATCCTGAATCATGGTCACAAAGGTCATAATGATCAGATGGAATGGACTATTCACTGCCACGCCAGACAAATACATCAAACCAAACATTTTTAACAAATACAGAATCACCACCAACACCAAAGCTGCAGTATTCACTCGACCTTTGGCCAAAGTTGGGAAAATTCGGCTAAAGATATCGACAATTTTTGTTGCTTTTGCTGTTGCCAAAACCACAGGGTTATATGGACTCACGGCAGCAAGCTGCATTAAAAAACGGAAAAATACGAGCAAAATTGCAACGTTAATAATGATTCCAAAAATTTGAGCAGAGCCCATACTTGAACTTTCCTAAATCAAATCGAATTATTTGGTGCTTTCGCTTAACTCTTGTGCCAACTCTTGGCTACGCTTTTGCGCTGCGGCTAAAGCAGCCTGAATATTTTGTGAAATTTGAGCACGATCAAATACTTCAATCGCGGCTTGTGTTGTACCGTTTGGAGAGGTTACATTTTTACGTAACTCCGCAGGACTATTGGCACTGGTAATTGCCATTTGTGCGGCACCTAATGCAGTTTGCAAGGTTAATGCTGTAGCTACTTTTTCATCCAAGCCCATATTTTTACCTGCACGGATCATACTTTCCATCATATAGAAAAAGTATGCAGGACCTGAGCCAGAAACAGCTGTAACTGCATCAATCTGAGCTTCTGAGTTTACCCAAAGTGTTAAACCCGTTGAAGCCAAAACTTGACTTGCAAGATCACGATCTTCAGCCGAAACCGCTTCACCTGCATACAAACCATGCGCACCGGTTTGAACTAAAGCCGGTGTGTTTGGCATGACACGAACAATACGCTCTGTGCCTAATAGTTTTGAAATCGTTGCAATTTCTGCACCTGCAACAATTGAAATCACTAACTTCCCTTCTAGCAACCCTTGTAATGGTGCCAAAACTTTTGCCAACACCTGAGGTTTAACGGCAAAAAGAACAATGTCAGCTTCTCGAATTGCTGCAACATTATCATCGGTCACATGCAAATCTTTTTCAGCCAAAAGCTCACGTACTTTTTCTACGGGATCTGAAACTGTAATACGTGTAGTCGGGACACCACGTGCAATTAGGCCACCAATTAAAGCCTGTGCCATGTTGCCGCCACCAATGAAACTGATATTACAATTTAGAATTGCGCTCATGATTGAAGATCCGATATTGCAGATTTAGCGTTAAGAGATAATGTCGGTTGCCAGCCAGCTTGAGTACAAAATTCAGACTGCGCCAACCAAAAGCCCTGAGGCGTAAAGACGCCTAGCATAACATTATCTCGGCTTAATATTTGAATAGTATGACGTCGCCATGGAAAAATTTGCGCCTGCTGAATGGCTTTTTTCAAAGGCCAACTTCCGACACGACCATATAAATGAATTTTTTCTCCGCCAAGGCGTGGGCGAATCTGCAGTTGCTGCCCCAATAATTCTGGTGATAAGCCAACCTCTGAGGGTTGAATCACAAAATGTCCTGCAAGCAACTTGAGGCACTGACCTGCAACACAAGTTACAACCTCAACCTCTTGAATGGGTTCAGTTTGAAGATAATCCGCTTTGGCAATCCGATGAAGTTGCTGTTGAAAGCGCAGATAATAAAATCCATTCCAGTGCAATGCCGCTTGCGAGTCTTCGCGTGAGCCAATCACTTCTGAAAATAATCGCTGTACCATTTTAAAACTAGGACGATATTGTCCCTCACCTTTCATCCAGTGCGATAACAACTGACGCTGACGTGCCAGACTGAGCTGTTGTAGAGCCACCAAAGATAACGCTTGCGATGAGCCGCAGACTGCTAAATCTTGTTGTAATACCTCGTTTAAAATTTCATCGGCATCTTGCATCAAGTAACTGGTTCGACTCAGAGCTTGCTGCATTTTAGGAAATCGATCGCTGAGTAACGGCCACAAAATTTCACGACTCCACGCGCGGTCATAGTCGGTATCAAAATTGGTGAGATCTTGAATATTTTGCACATGCAGCTGTGCTGCCCATTGGCAAATTTGCTCACGTGAAAGATCTAATAGCGGACGCCATAAAATAAAATCTTCACGCGCATCGATTTTTTTCATCGCAGCAAGGCCATGGACACCAGCACCTGAAAGTAGCCGCAACATCAATGTCTCCGCCTGATCTTGCTGATGATGTGCGAGTACCAATATTTCATCTGCTTGTAAATGTTGGGCAAAGGCTTGATAGCGGGCCGAGCGTGCTTGATTTTCAAGGTTACCTTGCGCAACCTGAACTTTTTGTATGATGAATGGCAAATTCAGCGCTTTACATTGAGCACGTACAAATTCGCCCCAAGCATGACTACAATCTTGTAATTGGTGATCAATATAAATCACCCGTATTTTTTCAGGGCACAAAAACGACATAAGATGCAGCAGCAACATGGAGTCCATGCCACCACTACATCCTATTAAAAATCGGCTTTGTTCAGGCAGCGCCTGAATTTGACTTAAGCAATCAGCCCTAAATTGTCGCTGCCAAACTTCATTAAACGCTGGTAACGCGCTTCGCATCGTTCGTTTGCATCCATTGGTTGCAGTTCTTCTAGAGCTTGCTTCAAGACCACTTTCAAATCCTGCATGACTTTTTCAGGGTTTAAATGTGCGCCTTCCGCTTCGTCCACCACGTATTCTACAATGCCCATCTTCTGCAATTTATCTGCCGTCAATGCCAATGCTTCACTTGCTTGTTCTGCTTTTTCTGCAGTTTTCCACAAAATAGATGCACAGCCTTCAGGTGAAATTACTGAATAAATACTGTGAGATAGCATAATCACACGGTCAGCTACGCCAATACCGAGCGCACCACCCGAACCTCCTTCACCCAATACCGTTGCTACTACAGGCACTTTGAGTGAAGAAAGCTGAGCTAAGCTGGTTGCAATCGCTTCAGCCTGACCACGTTCTTCTGCACCCACACCTGGGTACGCACCCATGGTATCAATAAAGGTAAAGACGGGCAGATTAAAACGCTCGGCCATATCCAATAAACGCTGCGCTTTACGATAACCTTCTGGGTTACTCATACCAAAATTATGCTGTAATTTTTCACGTGTACTACGACCACGGTGCTGACCTACGATCATCACAGGCTGACCATCTAAACGAGCCAAACCACCAATCATCGCACCGTCATCACCAAATAGGCGGTCACCGTGCAAAGCATCGAACTCTGTAAAAATTTCGCCAACATAATCCAAAAACTGCGGACGTTCAGGATGACGTGCGATCTGAACCGTAGTCCAGGCTTTAGATTGAGCTGCTTTATTTTTCATAGGTCGATCATTATCCCTAACTTAACTGGTCTGTTAATTGATAAATTGTTCCGACTGGATATTCAGTTCAATATCCCAATGCTTAAATTGCAGTTGCTCATCATGCAAGTCTGCAACCAACAAAGGCCACTGTTTGGCATCACCAGAAACACTAAGTTGCCATTGTTGCGCATTGTCCACGCTTAATTCAATGGCAGGAAGCATCTCATCGCTGCGACTATGATTTAATAAAACTGCTAAACGAAGCAATAGACATAAGTAAACAAGTTTGTTACCACCGACTTTCATCACATCAACACGTGCATCACTGCGTAACTTACGACGATGATGCGCCACTAAATGCGACAAATGATTTTGATCAATTTGTGAGAAACCCGGAATATCCGAATGTTGCAGTAAATAAGCACCATGACGATGGTATCCACTATGACTGATCGCTAAGCCAATTTCATGCAAATACGCTGCACGACGCAGTAAATCACTGTCATCACTGGTCAAATTCAGTGCGGTCGCCACACCATTAAACAGTTGTTGAGCGGTATTTACCACACGTTCAGCTTGTTTCATATCTGCGTTGTAGCGACCCATCAACGCATGTACAGAACGGTCACGAACATCTTCATGTTGGAAACGTCCCAATAGGTCGTACATCACGCCTTCACGTAACGCGCCATCAGAATAAACCAATTTATCGATATTCAGCACATCAAAGACGGCATACAAAATGGCAATGCCGGCTGGCAAAACTGCTCGACGGTCTTCTTTTAGACCATCAAATTCCATTTCATTGACATGCTTATATTTAAGCAATTTATCTTTGAGTTTAAATAAACCGTCACGTGTCAGTTCTTCCTGATCGTTGCTCCAGCCCATATTGACACAAATCTGACGACACGCTTTGATCGTGCCACTTGAACCGACAACAGTATCCCAGCCAGCAGCTTTATAAGTGTTGGCAATGCCTGCGATTTCCTTGCGAGCAGCATTTACCGCTTTATCAAAACTTTTCAGATTAATTTCACCATCAGCAAAAAACGCTTTGGTAAAAGCGACACAGCCCATTTGCACAGATTCTGTATGAATCGGTTCAAACTCTTCACCAATAATCAACTCTGTTGAGCCCCCACCGATATCAATCACAAGGCGGCGACCACTATTTGCCATAGTATGGGAAACCCCTAAATAAATGAGACGGGCTTCTTCACGACCAGCAATGATTTCAATTGGTTTTGGTAAAATTTCAGCGGCTTTTTGAATAAATTCATGACCATTTTTTGCTTGACGCAAGGCATTAGTCGCCACAATACGTAAACGGTTGGCTTGTACAGGATTTAAACGCCCCACAAAACGTGCTAGGCAGGCTAATCCTCGTTGCTGTGCGGCTTCAGTCAAATTTTTATTTTCGTCTAGACCTGCGGCAAGCTGTACTTTTTCTGACATTGATGCAACTTTTTTCACTTCACCATGGTCTACGCGTGCGATAGCCAAGTGGAAGCTGTTCGATCCCATATCGATAGCAGCAAGTAATTCTTCATCAATCAAAAAATCAGACATTATTCAAAAAAACCTGTTCAGAATTGTGCTTAGATTAATTCACATACATGCAATTTAAAAGCCATTTATGAGTAGTTCGGGCGGAACTTATCGATTTTTTATCTGAAGCAATGATAGTCATACACGATCATCGGCATCGTGATCATCCATTAGACAAACTCGCCATTCAGGTCGAAAATTTACATAACCCCCTACATTGTTATAGTTGGCTATGTAATACTTATAAACATAGAGTCAACTTAAAAATTAATTCCGGAGCAAAATCCATGTCTGGCAATATCGTAAATACAACTGATGAAAACTTCCAAGCCGATGTACTAGAGTCTGATACTCCTGTACTTGTAGATTTCTGGGCAGGTTGGTGTGCTCCTTGTAAAGCCATTGCACCTGTACTTGAAGTACTTTCAACTGAGTTTGAAGGCAAAGTTAAAATCGTTAAAGTAGACGTAACTTCTTGCGAACAAACAGCTGTAAACTACAACATCCGTAACATTCCTGCATTATTAATGTTTAAAAACGGCGAAGTTGTAGCAACCCAAGTCGGTGCAGCACCAAAATCTAAATTGACAGCTTTCATCGAAGAAAACATCTAATATTTTTTCGATAAAAACACTCGAAAATACGCTGTTTTACACAGCGTATTTTTTTGGTTGATAAATTGACAAATGCTGTGTTCTCTCTTATATTGTTTACTCAAGAAATTAAGGATCTCAAATCCTGTCATTTTCTTACAACACAACACATAAAATGCCGCTCGGCAACAGAATTGTTTTTCACATCTCTCTTCAAATAACGAATCAGATCTCTGAATTGTTTTGTGCAAACCAATTGCTATCGTTTCTTGCATGATCGCGGCACATTTGTTGCTCCCTTTTCCAACCTGTACCTCAGAATTTTAGATTCTATCTGACCACCTATGAACTTAACCGAACTCAAGAAAAAACCGATTGGCGAACTCATCAAGATTGCCGAGTTTATGGGCCTCGAAGGAATGGCTCGTAACCGTAAGCAAGATATTATTTTTGCCATCTTAAAGCGCCACGCAATGAACGGCGAAGAGATTTTTGGTGATGGCGTTCTAGAAATTCTGTCGGACGGCTTTGGTTTCTTACGCTCTGCAGCGGGTTCTTACCTAGCCGGCCCTGACGATATCTATGTGAGCCCATCACAAATCCGTCGCTTCAACCTTCGTACTGGTGACACTATTACAGGTACGATTCGTCCACCTAAAGAAGGCGAACGTTACTTTGCATTATTAAAAGTTAATCAAATTAACTACGACACACCAGAAAACTCACGTAATAAGATTCTTTTCGAAAACTTAACACCTTTATTTCCAACCGAACAATTGGTAATGGAATTAGGTAATGGTACAACAGAAGACTTAACTGCGCGTGTGGTTGACTTGGTTGCTCCGATTGGTAAAGGTCAACGTTCAATTATCGTTGCACCGCCAAAAGCGGGTAAAACCATGTTGTTACAAAACATCGCACAGTCGATTGTTCGTAACAATCCTGAATGTTTCTTGATTGTCCTTCTGATTGACGAACGTCCTGAAGAAGTAACAGAAATGGAACGTACTGTTCGTGGTGAAGTAGTTGCTTCAACATTCGATGAATCACCAGCTCGTCACGTACAAGTTGCAGAGATGGTGATTGAAAAAGCGAAACGTCTTGTTGAACACAAAAAAGATGTAGTGATTTTGCTTGACTCAATTACTCGTTTAGCACGTGCTTACAACACTGTAATCCCTTCATCTGGTAAAGTTCTTACTGGTGGTGTGGATGCCCATGCTTTAGAACGTCCAAAACGTTTCTTCGGTGCAGCACGTAATATCGAAGAAGGTGGGTCACTGACAATTATCTCAACTGCGTTGATTGAAACTGGCAGTAAGATGGATGAAGTGATCTACGAAGAATTCAAAGGTACAGGTAACCAAGAAATTACCCTAGACCGTCGTATTGCTGAAAAACGTGTGTTCCCTGCGATGAACATCAAAAAATCAGGTACACGTCGTGAAGAGCGCCTAATGTCTGAAGATAACCTCCGTAAAGTTTGGATTTTACGTAAATTGCTTCATACACAAGACGAACTTGCAGCGATGGAATTCTTGCTTGATCGCATGAAAGAAACCAAAACCAATGATGATTTCTTCGATCAAATGAAACGTAAAGCATCCAACTAAGTTGAATGTTTGACTGAAAAGGCCATCTATAACGATGGCCTTTTTATTTGGTTGACTTTAGTTACACAAAGAAACATTTGATAGATCTCCATGTAAATTTATTTTCAAGTTTATGATTATAAAAAATATATTTTAAAAAACCCTATTCTTTTTAGTAGTTTATTTGCTATTTCGCCAATATAAAACTTTCTCTTAATTGTTATTTTCTGTTAAAAAATGGCCGTTTTTCACCTATTTTTAACGGTTTTTTCAAAGTCACTAGTAGCATTTCAAAATACTCAGTGATAGCATACACGCAGACCAGTTAGACTGCTCTATGCATTTTTAATACCTATTCAAATTAGGCATAATAAAAAGCACACAACAGACTAACGCAGGTTATTTTTTAATCTCATATTTTAGAGAGTGATGCCATGTTATTCAAAAAAATCGCTATTGCTGCTGCAGTTGCTACTACTTTAGCTTTCGTTGGTTGTGCTAAAAAAACTGAAGAAGCTGCTCCTGCTGCTGCTTCTGAAGCTGCTGCTTCTGAAGTAGTTGCTGCGTCTGACGCTGCTGCTGTTGAAGCTTCTGCTGCAACTGTTGCTGCTTCTGAAGCTACTGCTGCTGCTTCTGAAGCTACTGCTGCTGCTTCTGAAGCTACTGCTGCTGCTTCTCAAGCTGCTGCTCAATAATCTAACCGATTATTCAGTACAAAAAGAGAGCCCTTTGGCTCTCTTTTTTATCGCCTCAAACTTTAGACCCTAGTTAATAATAATAGCTAAAATTCAAAATACTAAGCCCATGCTTATTGAAAAATAAAAACTGACAATTTAGCTCAAAGAAAGCCACAATCAATCTCTACGACAACTCAACTCAACTCAACTCAACTCAACTCAACTCAACTCAACTCAACTCAACTCAAGTATATCGTCTCACTTTAAAACAAATATTCTTCAACATGAATTGTGCGATAGATGATGAGCACTGCACCTCCTAAATCAAAGGAAAAAAAAGCAGATCAATTGATCTGCTCATTTCCAACACGTTGACGGAATTTTTGTCCCGCACGGAAGGTCACTACACGACGGGCAGAAATCGGAATTTCTTCACCCGTTTTCGGGTTACGGCCTGGGCGTTGACGTTTATCACGCAACTCGAAGTTACCGAAACCTGAGAGTTTAACTTGTTCCCCAGAGATTAGCGCTTGGCTAATCTCATCGAAGAATAACTCGACCATTTGTTTTGCTTCACGACGGTTTAAACTCGTGAGCTCACTTAAATGATCAGCCATTTCTGCTTTTGTTAATGCTGTCATGAAGCCCTCAATGTCGCCTGGTAAGTGTTTTCCAACACCTGAAGTATGTTATCCATACCGGTTTTGATTTCAGCATCTTCTAATGTACGTGTTGGATGTTGCCATTGAATTGCAAATGCCAATGAGCGCTTGCCTTCTTCGACACCTTGACCAGTGTACACATCGAATAACCAAACTGCGTCTAAAAGCTCACCGCCGGTTTTTTCGATAAGTTGCTGAATTTCACTAACATTAATCTTATCACTAATTAAAAGCGCAATATCACGTCGAACCGACGGAAAACGTGATAATTCTGTAAAATTAGATACATAAGTTTGCAAAACAGCCGATTGATCTAATTCAGCGACCCAAGTAGTCGCCAAATCCAACTCATCTTCTAAAGATGGGTGTAAACGACCAAAGTAACCAATTGATTGACCATTGACTAAGATTTCAGCAGATTGACCTGGATGTAACCACGTACGCTCTGAACGTACATATTCAACATTTAAATGTGCAGAATTTAAAATCTCCTCTACATCGCCTTTAAAGTCAAAGAAATCCATAGGCTGTGCTTTACCATGCCAAGATTCAGTCGTACGTGAACCTGTTGCAACCAGTGCAAATGTTGGGATCTGTTTGAGATCATGAATGCTGTTCGCACCTTGATAATCAAAACGTAGACCAAGCTCATAGAAACGAACACGATTTTGCTGACGGTTCACGTTGTATTGCACACATGGGATCAAACTTGATAATAAGGTTGAACGCATCACTGCAAGATCACTAGAAATCGGGTTTGCAAGCGCTAGTGGTTGAACCTGTGGATTCAATTGTTTCTCAAGTTTCGCATCAGCAAAGCTAAAGCTAATTGCTTCTTGATAACCCAAAGCCACTGCAGTTTGACGTAACTGAACCAATTCAAATTGGTCTTGGTATTTCGCCAGTTTGACATCAATCACCGGCAAGCTAATTTGAATATTGTCGTAACCGTGAATACGTGCCACTTCTTCGATGAGGTCTTGGTAAATCGCCATGTCAAAACGGTGTGATGGCGGTACAACTGTCCACTCACCTTCTGCTTTCACAGTGACATTGCAACCCAAACGCGTTAAAGCATCGGTAATAAATGCAGATTCAACTTTATAACCAAGCAGTTGATCAACTTGTGCTTGATTTAGTTCAATGGCTTCACGTTTTGGTAATAACTCTACTTTTTCAGCAACAGTAATTGGACCAAATTCGCCGCCAGCTAAATCAGCGATAAGCTGAGAAGCACGGTGCATTGCCGTCATCGGCAATTCAAAGTCTACACCGCGTTCATAACGCTGAGATGCATCAGTATGCAAACCAAAACTACGTGCACGACCTGCGATATAGAGTTGATCAAAGAACGCCGACTCAAGGAAAATTTCAGTGGTATCATCAGAAACCGCTGAACTTAGGCCACCCATGATTCCTGCAATCGCCAAAGCTTTTTGATCATCCGCAATCACCATCACGTTTTCAGATAATTCAACTTCTTGTTCATTCAACAACGTTAATTTTTCTGCTGCTGTTGCTTGGCGTACACGAATTGCCCCTTCAACTTTACCGCCATCGAATGCATGTAAAGGTTGACCCAATTCCATTAAAACGTAGTTGGTAATATCGACCAAAATACTGTGCTGACGGATGCCCGCACGAGCCAATGCACGCTCCATCCACTCAGGAGTTGGTGCTTTGGTATTGACGTTTTTGATCACTCGACCTAAGTAACGTGGGCAACCATCAGTTTCAACAACAACTTTCTTCTCATCAGTAATTGTTGCAGCAACTTCTTTAATTTCAGGGGCAGTCACAGGGAGTTGATTAATCACACCAATTTCACGTGCAATACCACGAATACTGAAACAGTCTCCACGGTTTGGCGTGATGCTGATATCAATCACATTGTCATCAAGATCTAAATATTCACGCACATTTACACCAACAGGTGCATCTGCTGGAAGCTCTAATAGACCGTCGATTTTGTCTTCAAGATCAATTTCAGACGCACCGCACAGCATGCCTTGCGATTCAACACCACGAAGCTTGCCTTTTTTGATTTTGAAATCGCCCGGAAGTACTGCACCAATGGTTGCTACAGGAGCTTTCATGCCTACACGCACGTTTGGAGCACCACAAACGATTTGTAACGGCTCGCCTGAACCGATGTTTACAGTAGTGACACGTAAACGGTCAGCATCGGGATGTTGAACCACTGTTAAAACTTCACCGACTACTACACCAGTAAATGGTTTTGCAGCAGGAGATAAATCATCAACTTCTAAACCTAACATGGTCAGTTGGTCAGAAAGTGTATCGCTATCAATGGCTGGGTTAACCCATGTACGCAACCAATTTTCGCTAATTTTCATTGTATAAAAACCTATTAATTCTAAATTTCTAATCCCCTCTAGCGCCCCTTTAAAGAAAGAGGACGAACCCTAAGTCATGATGGACACCCCCTCTCCTTTTAGGAGAGGTTAGGGAGAGGTATAAAACTGTTTAAGCAAATTGGCGTAAGAAACGCACATCATTTTGGTAGAACATACGTAGGTCATTAATGCCATAACGCAACATTGCAAAACGTTCTACACCTAAACCAAAGGCAAAGCCTTTGTATTTTTCTGGGTCAATGCCAGCGGCTTGTAAAACGTTTGGATGCACCATACCGCAGCCCAAAACTTCCAACCATTTACCACGTTCATCCATGATATCCACTTCTGCACTTGGCTCTGTGAATGGGAAATAAGATGGACGGAAACGTACTTTCAAATCTTTTTCAAAGAACTCATTTAACAAGTTCACCAACAAACCTTTAAGTTCTGCAAAGCTGGTGTTTTCAGCCACATACAAACCTTCGATTTGATGGAACATTGGCGAATGCGTTTGATCTGAGTCACAGCGATAAACACGACCAGGACACACAATACGGATTGGAGGCTGCTGAGTTTCCATCGTACGAATTTGCACGCCTGAGGTATGCGTACGAAGTAAATGATTCGCATCAAAATAGAAAGTGTCGTGCATCGCACGTGCAGGATGATGACCCGGAATGTTCAATGCTTCAAAGTTGTGATAATCATCTTCAACTTCTGGACCAGTCGCAACAGTAAAGCCAGCTTTGGTAAAGAATTGGCAAATACGTTCTTGAACTTGAGTCACAGGGTGAATACTACCCACCGTTTGACCACGGCCGGGTAAAGTAATATCAATCGTTTCGCTAGCAAGCTTTTGTTCTAATGCAGCTTTTTGTAATTCAGCTTGACGAGCAGTCAGTGCGCCAGTAATCGATTCACGAACGGCATGAATTTGAGCACCAAAAACTTTACGTTCTTCTGGGTCCATTTTACCGAGCGACTTCGATTGTTCCGCGAGCTGGCTTTTCTTCCCTGTAAATTGCACTCGCACTTGGTCGAGTGTAGCAAGGTCCTCTGCTGCTGCAATCGCAGCGAGCGCTTCAGTGGTCAGGGCTTCCAGTGACATAGTAACTCTCAAAGCAACAATTTAAAAAAATAATATAAACCCCTTATTCTAACAGTTTTTAGCCGTTATGATGAAGCGCATTCACAAGTTAAAATTGCATTAGCATCAAGTTTTAAAAAAAGTATAAGATAAACACAATATCAATGGGATCCAATCTTTATGGCACTCGATCCAATCTGGAAACAACAGCTCACACTCGTCACTTATGGCAATGAATTTCTCAACCAAGGTTTGAGTTTTCAACGTTGGTTGAATCACCACATTTTTGATCAGCACAGTTTCCATTTTCGTGATTTGCTATCACAGCATTTATTGGCTCAACATTTCCAAATTTGGCTAGAAGGCTTAAAAAAACACGGGGTACAACGCTTAAGTTTACATAGCTCCAGCTTGCTGAATGATGAACAAAATCCGAATGCTAACGTTGAACTTCTTCCCTTTGCCCATTTTATTGTAAGCCACGAAAAAAATAAAAAGCAGGCATGGATTTTTGGTAAAGAACTTGCCGAGTGGTATAACGCAGAAAATGACTATGAAGCACCGGCATCCCAACAACTGCAAATTCGTCGAGAAACCTTTTGGCGCTATGAGCTGAACCATAAACTCATTAAACGCATCGAAGCAGATATGCAGTTACCAAAATGGGATGATATTCATAACTTCACTGAAGCAGAATTATTTTTACAAAAACCTGCGGAAGGTTTTATTGAGCCGGAGGTGTTAGGCACACCTTATTATGGTACGCAGCCTGATCCGAGCAGCGAATCGAATGAATCTACAAAACTTGCACTCTTGCCAACAGATGCACAAGCGGATTTTGCACATGACAGCTTGCATCGCTTAGATGCATTAAACCGCCACATTCAGTCTAAAATTCAGCATCCCTATCATGCAGATGGCAGCATCTATACACCTGAAGAACAGTTAAATTTGCGCCATTTTGCTCAAAAAACTGAAGATTTAACGGCTAAATTTATCGTAAAAGTCGCCAATCACTATAAAACTGCACGTTTAACTCCTGTGGTTGAAAGCTCTCCTCTGGATGGATTTAAAACTGAGGATAGAAAATCAAATCCTCAGCATGCACACCCGGCTAACTCGCCTCATAAACCCGGTGCAGGAGGAGTGATTACCTTAATTATTATTACGGTAGTGATTTGCTTATTGGCTTATTACTTCGGACTTTAACTGTATAAATATGATCAACACTAAAAAGCCCTTCTCATAGAAGGGCTTTTTTATAAACATACTTCTGTATGAAAGATTTCAAAATTATGGGGTCGTTAAATAATTAAATGGACGAATTTCTAATCGAACGCGATGCTGATCGGCATGTTGATTAATATAATGACTGACAGAGACTACTTCCCCCTCAAGCTCTGCGTCTGCACCATACATGATTTTGACCGCCTCACCTTTGCGGGGAATCATTTCGAGCTCTACAGTAATGCTACCTTGACCCATACCAACTATTTCAGCCAACATTTTATTTTCCTTTTGTTCTTTTCTATCCATACATTAGGCATGGCGCAAAGCGCGGTATAAAGATTATTTCTGTAACTTAACTGCACTTTTTATTGATAAAACATCAAAACTTAAACATCAAAAACATAAGAGTCCAATTGTTCTAAAAATGCATCAACTGCATTTGCAGACTTTAAACGAATCCATTGAATATGTTGATATTCAGGTGCATTCATCATCTGTAGATATTTTTCACGATTCTTTTTATGGGTCTTAATCATCCACCAGACAATGGAATCTCGACCAAACATCCGCCACAAAGTTTCCTGATTATTTGAATCTGGCCAAAGATCTTGTTTGGACTTAGCCCGAGAAAATGCGCGCCTTACAGAGCGGTATAAATTGACTGGAAACGGAAGGTCTAACCATATCACCGTATCTATTTCAGACCATTTCACCGGAATCGTTCGAGTATAGTTGCCATCAATAACATAAC
Organism: Acinetobacter sp. YH12076; assembly: GCF_013419525.1. Lineage (NCBI taxonomy): Bacteria > Pseudomonadati > Pseudomonadota > Gammaproteobacteria > Moraxellales > Moraxellaceae > Acinetobacter > Acinetobacter sp. YH12076. Next base: position 238,080 of record NZ_VOZY01000004.1, on the reverse strand, counting down.
CATTTTTCGCTTTAGCAATTTCAGCTCCGATACGTGCAAAAAAGATTTCGTCAGGACACTCCTGCCAATCATCTAGCCAAAATAGATTATCCAGTTCTATATAATTTAGTCCTAATTTGTCCGCCAAAGCTCTGGAAAAGGTTGATTTTCCAGTGGCCGATGTACCGACTACATTTATTCTTTTCATTGTCATGATGATCTACTTGAGTCTGGTGAATCTACTTCAAGATAGCAGCATTGGATCTGTAGGTTAACTTTTATTCTTCACGATAATCCAAAAGATCTGCATCGATATTGATAAAGTCAGGCTTTGGGGTTTGTTCAAATTGAACGGCTAATATATCTGACTGATTAGCAATGCATGCTTTCGCGACTCGATGCATACCATCCATCACTCGACCACTGGCACATAAAATAATGGGATAACTTAAGTCCGTAGCATTTACCAATTGCAGATGTTCAATAATTTGCCGTGTGGTCGGTGCAGATTTTGGAAACCAATATGCTTCGTTCAACTCTTAAATGTCACTTACAGGAATCTGCTGAACCTTGAAATTTTGACTGAGTTTTAATAAATGATGTACATCCCAAACACACGTATCATCGCCTACTTAGCGGAAGTGATACTGTTTGCGCATCAAGCAGTTACCTTTTAAGTCAAATTAAAGCTAAGATAGCTTACAATTGAAAAATAAAAAAATGCTTCATTATGATAGATCATTACGAGCAATTTATTCTTGGTTTGCAATATAACGCTCAACGCTTTTTTAACCAGAAAATTTACTATGACGAGATTTTGCACCCATGGTGCGGCCAAGCTTGCGACATTTTCTTGATTCGCGATTTTAAAACCAATGCATTACTACATGACTCAGTTGATCATTTGATCATGTATATGGCTGAAAAGCGGATTAGAAAATGCTCACTTTATCCATTTGATCTTCTTTTTGAGCATGCAAAACTTAATCAACATCCTCATTTTGACTTTGTAAAAACCAACTACTCTCTTGCTGTTTTCCACAACAATTTAAATCAAGCCTTTGCACTGGTTCAAATCCAATCTGAAACGAAAATTTTAGATATCAGCCCTATTGGTGATCCTCGGGAGTTTTGGGGTGCAAGTTCCACACAATTTCATGACGCATTCGGGCTGTTTACATTAATTGAGCTCAATCAACAACAGCGGAACAAATGCTTTTGCTTTGATAAAAAATCGAGTTGGAGCAGTTTAGTAAATAGCATTCAACTGGATTTATTTGAACATCCGTTTTCTACCCACATTCAGCCTCAATTTAAACTAATCCATAATTTGTATTATTATGGCCTTCTGGATGACTCACTCCCTCTTTTGGAGAATCCTCAAGCCTCACCTCAAGTTGGATTAAGTCTGCTTGAAATGCTCAATTCAATCGAAGCTGCTATCCAAAATTTAAAACATGTAAAAAACGAAAGCTCACCGATCCATTTATTTACAACCGAAGAATATGCACAACTATTGGATTATGAGTACAAACTGTCAGAACACCATGTAGATGTCACGTGCTATACAGCCAATCATTTCAACCGCGAAAATTTAGTCAATGATGAAGAGAAAGCTTTACTCAAAAAACTACAGAAAAAATACCCCAAAGTTAATTATTTCAAGTCAACATCTGATCAAGCACTTTCCGCCACCAACACTTCAACAGATAAAGAGCCTGAAAAACCATGGGTTGTATTTTTTTCTTTAGTTTTAATTTTTGCCATGCTATTCGCTTTACTTTATGGCTTTTATTTACTTTTTAAACAGTTTGAGTTTATAAAATTTGCCGCAATCACAATTGGCATCATTGTGTTTTTAGCCATATGGTCGAAAAAATAAGATGTCTAATCAACTTCGTCCATAAAAAAAGACCGCTAAAAGCGGTCTTTTTTTAAGTCATAAAGACTTATGCAGCTAATGCATCTTTAGCTTTAGAAGCTAAAGCAGCAAACGCAACTGCGTCATGCATAGCGATGTCAGCAAGTACGCGACGGTCGATAATCACTTGAGCTTTTTTCAAGCCAGCGATCATACGGCTGTACGACAAACCATTTTGACGAGCACCAGCATTGATACGCGCAATCCATAGAGCACGGAATTGACGTTTCTTTTGACGACGGTCACGGTAAGCATATTGACCTGCTTTGATTACTGCTTGGAACGCTACGCGATATACGCGTGAACGAGCGCCGTAGTAACCTTTAGCACGAGCAAGAATTTTTTTATGACGGCGATGAGCCTGTACACCACGTTTAACACGAGCCATTTATAATCTCCTTAGATGTATGGGCACATACGGCGAACTGAAGCAACGTCACTTACGTGAACCATTACACAGCCGCGTAATTGACGGATACGCTTAGCAGATTTTTTGGTCAAAATGTGTCGTTTGAACGCTTGGTGACGTTTAAAACCGTTTGCAGTTGGCTTGAAGCGTTTAGCTGCACCACGGCGAGTTTTCATCTTAGGCATAAGAACCTCTTTTGAACACCTGTTCGGCACGTCTGCACCATTGCAAAGACGCCCTGCAGGTAAGGGAGCGAGTATTCTAAAGCATCTTTGCTCAAAACAAAAGCGAATCTTTCTACCTAATATCGAACTTAATTAATTTTCTGATATAGATTTTCCGATGATTTTATAAGCGATGTCCAATAAGGCTTATATAATGTCAGCACGCCAACTATTAATGTCCATTATGAAACCTGCACAGGATGCTTTTGCAGCCCTACGTTATCGGGATTTCTCGATTGTTACGCTTAATCAATTTTGTCTGACCTTAGCCATTTTGATTCAAGAAATTATTGTTGCTTACTCACTGTATCAAATCACTAAAGACCCGCTAACACTAGGCTTAATTGGTTTAGCCGAAGCAATTCCTTTTATTGCTCTCTCTTTGTGGGGAGGATACTTTGCAGATCGTTTCAATAAACAGACCATTATGAAAATTTGTCTGTTTTTTTCTGTACCGATGCCACTGATTCTTTGGGGGTTATTTCACCAATATGGTCTCGGCCAAATTGATGTCACCCAACTGTCTTGGGGTATTTATGCGGTCATTTTTGGGCTTGGAACGATCCGTGGTTTCTATAATCCCTCGGCAACGTCGCTTAAACCTTTTTTAATCCCGCGGGAGCTCTATGCCAATGGTGCAACATGGACAACGATTGGTTGGCAAAGTGGGGTGATTATTGGGCCAATGCTTGGCGGTTTTATGTTGGCATTTTTAGGCCGTGAAACCAGTTTGCTCAGTGTTGCAGCACTACTAACGGTCTGCTTCGTCCTCATTAATCTGCTCAGTAAACGCAGTTTCCCTAAAATTGAATCTGACAATTTAAAAGATAGTTTAAGTGAAGGTTTTCGTTTTATCTGGAAAACCAAAATTGTCCTTTGGGCGATTTCACTCGATTTAGTTTCTGTGCTTTTTGGTGGCGTGATTGCCCTCTTACCGATTTTTGCCGAAGATATTTTAAAAGTGGGGCCTGAAGGTTTAGGCTACTTACGGGCAGCACCGTCTATTGGCGCCCTGATCACCATGATTGCATTGACCAAATTCCCTCCAACTCATCATGCATGGCGCAATATGTTATTGGCTGTAGCGGGTTTTGGTGTATTTACCATTTTATTCGCATTTTCAAGCAATCTTTGGCTATCACTCTTTGCACTGGCAATGACTGGTGCATGTGACAGCATCTCTGTGGTGGTTCGCCAAACTATTTTACAGCTCTATCCGCCGGAAAATATGCGTGGGCGTGTTGCCGCGGTCAATGGCATGTTTGTCTCCAGTAGTAATGAACTCGGTGCATTTGAATCTGGATTGGCTGCAAAATATATGGGCACGATCATGGCGACAATCTTTGGTGGCTGTATGACCATGGCTGTAGTTGCAATCAGTTGGGCAAAAACCCGTGACTTGTTTGGGATCGACATTACCCATCAGTCAAAAAAATAATGGCATATTTTCCATTTAAACCTTGCCAGTATTTCCAATACAGGAAATACTGCGCAGCAATATCGACGCATTCATCACTCACTTTGTGATCTTAGAATAGACTTATGAAACAATATCTGTGCTTAACCCTTTTGGCCTGCGCTCCATTTTCTACAGCGTTTAGTGCTTCAACCAAAACCCATCAACTTCCGGCACAGAATATTGAAGTTGCTCCTGCGCATTTAACCACGCGTTTAAATTGGTCGGTTTTCCCAAAACCAGTATATGCCAATGAAGACCTCAAGCAACGTGATCGCGCAGCCATTATTCGTGTCACAGCGAATGCAAAAGGTACAATTACCGATGCAAGTGTTGAAGAAAGTACAGGTGTCGATCAACTCGACCGAATCTTAATTTCTGCTGTCAAAAAAGCTAAAGTCAAACCACATTTAGAAAATGGTGAAGCCAAAGCCATTATTGGCTATCAAGCGTTTAATTTGAGAGTTAAAGGCAATACACCTGAATGTGATTTCAACTTTGATTCAAAAGTTTGGAATGCACAAAGTGCAGATAAGAAAACGCCATTCCAATATGTATCTCAACCAAAATTAGATCTCACTAGTCATGAGTTGAAACAGCATGATCGTAAAGTCAAATTTAACTTTAAAGTGGATAAACACGGACAAGTAAAAAAGGTCAAGATCAAGCAAGGCTCTGGCATTTATGCACTCGATCAGAAAGTCGTTGAAGCATTGAGAAATAGTCAGATCTCGGTTAAACGTACTGCAAGCACCCTATGGGTCTACAAAAAGTCGAACTTTAAAGATGAAATTCAGTTTCAAGTAAATGGCTGTAAATAAGTAATAGATTCAACATTTCAAACAGGGATTGAATGTTTCAATGCCCTGTTTTATCTCAGAAGAAACCTAAAAATATAAGATAAATACAGAGATAACGCCCGGTTTTCGCTACGGTCACCATGAACACAAAGCGCCAGAAGTTTTCTTTCATTAAACCCGCAATTAAAGTAATAGGGTCTCCAATAATCGGCAGCCAACTCAGTAGCAAAGACCAATAACCATATTTGTGATAAATACCCTGTGCCTGCTGCATTTTCAGCTCTGACACGGGAAACCATGTTTTATTTTTATAATGTTCTACTTTTAAACCGAGCCACCAATTCACACAAGAACCGAGAATATTACCAATACTGGCCACCACAATCAGCAGCCATGGATTATGTTGACTATAGCTCAACAAGCCGAGCAATACGGCTTCGGACTGTAAAGGAAGTAAGGTCGCAGCCCCAAATGCCGCGAAGAATAAAACTAAAAACGACCACATCGAAACGAATGCTTAGAGACCTAATTTTTTCTTCGACTTCAAATATTCAAAATTTGACCAAAGCACTGCTGCAACAATTACAACGATTCTCGACCATTTATATTGTGAAGAAATCGGTTCAATCGCAGCTCGCATCAAGTTTTGATCTTTGGTATGTAAATCTGCAAGAATATTTTGAACATGCACAATTTCAGCGACAAATAGCACTAAGCAGCCTGCAATACCAAAAATAATACTCCAATAGATTCTTGGGTTATTTTCAACAATACGGGTAAAATTTAAGAAAAAGTCTTTCATCGCAAAATCGTCCAACTAAGCCGTCAACAACGCGTTCTTTTCGGCAGCGCCGCATTCTAACACAGCCTTAGAATTTTCTTCCGTCCCATCTAAAATCTTAAGGTGAGTCTTTCCGCACTTTACTTTTATACATGAGACTTCTAATCTGCCACGCAAATATTGAATAATTTTAACTCACTTTATGAAAAAAATTCTTTGCTTAAGTTTTATTGTGTTATTACAAATTTTGACCGCTTTATATGCACAAAGTCCTTCTGAAGTTGCCAAACAACACGTGATTACACTAGATCAAATGATTTGGCAAAAGCGACCTATCTTTAACTTCAACAATGACGATCTGGGCAATCAAAATCGTGACCTCAGTTTCAAACTATATGTTTTAGCCACTGGCGAAGTTCAAAAAGCTGAATTAATCAAAAGCTCTGGACTAACACACATTGATAAGCGGGTTGAACAGTCACTTTTACGTGCCAAGTTCAAACCTTATATCGAAAATGGTGTAGCTTACCCCTTTGTTGCCCTACAGCCCTTCTCACTCAAGACCCTGAAAGAAAACCAAAGACCTTGGTGGAAAAAGCTTCTATTCATTTCATAAAAAAAAAGAGCATGTTTCCATGCTCTTTTTTTAAACCTGTATTGTTAAGGCTTTTTGTACCGCTGGACGGGCCGTCAGTCGATCGATATAGTCTTTCACGTATGGATAATCTTCCAGCTGAATTTGCTGCCATTCATGACGCAGTGCCCAAGGCAGAATAGCCATATCTGCAATCGAATACTCTCCAGCCACAAATTTTTGACCAATCAACTGATGGTTCAAAACTTTATATAAGCGTTTAGACTCATTTACATAACGTTCAGTTGCATACGGAATACGTTCAGGTGCAAAACGACTAAAATGATGATTTTGTCCTAACATGGGCCCAAAACCACCCATTTGCCACATCAACCATTGTTCAACTTCAACGCGCTCAAACTCATCTTCTGGATAAAACAAACCTGTTTTACGTCCAAGATATTGCAGAATCGCACCAGACTCAAAAACTGAAATCGACTCTCCTCGTGGGCCATTCTGATCCACGATTGCAGGGATTTTATTGTTCGGAGAAATTCTCAAAAAGTCTGGCTGAAATTGATCATTTTCCAAGATATTAATCGGAAAAATTTGGTATTCCAAACCCATTTCTTCTAAAGCGATGGTAATTTTATGTCCATTGGGTGTACCCCAATAGTAGAGATCAATCATCTATATTCCTTTTTAATTTTCAGTAAGGCAATCTCATTTTGCTTTATGTATAACATGTTTAATCCAGTGAAAGCTTGTCAGTTTTTCTGAAAAGTAACGTTAAAATGTGAATTATCACTTTGCTTTTAAAATCACTTAAGGTACAAAAATTCAAAAAATATAATTTTTTTATAAAAATCCCTTGAAAAAAATCAGCACAGACCGATATTGATACATGTACAAGGATCAAACGATCTTGTTAGTGAACAGTGGATGCCAAGCATCACTGAACATTTCTTATTGTTACAACTTTGCTTATTAAAGAGAGTTCTAATTATGAGTAGTTTAAATCTTAACCCACTTTTCCGTCGTAGCATTGGTTTTGATCGTTTCAACGATTTATTTGATTATGCCATGCAAAGCGACACTCCAAATTACCCGCCATACAATATTGAAAAAACGGCTGAAAATAGCTATCGCATTGTGGTGGCAACCGCAGGTTTTACAGAAGATGAACTTTCGCTAAACTTAGAAAATCAAGTGCTAAGCATTTCAGGTAAACCAACTGAAGCGCAAGATACAACTGTGGAATTCCTGCATAAAGGCATTGCTCGTCGTACATTTAAACTGTCTTTACGCTTAGATGAACATATAGAAGTGCAACAAGCCCTATATGAAAATGGTTTATTGACAGTGGACTTACAGCGTATTATTCCTGAAGAAAAATTACCACGCCAAATTCCAATTGGCAAAAAGGCATTGATAGAAAGTCCTGTCCAAGAAAATATCGCTGAGTAAACCCTCATAAAAAAAGACCCTTCGGGGTCTTTTTTATATTAAGAAAATTAGTTAGATTCAAAACATGACAAACAAGAATAAAAAATCATGCCATCTCAAGAATATAGTGTCTCGATTCCAATTTATATGTTTCGTTTTTTATCTATTCTCAACTTAATCTTACCCATAGGTGTTTTTAATGAATCCTTGGTGGGTCTGGCTTACAAGCTGTTCATCTACTCTTTTTAAATTTTGGCGTATCTTGCAAAAAATAATCCTACTCTGTATTACTATCTATTTATATGAAATGTACTTTGTTCTGATTGCTTTTATGACATGGAATATACGACCTAATATTACCAAGATGAAAATCTATTGGAGGGTACTGAAAACCCCTATTTCACGGCCTGTTTTATGTAAATAGATCTCACATAGTTAGCTCAATAAAAAGCTTTGCTCACTTTATACCTACATCAAGCGCAAGTTAAAGCATTTCGATACACTAGATTCGAAACAACGATTTAATAACCGTTACTGCACAATTGAATTTGTCTTTATTCAAAAGAGCCTATTTAGTACCCTAAGGCATAAATTTGCGCTGATTAATTTCGCACTATTTTCTAATCACCACTCAGCAGACATTCTTGCTGCCCTTCAGCAACATTGGAATTTAAAACCCGACATCTAGACAAAAAAAAAGCACTGCAAATGCAGTGCTTTTTTTATGGATACTTACTTTTTCTTTTTAGGACCAAGTAGCATACCCATTTGACGGCCTTCCATTTTCGGGGTTTGTTCAACAACACCGTATTCAACTACGTCAGCTTCAATTTTTTGTAATTGAGCCAAACCAAGTTGTTGGTGAGCCATCTCACGACCACGGAAACGAAGCGTGATTTTTACCTTATTGCCTTCTTCAAGGAACTTGATAATGGCACGTAGTTTAACGTTGTAGTCACCAACATCAGTACCAGGGCGTAGCTTGATTTCTTTCACCTGTACTTGATGTTGTTTTTTCTTCGCTTCTTTTTGCTTTTGTTTTAGATCAAACAAATGCTTGTTGAAATCCATGATTTTGCAGACTGGTGGCTCAGCATTAGCAACAATCTCAACAAGGTCAAGATCTACTGCTTCTGCAGCACGCAAAGCGTCAGCAAGAGATACAATCCCTTTTTGCTCGCCATTTTCGTCTACTAGACGGACTTCTTTTGCACGAATTTCATCATTCAAGGCAGGACGGTTTGATTTTCCGCCCTGTTGATTACGGTCAGGCTGTTTAATCGCTTTTACTCCACAATGTACCGGCCGCGTTCGGCTACGGCTGCTTTTACTAGGTCAACGAATGCATCAATTGACATAGTACCCAAATTTTTTCCAGAGCGAGTACGGACGTTTACAGTACCTTCCTCAACTTCACGGTCTCCAAGAACCAATAAGTAAGGAATACGCTCTAAAGTACGTTCACGAATCTTAAAGCCGATTTTCTCATTTCTCAAGTCTGAAATCGCGCGGATACCGCTTTCTTTAAGTTTAGCGACGACTGACTCACATGCTTCAGCTTGTGAATCGGTAATGTTCATCACACATGCTTGAATTGGAGACAACCAAGGTGGCATGAAACCAGCATAGTGTTCAATAAGTATACCAATAAAACGCTCGAAACTGCCAAGTATTGCGCGGTGCAACATTACAGGCTGATCACGGTCGTTATCTTCAGTCACATAAGATGCGTCAAGACGTTCTGGTAAGTTAAAGTCACATTGAATTGTACCGCACTGCCATACACGACCTAAGCAGTCTTTCAATGAGAATTCAATTTTCGGACCGTAGAATGCGCCTTCACCCGGTTGAAGTTCCCATTCTAGGCCTGCAGCATCTAAAGCGTCTGCCAAAGATTTTTCTGCCATATCCCAAAGTTTGTCATCACCCACACGTTTTTCTGGACGTGTCGACAACTTCATTTGTACTTCTTCAAAGCCGAAGTCTTTATAAACATCTAATGTCAGTTTAATAAAGTCTGCAACTTCAGTACCGATTTGTTCTTTGGTACAGAAGATATGCGCATCATCTTGTGTAAAGCCACGTACACGCATAATGCCGTGTAATGAACCCGATGGTTCGTTACGGTGACATGAACCAAACTCAGCCAAACGAATTGGAAGATCACGGTAAGATTTCAAACCTTGGTTGAAGACTTGCACGTGACATGGGCAGTTCATTGGTTTTACAGCATAGTTACGGTTCTCTGAGTGAGTCGTAAACATGTTTTCAGCATAGTTTGCTGCGTGACCTGATTTTTCCCAAAGTGTGAAATCAACCACTTGCGGTGTACGGATTTCTTGGTAACCGTTGGCTTGTTGAACTTTACGCATGTATTGTTCAAGCACTTGGTAAATCGTCCAGCCGTTTGGATGCCAGAACACCATACCCGGCGCTTCTTCTTGCATATGGAACAAGTCTAACGCTTTACCAATTTTACGGTGATCGCGTTTTTCAGCTTCTTCAATACGTTTGATGTAGGCAGCTAGCTGCTTTTTGTCCGCCCAAGCTGTACCGTAAATACGTTGTAACTGTTCGTTTTTCGCATCACCGCGCCAGTAAGCACCAGAGATTTTAGTCAACTTGAACGATTTTAAGAATTTAGTATTTGGAACGTGCGGACCACGGCACATGTCCAAGTAGTCTTGATGGTAGTACAAGCCCATTTCAGTTTCTTCAGGCATGTCTTCGATCAGACGCAATTTGTATTCTTCGCCGCGTGCAGTGAACTCTTTGATCACTTCATCACGTGGAGTCATTTTTTTGATGACATCATAGTCTTGGTCGATGAGCTTTTTCATGCGCTCTTCGATTGCTGCCATGTCATCTAAAGTAAACGGACGTGGCATCCAGATGTCATAGTAGAAACCTTCTTCAATGACAGGACCAATGACCATCTTTGCTTCTGGGAACAATTGCTTAACTGCATGACCCACCAAGTGCGCACAAGAGTGACGAATGATGTGAATACCATCTTCATCTTTAGGCGTGATAATTTGTAGGCTAGCATCTTCTGTAATTAAATCAGACGCATCAACTAAACGATCGTTTACACGACCCGCAACTGTATTTTTTGCTAGACCAGGACCGATGCTTTGAGCAACTTCCATCACAGACACGGCATGATCAAATTCTTTTTGATCGCCATTTGGCAAAGTGATAATTGGCATATAAAAATCCTTAAGGAGTGATGCCCCGTACAATGGAGCATGTCACCGCGAGATTATGATCGAGGGAGACCCTCAAAAGATAAAAACGGTGGATAAATAAAATTCGACCTAAATTTTACACGCCCTGCCAACTTTAATAAACCTCTAATCCCATGGAAGTTGATTTTTCTGCTGCCTTTTACAAGACTCCTGATAATTCAAGCAGATTTCAGCCGAAATACGCTTTATGCTGTCAACATAATAATCACGTTCTAATTCATAAAATTATTCCGAATTTCGAACACCTATACCCACTGAAATCTTTATGTAGGCAGGTATCATGCAAGCACATTCACTTATATCTTGGTCTAGTTTAAAACCGCTCCAACCCGCTTATGCCCTTGCAGCCAATGTCGATCTTGTGGTCTTACGGCTCGAAGATGATGATGTAGAAAAAGTCGTGGTCATGTATGGTCGCTGTCAGCATCGCGGCGCCCTCATGGCTGATACCCATATTCAAGGGGATAAAATCGTCTGTGGGCTGCATGGCTCGCACTATATTTATAAAACTGGTATCAACCCACGTTATCTGAATAAAAATTTGCAAAAGTTTAAAGCATGGGTGGAAGGCGATCAGGTTTTTGTAGATTTAGAAGAAATTACAGCTTGGGAAAAACGCAATCCACAGCAGTATAAACGCGATCAATACCAAGGTTTATATGCGGATTCGGCACCCGCACCTGAAGAACCGCACAATAAATTTATTTTAGAACTCGCGCGAAATGGCTTGAAAAACTTTGGACATCATGGCCCGACAGCTGCCATGGGCGTGCCTTTCAATCAACTCCCGAAATGGGAGGACATTCAACTGATCACCGCACAACTGTGGAAAATTCCATTATTAGATGATGCACCCGTAGCGACCGAAGTGGTAATTGGCCCAAATGCTAAAAAACCCTTAAAACTTAAAATCCCCCTGTTTGTGTCAGATATGAGTTTTGGTGCGTTATCTCAAGAAGCCAAAGTTGCCCTTGCAACAGGTGCTGAACTTGCAGGTACAGGCATTTGCTCAGGTGAAGGCGGAATGCTTGCAGAGGAACAAGCGGCTAACTCCCGTTATTTTTATGAACTCGCATCAGGTCGTTTTGGCTATGACATCGAAAAAGTCAAAAAGTGTCAAGCCTTTCATTTTAAAGGCGGTCAAGCTGCAAAAACAGGTACTGGAGGACATCTGCCAGGCCATAAAGTGGTTGGAAAAATTGCAGAAGTGCGCAAATTACCAGAAGGCACCGCAGCTATTTCTCCTGCGACCTTCCGTGATTGGACTCATCTTTCACAATATCGTGAATTTGCAGAATATGTCCGAGCAGAAACCGGCGGCATCCCGATCGGCTATAAACTCTCTGCACAGCATATTGAACGTGATATTGATGCAGCCCTCGCGATTGGCGTGGACTATATTATTTTAGATGGACGTGGCGGTGGAACAGGTGCAGCCCCAACCTTATTCCGTGACAATATCTCTGTACCGACCATTCCTGCACTTGCACGAGCACGTCGTCATTTAGACCGTTTAGGACGGTCAGATATTAGTTTAGTGATCACAGGTGGACTTCGTGTACCCGCTGACTTTATTAAGGCACTAGCTTTAGGTGCAGATGCCATCGCGATTTCAAACTCTGCCATGCAAGCCATTGGCTGTTTAGCTATGCGTGCCTGTCAGACCAATGATTGTTCTGTCGGCATTGCCACACAACAAGATCATTTACGTCGTCGTTTAGAAATAGACAAATCGGCACAACAACTGGCGAATTTTCTAAATGCATCCGTTGAACTGATGCAAGTCATGGCTCGTGCCTGCGGACATCATCATCTGAATCAATTCTGCAAAGATGACCTGACCACATGGAAAAAAGAAATGTCGAACCTCACGGGTATTCACTACAGTGGATTTGAGTAAGCTTCAAATCATGAGCTTTTTTCAAAACAATTGAACCTAAAAAGAGTCCATACGGGCTCTTTTTTATTCTCTGAAGGTCTCAAAGGCCATGAATTGATCAGCTTGGTACAACCAAAGCTGTGCAAATTGAGGGATGATCATTTCACTCTGGGTAGGGCGTAAAAAAATATAATCATCTACATCTATGCTGCTTGTCTGTGGAATTTGCACAAGCTCCTGATTACTACTGCGACCATATAACGCATGGGGCTGACTGCCTTGAGGATAAACATAGTCCCCTCGCCAATAGCCTCCATAAATAAATACAGCCTGATATTTTGCCCAACGACTGAGCCATTCTAACTGTGGTAATTCAGTCCGTGGCAACACTTTTAACACAGGCGTGGCGATCCACAAGGCACTTTGGAAAGCTTGTAAATTTTTCAGTTCAAAATCTGCAGGTTTTAATAACATCGAGCCAAACGAGACTTCGTTACAGACACTCTGCTGACAATGAAAACTAAAACTAGGACTACCACCACCATTCCAACTGGTGTGTTCATCACATAAGGTTGGGTAGCGCTGTTGTACATAAGCTTTGAATTGTTGATAACTTTGCTGGGACTGTTGATAAGTCTGTTCAGCAGATTGGATCAGCCGTGGAATCTTCGCCACATGTGCGTCATAGCCCATCAATCCTGAAAATTTTAAATGTTGGGGATGTTGAACGATTACATCCAAAACAGCCTTTAGCTCATTGATCGTTTTCAGGCCTCCACGGTGTAGCCCCACATCAATTTCAATATTGATGCGTAGACACAGTTGATGCTGCTCAGCAAATTTGAGGTATTGAGCTAAACGCTGTTCACTATCAATTAGCCATTGCACTTGCGATTGCGTTGTCTGCAAAACTGCCTTGTCTGCATGTTGCAAGGCCTGAATCGGCATCGGTTTTCCAAACAACACATCGGCTTGCGGCATCGACTCGAAAAGTGTTTTCAGATGTACAAAATGAAATAGCATGAAACGCTCTGTCTTGAGCTGTGTAGCACAGTGTTGAAGCAATGCCATACACGCCAAGGATTTCACTACCAAGCGCGGATGCAGATTGTGTGGTATCTGCTGCTGAGTGATCACCAAGTTGTGATTTAATGCGTCAACATCCACGATTAACTGCGGCATCCCCGTCCCGTTTTGCTTTAGCAGCGTATTCAACTGTTGAAAATATGCATCCATGCCATCCCCTTTTTCATATCGTTCAATTGGTCTTCAATGTTTAACTTTCCACGATGCTTAATCAATCAGTAACTGCTGTAGCTCGGGACTGAGCCACTTTTGCTGAGGATCTAATTCTTGTCGAATATTCAAAAAATCTTGCCACTTGGGGTACACATTTTGAAGCTGCCGCGCATTTAGGCTATGCAATTTCCCCCAATGCGGACGCCCGCCATATTTTAAAAAAATCGGCTCCACGAGCTTAAAGATGACTTGATAATCTTGCTTATAGAACTGATGCACCGAAATTGAGGCCGAATCTTGCTGATAAAACGGACTGAGCCAAATATCATCCCCACGTACAAGTCGATATTCTAGCGGAAAAAACATCGGAACCTTATGTCGTCGAAGGGTATGCAAAATTTCTTCTAAACAATTCATCCCGTGTTGCAGCGGAATCTGGTATTCCATCTCATTAAATTTGGTATTTCGAGCAGAAGGAAAAATTCGACTTGACCAGTCTACGCTCATCGAAGGTTTGACAAAAACACCTAATAATTTTTGTAGCCATGGATTCAGTGGTGGAAAGAATCGCGTCAATTCTGCACAAAATTTGAGTAATACGTCGTCATCTAACCACTGTTCTTTCCGCGGTTGAAGGTTATCTTCCGTCTCATCTAAGGTTTTTAAAATAACCTGATCGGCATGACTAAATGCCCAGAACTCAATATGTCGATGTTCATATTGCCATTGCTGCATATTCTGCATGACTTCTTTCAGCGGACATAATCGCGTTTGTTCTATGAGTTTATACATCGGCCGATTTTGCAGCTGCACATGCGTCAGCACGCCTAAACTCCCGAGTGAAACACGCCCTGCTTGGAAAATTTCGCTATTCTGCTCAGCACTGCATTGTAGTAATTCACCCTGCGCGGTTAATAATTCGAAACCCTTAACCAATGCCGATAAACATGGTAATTCGAGTCCGGTACCATGTGTTCCTGTTGAAATAGCTCCAGCCAAACTTTGACGATCAATATCACCTTGATTAATCAGTGCCTGATCAAAAGACGCGAGCTTCTCCCCCAAATCAAATAATCGTGTACCAGCTTGGACGGTACTTTGGCAGCGTTCTATATCGATATCTAGAATGCCTTTGAGATGATCTAAACTTACTAAGGTATCTGTGGTTTTTACCAAAGGGCTAAATGAGTGCCCTGCACCGACCATACGAATCTTAGGATGGGATTGCACCACATCCATTAATTGCTCAAGATTTTGCGGTTGTATAAATGACTTCGGGATCGACTTCTGAACACCTGACCAATTTTCCCATGCAATGTCGTGTTGAATTGTCATATTCATCCTTGTCGCCATACTTTTTATTGTATTTAGCTGTATTGTTTTATTTTTGATTTCCGCTTTTGCAATGTTAATGCACAAGCCCTCTTGATTTTTTACTTAGATTATACGAAGTTTCGCATCTTCTCAAATTTAAGTTTATTGTTAAAAAACAGCAAATAAGCCACGATCAATTAAAGAAAATATCATTCGTTTATATCCCCACAAAGACTATTCAAGGCGCTCTACATTATTCGTTAAGCATCATTCAAACCGAATCAATAAAAAAGATCACACACGGAAATATCTGCCAAATTAGTATAAAAAACCAACAAACCCTGTATATTTTTCAACTAAATTATTTATGCTAAAAAATCAATTTTGAGAACCACAGGGTTCATTTTCGTCACCTTATTGTTTTTATTATTTTAAATTTCAATCACTTAAAAATTTAGTGTAAATACTCGACTAAAGCATAAATGCAGAGAAGCTACGGACTGAATTATTGTTAAGTCAGATTTAAAACAAATAGACATGGACTTGGAGTACCACGATGGTTAGCGCATACGATGAATTGCCACGGACCCCGGCAAATTTTGTGGCACTTTCGCCTCTACGTTATTTAGAGCGTGCAGCTTATATTTATCCTGATCAGGATGCCATTATCCATGGCAATCGTCATATTTCATGGCGCCAAACGTATAACCGCTGTCGTCAATTTGCACATCAGTTGCAACAATTAGGCATTGGCAAAAATGACACCGTGTCTGTGTTATTACCGAACGTTCCGGCTATGGTTGAAGCACACTTTGCCGTACCGATGGCGGGTGCTGTACTAAATACGCTAAATACACGCCTTGATGCGAAAACCATTGCCTTCATGCTGGAACATGCAGAAACCAAAGTCCTGTTGGTTGACCCTGAATTTGCTCAAGTTGCCACCGAAGCTTTGGCTTTGATCGATCAAGACATTTATGTCATTGATGTTGCAGATGCTGAATTTGAAGGCACAGCACAACCGATTGGACAAATTGAATTTGAAGACTGGTTGGCGCAAGGCGATGCCAACTTTGAGTGGCACTTACCTCAAGATGAATGGGATGCGATTAGTTTAAGCTATACCTCGGGTACCACAGGGAATCCCAAAGGCGTGGTGTATCATCACCGCGGCGCATATATCAATGCAGCGAGTAACATCATTGCTTGCGGCATGACGCCACGTGCAACGTATCTGTGGACGCTTCCTCTATTCCACTGTAATGGCTGGTGCTTTGCTTGGACGATGGCAGCCAATGGCGGAACCAATATTTGTCTACGTAAAATCGACCCTGAACTGATTTTCAAACTGATCGCAGAGCACAAAGTAGATTATTTCTGCGGTGCGCCAATCGTACTTTCAATGATGATCAATACGCCTGAAGAGAAAAAAGCGCAATTTGACCATCGCGTTGAAGTGATGGTTGCTGGTGCAGCACCACCTGCAGCGATTATTGAAGGGATGCGTAATATTGGCATCAATGTCACACATGTTTATGGTTTGACTGAAACATATGGTCCATCGGCACTTTGCGCATCGCAAGCTGGTTGGTCTGATCTTTCCATTCAAGAACAAGCACAGTTGCATTCTCGCCAAGGTGTGCCATACCCGCTTCAAGATGGCATGAAAGTCATTGATCCTGAGACCATGTTACCTGTTCCGCATGATGGCCAGACCATGGGTGAAATCATGTTCCGTGGCAACATCGTAATGAAAGGTTATTTGAAAAACCCAGAAGCAACGGCTGAAGCCTTTGCCGGTGGCTGGTTCCATACCGGCGACTTAGCAGTCTGCCAACCTGACGGTTATGCCAAAATTACTGACCGCTCTAAAGATGTGATCATTTCAGGGGGTGAAAACATTTCATCGCTCGAAGTAGAAGAAATTCTATATCAACACCCTGCTGTACTGACAGCTGCAGTGGTTGCAAAACCTGACCCTCGTTGGCAAGAAGTGCCTTGTGCCTTTATTGAATTAAAAGCAGGTAAAGAAGCAACGCCTGAAGAACTGATCGAATTCTGTAAGCAGCACCTTGCACGTTTCAAAGTACCTAAAGATGTAGTGATTACCGAAATTCCAAAAACCTCGACAGGTAAACTTCAGAAGTTCGTTCTCCGTGAATGGGCTAAAGAGCGCGCTGTTGGTGAATTTGGTTAATGTTAAAACTCAAAAGCCAAGCATGATTTTTTCAATCATTTAAGCAAAAAAAGCGACCTAATCAGGTCGCTTTTTTGATGTGAAGTCTATAACTTCACGTTTTGCTTCAATGATCAGATCATGTTGAATTCTCTGATCATTGAGCTATCTAAGTACTTGGCTATCTAATCATGCATTAGTTATCAGATAATAAAGCCACTTGTTGAATGTAGTTAAACAATTTCAACTTTGACGCAGTCAGTTCTTCTTCGCTTACATTTTTGGCTATATCACGTTGAATACGCAAAATATGCTGACGAATAGGATGATGTTCAGCAGCATTATGTGCTTTCATAAACTCTTTAATGACGGGATCACCTTGGGCAATCATACGTTCAGTCCAGCGTTGAAGCTGCGCTGTTTTTTTCGCACCTTGCTGCGGGGTTAAGTAAGATAAAATCATGGTTTCATCTTCATTACGCAGTAATTTACCTACACGTTGAAACTGACGGCGTCGTGCTTCATGTGAAGTAATTGTTTGTGCATCTAGTAGTGCTTCGATCAGACGCTCTTCAACAGGAAGATTTTTAATCTGTTTAGGATTCAGTTTTGCAAGTTCCTCGCCCAAAGCAGCCATACGTTGTACAGCTTTCTTTTGCTCAGTTTTACTTGCACGTCCTTCTAAGGATTCAAAGTCTTCTTCGGTATAGCGGTTCGGTCGACGTGCCACGTTTAATCTGCCTCGTAAAATTTTGCCGCAAACAGTGCTTGAATTTCAGATAAAGCTTTTTCTTCATCTGCACCTTCAATCACTAAGCGTAAAGTTGTGCCCTTGCCTGCGCCAAGCATCAGCAAAGACATAATATTTTTGGCATCTACTAATTTTCCACCCTTACCAATTTGAATCGACGAGCGAAATTTGGTCGTGACTTCGATTAGCTTGCCAGATGCACGCGCATGTAAACCCAGTTTATTAATTACGTCAACAGTTGTGTCGATCATGACCAGTGCTTCATTTCTCTATGTAGAACCTGAATAGACCATTTTGCCTCAAGTGCTTTTTTTAGTCTATCTACGATATATACCGAACGGTGTTGCCCACCTGTACAACCGATCGACACCGTCATGTAATGACGATGCCCTTCGGCAAATGCCGGCAGCCATTTATCCAAGAAATTATAAATATCTTGGAACATTTCATTGGTTTGTTCACTTTGCTGTAAAAATTGACGAACTGGCTCATCTAATCCTGAATACTTACGTAATTCCATATCCCAGTGCGGATTGGGCAAATGACGGACGTCAAAAACATAATCTGCATCGAGTGGAATACCATGCTTATAGCCAAAAGACTGTAAGATCAAAATTAAATTATCTGCCTGTCCAAGTTTAGACAGCAAGGTATGTTTTAAATCATGTACACTCTTATCTGTAGTATCAATATGTACTGTCGAGCGTAATTGAATCGGCAACAGTAAAGATTTTTCTTCCTGTATGCACTCATTTAAACTTTTGAAACGACTTGCCAACGGATGGGGACGTCGAGATGAACTGAATCGCGCAATCAATTCCTGATCACGCGTGGTCAAATAAATAATATCGACTGAGCCATGGCGTTGTAGCTGTTGAAAAACCAAATCGAACTCTTGTAAATCTGCACGTGTACTGCGGACATCCACACCCAGTGCCAATTGTTCAAGATTATTTTCTGAATCGAGTTTTTCAACAATTTCGGGGAGTAAGGCCAATGGCAAATTATCGATACAGTAATAGCCCAAATCCTCAAGTATCTGTAATGCAGATGACTTTCCAGATCCAGATTGTCCTGTAACAATTAAAATGCGCTTCATCGCTTGCTACCCCATAGCCGTTTTAAACTGCAGTATATTTAACCTGCATATTATCAATAAGACGTGTTGCGCCTAATTTAGCCGCAATAAACAACACCACGTCTTGATCAAATTCTTCAATTTTCTGTAATTCAGGTGTACGTGCTTCAACATAGTCCACAACAAAACCCGCTGCTGTCAATGTTGCTTTAATATTCGCTAACACATCTGCCAGTCGAGTTCCAGCATGTAATTCTGCCTCAGCCGTTTTCAAGCTTTGGTAAATCGTTGGTGCAATCGCACGATTTTCCGCACTTAAATAACCATTGCGTGAGCTCAATGCCAAACCATCTTCAGCACGCGTAATCGGCACACCAATCACTTCTAGTGGAATATTTAAGTCACGTACAAACTGACGAATCACTGCAAGTTGCTGGTAATCTTTTTGCCCAAAGAATGCAAAATTCGGTTGAACAATATTAAAGAGTTTTGTCACAACAACAGCAACACCGTCAAAATGACCCGGACGCTGTTCGCCACACAAATCATTGGTAATGCCGCCCACGCTAATATTGGTTAAGCGCGGTTTGTTGCCATACATTTGTTCAACAGTCGGTGCAAACACGATGTCACAACCCACTTCAGCCAATAAGTGCTGATCTTGTTCCAAAGTACGTGGATAGTTGTCAAAGTCTTCATTTGGACCAAACTGAATTGGGTTAACGAAAATACTCACCACCACGACATCACACAGTTTACGTGCTTCACGAACTAAATTGAGGTGACCTTCATGCAAGTTCCCCATCGTTGGTACAAAACCAATGATTTTGCGCGCAGCACGTGCTGGATTTAGCGATGCACTTAAACCTTGAATCGTTGTTTCAGTTTTCATGTCTTACAGCTCAATTTGGAATGTATGTTCTTTGGCAGGGAAACTACCATCAAGTACGGCAGCATGATACGCCTTAAACGCATCCACAATTGCTGTTTCCCCTGCTTGCTCTTTCATAAAGTTGCGAACAAATTTCGCCACGTGACTAAACGTCAGTCCCAACATATCTTGTTGAACCAAGACTTGAGCATCCGTTTCTGCACCGGCACCGATCCCAATCACAGGTGTATTTGGGAATAATTCACTAATTTCTTTACCCACTTGGGCAGGAACACATTCCAAAAGTAAAATTGCTGCACCTGCATCAACCACAGCTTTACAATCTGAAATGAGTTGATCCGCGGTTTCGCGTGTACGTGCTTGCACTTTATAACCGCCAAACACATGAACCGATTGCGGAGTTAACCCTAAATGCACACACACTGGAATACCATTACGGGTCAATACTTCAACTGTTTCTGACAACCATGCGCCACCTTCCAATTTGACCATCTGTGCGCCTGCTTGCATCACGATCTTTGAATTCACTAAAGCGTCATTCAAAGTGGCATAGGTCATAAATGGCAAATCAGTCAAAATAAACGCATGTTTATTGCCACGACGCACTGCTGCAGTGTGATATACCATATCTTCAACAGTGACAGGTAAAGTCGAGTCATTCCCTTGAATGGTCATCCCCAATGAATCCCCAATCAAAATGCTATCGACTTCAGCAACTTCCATTGCTTTTGCCATGCTCGCATCATAGCAAGTCAGGCAGGAGAATTTGCGACCTTCCGCTTTAAATTTTTTCAAGTCACTTAGACTAATCATTTCAATATTCCTCAGATGACGGCTTTCTCAAGTGGTCATACAAAAATTAAAGATGGGCCCAGTTTCCTGCATCCAATACAGTTAAATTTGGATTATTCAAAATAGGTAAATCTTTTAATGGCTGTCCTTTAATCTGTAGATTCTCATCTAAATCCAACAAAGGTTTCAACACAAAATCACGTTCTAAAACACCAACATGAGGCACCGTCAAACGTTCATTTTGAATGTGCTGTTCACCATAAATCAGTAAATCTAAATCCAGTGTACGCTCCCCCCAATGACGTAGGCGTACACGCCCCGACTCTTGTTCAAAGCGTTGCAATTCATCCAACAAGGCCAAAGGTGCTAGATCCGTTTCTAATGCAACCGCTGCATTTAAATAATTCGGCTGATCTTGTGGCCCCATTGGCGGGCTTTGATACAGTTTTGAGACTTTCACTGTACCGAGTGTTGCAAGTTTATGCACCGCTTCACTAAGGATCTGTAGAGAATCACCTAAATTACTGCCTAAACCAATATATGTCAGCGTCATTGTGTTGGCCCAAAAATAACCTGAGTCAAATCTCGTTTCACACGTTTACGTTTTAAAATCGGATGATCTGCACCAATTTCACCACTGGCTGACGCTGCAACGATTGACACTGTCTCTAGACTATTGGCATGTGATTTAGGCTTACGTTGACGGCGACTTCTGCTTTCTGGTTCATTCACCAGCGGTTCAATTTCAACTTGCTGATGAGTAGAAGTTTTGGCTTCCACATCTTCATGCGCCGCTTTACGATGACTCTTGGCACGTTGACGATTGTATTGGCTAATTGCTCGTTCTTTTTCGTCAGTGCTCATCTGCTGATAAGCATCCCACCACTGCCCCATGCCTTGCGTGGTTGTATCGCCCGATTTTTCACGCAGCAGCAGAAAGTCAAAGCCTGCACGGAAACGTGCATGACCTGAAAGTGCTTCAATTTGCTGTGGCTTTGGACTTAGTAAACGGGTTTGCATTTCCCAAACTTCACGAATAAATGTTTCGGCAAAGCGTGGAATAATGGTTCGTGTAGCCTGACGCTTCAATACATCCAAGCCCGCTTGAGCACGCGCTTCAGCAGGAACAACACCTTTATTTAAATAGAACGTACAACGTTCTTGGAACGGAATCCACAATAACACGGCATAGAAAAATGCAGGGTTAATGGTTTTCCCAATCGAAATACGTTGATCGGTATTTTTTGCAGCCAACTCAATAAATGGCGTTACGACTGGTTTGATATCTGCAAATAATTGATACCAAATACCAAAATCGATCAGCATCGGTAAGACGCGATTGAGATGCCCCATGGTAAAAAGCTTTTGTGACTCATCGTATAAACGATGTGGAGACACATCACGCAGCAATTGAGTAAGTTCTGGAGTAAAGACATCCAGAATTTTTTGATCAATATTAAAGTTTAATTTGGCTGCAAAACGTAAAGTCCGAAGCATCCGCACAGGATCTTCTTCAAAACGTAGTTGTGGATCACCCAATAAACGCAACATTTTATGTTTTATGTCATCTACTGCATGACAAAAATCTAGCACTTCGCCTTTGCGTGGTTGGTAATACATTGCATTGATCGAGAAGTCACGACGTGCAAAGTCTTGCTCAATCGTACCCCAATTATTATCACGTAAAATCATGCCCGCAGCAGAAGTCACGGCTTTTTTAGGCGGCGCACGGAAGGTCGCAACTTCGATCAGTTCACGTCCTGAGTAGACATGCGCCAGCTCAAAACGACGACCAATAATTCGGCAACGTCGCCCGAAGACTTCTTTCACCTGAGCTGGTGTCGCATTAGTTACGGCATCAAAATCTTTAGGTGCATGACCCAACATTAGGTCGCGGACGCTGCCACCCACGATATAAGCTTCATAGCCTGCCTTAGTTAAGGCATCAATCACATCTAAAATGGAAGAAGGTAATTGTGCGGTTGATAAACCACATTTGGACGCGCGCAAAGTTTGCAAAAGACGCTGTCTCCTACGTCTGAACGTAAAATTCTTAAGATGTCGCTAATGATATCTCTAACACAATCAAAGGGCAATTTGATTATCTCGATGCTCAAGCTGAGCTTAACCTAATTCTTTTTTGTACACTTCACTTAAAGTGCCAATTTTGCTTTATTTTTAGCAAACAGCGCAGGACCGATTCCCTTAACCTGTTGAATATCATCAATGCTTTTAAATAAGCCATTACTTTTACGATATTGCACAATGGCTTCTGCTTTTTTCTGACCAATCCCATGTAATGTTTGCAGTTCATCAACTGAGGCTGTATTTAAGCGTACTTGATCTGATCGGCTATTTTGCTGAGTGCTGGGTCGTGACAAATAATAGTTGGTATTGCTCGGTGCAGTTGTCGCTTTAGACTTCGAGGCCTCAGATTGCTTTTTTAATTGCTGATCTTGAGCTTGCTGCATGGCTTTCCATTCCGCGTAGCCCGAAGGGCTTTGAGCAAAAGTTAAATCTGCCATTAAACCCAAGACCAAGACAAGTAATTGTGTAGAGTATTTATTCTTTAGGATGTGGTACATATTCAGCCTGTTGTTTTAATTGTTGTTTTGCCTGTTCCCACAACTGATCCATCTCAGTTAAGGACAAGTCTTCTACATGTTTTTGTTGTAATGTGGCCTGTGCTTCAATATAAGCAAAGCGGCTTCTAAATTTATGAATGGTACTTAAAAGTGCCATCTCACTTGAGATGCCAATCTTACGTCCAACATTCACCAGAGAAAATAAGCAATCACCAAATTCATCAAATATTTCGTCGGATTTTTTGCCTGCCAAGGCCTCTTTTAACTCCCCTAGCTCTTCCTCAAGTTTGCCATAAGCCCCTTCAATATCTGGAAAATCAAAGCCAATTTTCGCCACATTTTTTTGGATTTCATCTGCTTGGTTTAATGCAGATGCATGTTTAACCTCATCTAATCTAGATGCTGATTTCCCTGCTTTTTCTTGTTGTTTAATCTGTTTCCATAGTATTGCCACATCATCCGCATTGAGTGCAGAAAACTGCTCTGCCTGAAACACATGGGGATGACGGCGAATTAATTTATCTGTAATGGCTTGCACCACATCTTGAAAATTAAACGCGCCTTGTTCGCTATACATCTGCGACTGAAAAACCACTTGTAGTAATAAATCTCCCAGTTCATCTCGTACATCATCACTCTGACCTGAACGAACTGCCGCCTCTACTTCATAGGCCTCTTCGATGGCATAACGAGTCAGACTTTCTGGGGTTTGCTTTTGATCCCATGGACATTTTTCACGTAATTCTTTCATCACTGCTAATAATTGTTCCATGTGAACTCCAGCTATTTACTCATCAGTACATTGTTTCGATTACAGAATTTGATATGCTCAAAATTCACTCAGGGAATGAGCAACTCAATTCAGGGAAGCATAACATGCAAAGTATTTTTATTAGCGGTGCAGGACAAGGGATTGGCGCAGCAATTGCACGACTGTTCATACAACAAGGCTATAAAGTTGGGCTCTACGACATTAACCAACCTCAAGTCACCTCATTAGCTGCTGAACTCGGTAGCCATGCCAAAGCTGGGCTTTTAGATGTGACACAACCAGAGCAATGGCAAAGCGCTTTAGCTGAATTTGTTGCTTGGGCAGGTCAGCTGAATATCTTAGTCAATAATGCCGGAATTCTGTATTCAGGCAGCTTTGAACATACGGAACTGTCTGCACACCACCGAACGATTGATATCAATGTCAAAGGGGTGATAAACGGTTGCTATGCGGCATTTCCCTATTTAAAACAAAGTCATTTTGCTCGTGTGATTAACCTCTCGTCGGCTTCAGCAATTTATGGACAAGCGGATTTAGCCAGCTATGCCACATCTAAATTTGCTGTACGTGGGTTCACTGAAAGTTTGGATATTGAATGGCAAAAATACAATATTCGTGTTTTAGATGTGATGCCTTTATTTGTTCAAACCGCGATGGTGCAAGATATGGATGCACAAAGTATTAAGAAAATGGGCATCAATCTACAACCGAGCGATGTCGCTCAGCAAATTTATACCTTGGTACAAAAAAAGGATACGGTCTTAATGGCCACACATACACCTGTGGGGGTGAAAGCTAAATTTTTATTTAATTTATCGAAGTTTAGCCCGCAATTTGTCAACCGCTTAAGTAATATTTGGATTGCACAAAAACCCAAATAGCAACGTGTTACTAATCATTTAATTATGCAATCATATTTGTACGCAAATTACACAAAGTTACACAATTGTCACATTTTAACAGGACAAAATTCTTTTTTTTGAATAATATTCACCCGCCCATTACTTTCGGGCGTTTATTTTCTAACAATAAAAGTGAATTATTTCATGAAAAAATTACTTGTTCTTGCAACTGTTACTTCTATTTCAATTTCTGCTTTTGCTACAACTCAATTCGCATCTTCAGAATTAAAAGCGATGGATTGTGCAACTCTTGCTGTTGAAAAAGCGAATGCTAAGCGCTCTTTAGAAGCTGCTGACAAAAACATTGCAAACATCCAAGCATCTGCTCAAGCGCCAGGCAAATCATTGAGCAAATTTGCTGGTTTAGCGGGTGGCGCTCTTGCTGCTTTCGGTGGTAATTCTGAAAAAGCCGCTCGTGCAGGCAACATTGCAAACAGCTTGGCTGGTGAGCAAGATACTTCAGAAGCAGGCAACCTTGAACTTCAACAAGCAAACAAATCTGCTGCTCAAGCAAACATCGACAACATTGGTATCTACCAAGGTTCTAAAAAATGCAAAATCTAATCTAAAGCCAGTTTAGATTGATTTAAAAAAAGCCCTGTTCAGCCAGAACAGGGCTTTTTTCATGGTGATTTATATGTCATACCGATTTATAAGACATTCAACTCAATTTTCGGCAAATGAAAGCCTCGGCAAGATTGTTCACTTTGCCATGCCACCGTCAACATGACATGCGGCAGTTGAATATTCTGATAAGCAAAAGTGCCAATTGCGGGATGACTACACATCCCACCATTCTGCTCAGGATGACACTGTGTATTCAGTTCATTCAGGTTCACTCGAATCCCTAAACCTGATGCTTTAAGTACCGCCTCTTTGGTGGTCCAAACTTTAAACCAAAAATCAGGATCATGCTCAAAGTTCTCCCAATTGAGCAATTCTTCGGGATGAAAGCTATGTTGAGCCATCGCATCAAAACGAACTTTTCGATTTAAATCCTCAATATCCACACCAATATTGGCGATTTTTTCACTGCTGGCCAATACATAATGCTGCTGGCTATGACTATGATTAAAATGAAAATGTGGCAAATCCGGAAGAAAAGGCTTACCAAACGCAGACTTTGAAAAATCTGAATTTTCAACTGACCTATTTAGCCGCTGCCCGAGTAATTGATTTCGATATTGGTAAATGGCTTGTTTACGCACGGCAATTACCTCTTGACGACTCAAGCCATGCGGCTCCACAAAGAAGTCAGTAATTGCACTATATTCAAGCTGAATTTTCGCCATAAGTTATTGATCCAATATCTTTTACACTACGTCCATGACGCTATATTTTATGCGACTCTCCGACACAAAATACACCACAATACAGATGAGCGCATCGGTCCTTTGACTCGTCGAGATTTTAAAACTCAGTTTAAAAATATTTCAAACCACTTAAGAAATACTTAATATTGTAAATATATTCAAATACTTAAGTATAATAAATATTTCAAATACATCTTTAATTAGATAAAATACTCTAGATTCTTATAACTTTAATTTAAAACTCGGGGTAAACCAGATGCTAAGAAAAATCACCTTAATCAGTTCACTTTGCGTCCTACCATGTTTCGCTCAAGCAGGATTATTGGATGCAGCCGTTGCAGTAATGGGTGCCAAAAATGGCGCGATTATGGACCAAGCTGAAGCGCGTATGAATCAAAGCCGTCAAGAAGCTGCCAATGCTGTAGCTCAAGCAGACCGTGGCTATGCCTCAAATTTCAATCAAGCTAACCAAACCAACAATAGTGTTTATAGCACCAGTTATTTAAAAAGCTTGGATTGCACCGATCTAAGCGTTGAGCGTAAGACTTTCGAACGTACATTGGAAGCATCGCAACTGGCATTAAGCCAAGCGTCTGCACAGCAAAATAATCAAGTGTCAAAATGGGCTGGTCTTGCTGGCAACGCGCTATCCGCATTTTCAGGTCAATCTGAAACAGCCGCGCGTATGGGACAATTTGCGACAGCTTTTTCTGGCAATAAAAATACACAACAGGATAGCAGCAGCGCACAGCAAGCCATGGAAATTGCTCAAGCTAATCTGGATAATATTGATATTTACCGCCAAGCTAAAAAGTGTAAAAACTAATTTCTACATCTTTTTAGATAAATAAAGTGAAATAAAAAAGCCTGCATATCTGCAGGCTTTTTTTGTTCATCTAAACTTAGCGTTTGAATTTCTTTTCCGCCTTTTTGAACTTCTGAACATAACGACGTTTACGTGCCGCCGTACGCTCATCGATTTGCGACTTACGACCTTCAAATGGGTTATCAGAGGTTTTAAATTCAATTTTGACTGGCGTACCTTCAAGTTTATAAACTTTACGGAACACGTTTTCTAGGTAACGACGATAGTCATTTGGCGTTTTATCGACTTTGTTACCATGAATCACAATCGTCGGTGGATTTTGTCCGCCAATATGCGCATAACGCATTTTGATACGACGACCTTGAACCATTGGTGGTTGGTGCGCATCAGTTGCATCATTCAAGATCTGAGTGATTTTCGCAGGTGATACTTTCAAATGCGAAGAATCATAAGCACGGTGGATCGATGGATAAAGATCACCAACACCTGTACCGTGAAGTGCAGA
Organism: Acinetobacter sp. YH12076; assembly: GCF_013419525.1. Classification (NCBI taxonomy): domain Bacteria; kingdom Pseudomonadati; phylum Pseudomonadota; class Gammaproteobacteria; order Moraxellales; family Moraxellaceae; genus Acinetobacter; species Acinetobacter sp. YH12076. The sequence goes on along the minus strand of NZ_VOZY01000004.1, from coordinate 210,218 downwards.
AATTAAGTGAATTTTTGCCCATGGAATAAAGTCAAAACGACGTTCAACATCTAATTTACACTGTTTACGGTCATAGTCAGACATGTTGTCCCATTTGTTGATGGCAATCACCATCGCACGGCCTGCTTCAAGCGCATAACCGATCAAATGCAAGTCTTGCTCAACGATCCCTTCACGTGCATCGACAACAATAACCACAACATGCGCATCTTTCATCGCTTGTAAAGTTTTCACAATCGAGAATTTCTCGATCATTTCGTCCACTTTACCTTTACGACGTACACCCGCAGTATCGATTAATGTGTATTTACGACCGTCACGTTCAAATGGAATATAAATTGAGTCACGTGTAGTACCCGGCTGGTCAAATGCAACCACACGGTCTTCACCCAACAAACGGTTCACTAAAGTCGATTTACCCACGTTTGGACGACCAATAATCGCTAAACGTAAGCCTGTGTCTTTATCGTGTTGTTCTTCACTTTCATCTTCAGGCACTTCAGCTAACACTTCTTCAAGCATTTGCTGAACACCACGACCATGGCTGGCAGCCACTTGAAGTGGTTCACCCATACCCAATTTGAAGAATTCAACTAAAGCTGCTTCGGCATGAACACCATCAACTTTGTTGGCAACAAGATAAACTTTTTTACCTAGCGTACGTAAGTCACGTGCAATTTGCTCATCAGATGCCAATAGGCCTGCGCGCGCATCGACCACGAAGACAATAATATCTGCTTCATTAATGGCAGTTTTTGACTGTTCTGCCATGTACGAGTCGATACCACCTTCAGTTTCGCCAATACCCCCAGTATCAACGACGATGAAGGATTTATTTTGATAAGTCGCGTCACCATACTTACGGTCACGAGTCAGACCGGCAAAGTCAGCAACGAGAGCATCACGGCTCTTGGTTATCTGGTTAAACAACGTTGATTTTCCGACGTTCGGACGACCAATGAGCGCAATTACGGGTTTCATAGATTAACCTTTATTCCAGATCAGCCAGTTTGGTCTGGTCTGAACATCAGAAAGCTTAGGAAGAATGGAAATAGGATAAATGCCTAAAATAAATAAAAACACGGGGCATTGATGATTCAATCCCCCGCGTTAAAAATACGGTTTGGCTTATTTTAACATAAGCCGCAGAAAAATTAACGGTTCTGCCAAATGCTTAATGCACCCTTACGTGTCGACACATATAATTGATTGTCAATTACACGTAGTGAACGTACTTCACCACTGGTTTTAGAACGACCAACCAACTCACCTGTCGCTGGGTTGATTAAGTGAAGTACACCATCCAGATCACCAACCACAAGGTCTTGACCTAACATCACTGGGTTACTCAAATTACGATTAAGCAATTGGTCATTTTCCCACAATGTTTGACCAGTGGTAATTTCATAAGCCACAATTTTACCATCAGTTTGTGTCACAAAGACACCATTGCCCGCAACTTCAGGACGCTGAATGCTGCTCGCATCATTGCTCCAGATCACTTGTTGTGAGGCAAGATCAAGCGCTGTCACTTGGCCTTGGTAACTGGTGGTAATTAAAAATTGACCTGCTACAGTCGGTTCACCGTCAATATCAATGAGACGTTGTACATCTGAACGACCGTCTGACACTGCAACACGACGCTGCATTTTCGGAATACCGCTCAATGCATCAATCACATAGATATAGGCATTTGAAGAAGCGATGAGAACATGACGCGCATCGAGTGATACCGGTGCTGCCATACCACGTAAACTAAACTGCACATTTGGCAAGTTATAGGTCCAAGTTTGTTGGCCCGTTGCCACATCGTTTGCGTATACCGTACCATCATTGGTAACTGAAATAACGCGACCTGCTTGAATCAACGACGGTGAAAGTAACGCGCCGGTTAATTGCGCAGTCCACTTTTGTTCACCTGTTGCCTGATCTAATGCAAATAATTGACCTTTTGCATTACCGACAACCACAATACCGTCAGCAGCTTCTACACCTGCAGTCAAACCTTGTTTAGAGATTTTCTTCTGCCATAAACGCTCTTTGCCTTTGTAGGCTTGAACTTCACCGTTAGGATTTACGCTAAAAACAACGCCGTTATCTGCATCCATACGTAAACGCAGTGGATCTGCTTCTTCAGTTGAAGCCACACTGTTTGAAAATACAGGTGCTAAAGTTTTTGCCTGTTCCAATTTTGGTAAAGGATTTGGTTTTACTTTTTCTACTTTTCCTTTATTTGCACAACCAGCCAAAGCAAGTGTTAAAACTGTCAGCGCACAGGTAATTTTGTATTTTCTATTCATTCAGTTGCTTCCACTTGTGTATCTATAATCGGACGTTCAATTTCAGGATCATCAACTAAAACGCCTACACTTTCGAGTTTAATTTGTAAAATTTGACGTTCTTCTTGTCGCTCAATCAAAGCATCCCATGCACTTTGATAAACTTTCTTTGCATTTTCGATATCATTTTTTGCAACATAGACATCGCCACGGGCTTCATCTGCAGTCGCTTGAAAAGCAGGTTCTTTAACCGCTTCTAAAGTTTTTAATGCTTCATCAAATTTCTTTTGTGCCAATTGTGCATACGCTAAACGTAATTTCACCAATTGAACTAAGCCCGCATCGTCAACTTTTGAATTTTCAACTTTTTTCAAAGCTTTTTCAGCGTTGGCATAATCCGCTTTATCATACGCCAATTTTGCCATAAGCAACTGAGTTTGAATGGCTTGTGGCGAATCTGGTGCTTCTTTTACAATTTTATCTGCAGTCGCAGAAAGTTGTGTAAAAGCGTCACCCGTCGCCGACTGAGCATCATCCATTAACTGCTGGACTTTGGCTGTTTGCATTTGTGATTCAGCCAAAGTTTTCTTCTGCCAGTATTCCCATCCGAAAAAGGCAATCAACGCAATTAAAATGCCGCTAACAATGGCAGAGCCATATTTTTTAGCAAACGATTTTAAATTATCAAGTTGTTCTTCTTCACTCAATGCGCTCATGAAATTACCTTTTTCCTTATGTTATAGGGATTATTTTGAAGAAATTTTTTCGATAATGAAGGCAACAAAGTCTGCCACATTCACTTCGTGTTGTTCTGCAATGGCTAGCTCTTTTACCAGCACTTGCCCAGCTGCTTGCTCACGTTCACCGTAAATCACAGCAAATAAAGCGCCCGATTGGTCGGCTTTTTTCATTTGCGATTTCATTGAACCTTGTGAACCAACTTTTAAGCGAATGTTGCTACCCGCCGCTTCAAGTTGATCACGAATTTGTTCAGCAAGGACCAATGCCTTACCTTGAGTTGCAGGATCTGAAACTAAGAATAGCTCACAGTCACGTACAGGAGTATTGTCTTCCACTTGTTCAAGTAGAAGAAGCAAACGCTCCATACCCATTGCAAAACCAACAGCAGGCACCGACTGGTCTACTTTACCTTTAAGCTGACCGACTAAACCGTCATAACGACCACCAGCACATACCGTTCCTTGAGAACCTAAGTGTGTAGTTGTCCATTCAAAGACCGTTTTGTTGTAATAGTCGAGACCACGAACCAATTTTTGATTGATCACAAAACCAACACCAGCATCAGTCAAATACTGCTGCAATTGAGCAAAGTGAGCCAACGTTTCTTCACCCATAAAGTCGTGAAGTTTTGGCGCATTTTCCAAAATGCTTTGTGTTTTTGCATCTTTAGAATCCAAAATACGCAGTGGATTCGTAGTTAGACGACGCTGTGAATCTTCATCTAAGTCATTTTTATGTGACTCTAAAAATTCAACCAATGCTGCACGATAAGCTGCACGTTCATCAGACTCACCTAAAGTATTGAGTTCTAATTGAACTTTATCTGCAACGCCCATGCGTTTCCACAAACGTGCAGTCATTAAAATCAATTCTGCATCTTGATCTGGTGTTGCAACACCAAAAGTTTCTACGCCAAATTGATGGAACTGACGGTAGCGACCTTTTTGTGGTTTTTCATAGCGGAACATTGGGCCAACATACCATACACGCGGTGTAGCACCACGAAGTAAGTTATGTTCAAGCATTGCACGCACACACCCTGCTGTTCCTTCTGGACGCAAAGTCAAAGACTCAGGCGGATTACCTTTGTCTAAGAATGTGTACATTTCTTTTTCAACGATATCCGTTGCATCACCAATAGAACGTTTGAACAGATGAGTCTGCTCCACAATCGGCAAGCGAATTTGCTGATAACCATAAGCATCCATCAGGCTAGATAGATGCTGTTCTAGACGTCTCCATGCAGGACTTTGCGTAGGGAGAATGTCATTAAAACCTTTGATTGCGACGATTGAACTCATGATCTACTCAGAAAAACTTGTGCGAATAATCTCTTTAGCTTTAGCGTCTTCAAGATCGCTAACACGTTGACGAACCATCGCTTCGATTTCGTCAACCAACTGATTTGTGTCAATTAAATGGCTCTTTTCGCCATTACGATACACCAGTGAACGCGGACTTGCACCTACTACACCAATATCGGCTTCTTTGGCTTCGCCCGGACCATTTACTTTACAACCAATCACCGATACATCCATTGGGGTACGAATATCTTCTAAACGCTCTTCCAATGTTTGCATGACTTTGATGACATTAAATTCTTGGCGCGAACAACTTGGGCATGCAATAAAGTTAATGCCGTTTGAACGTAAGCCCAATGATTTTAAAATATCAAAGCCAATTTTAATTTCTTCTTCAGGCTCTGCTGCCAATGAAATACGCATGGTGTCACCAATGCCTTCCATCAACAAACCGCCTAAAGCGATAGCAGATTTGACTGAACCCGTGCGGTAGACACCTGCTTCAGTCACACCCAAGTGTAATGGGTTATCAATTTGTGCAGAAAGCAAACGGTACGCATCCATCGTCAGAAAGACATTGGATGCTTTAACTGACACTTTAAATTCATGGAAATTTAAGCGATCTAAAATATCAATATGGCGCATTGCAGATTCAAGCAAGGCCTGACCTGTAGGCTCACCATATTTCTTTTGAATATCTTTTTCCAGTGAGCCTGCATTGACACCAATACGCATAGAGATGTCATTATGTTGTGCAGCAGCTACCACTTCACGAATTTTAGCTTCTGAGCCAATATTACCCGGGTTAATACGCAAACAATCTGCACCAAGGTCTGCAACACGTAAAGCAATTTTATAATCAAAGTGAATATCGGCAACCAATGGCACTTGCACACGTTTACGAATTTCACCAAAAGCTTCAGCAGCTTCCATACTTGGTACAGACACACGCATGATGTCTGCGCCTACATCAACACAGCGCTGAATCTGTGCCACGGTCGCTTCGACATCACAGGTTTCAGTATTGGTCATACTTTGGATACTGATCGGCGCATCACCACCGACATACACCGAACCTACTTTAATTTTACGCGTTGGACGGCGCTTAATTGGATTTTCAATCATTGTTCAGTCTGCTCTGTTGTCCCTTAACGTGATAAACGGAAATCTGCTTTGCCGTTTACGGTATATGGTGACAATGAAATATTTTCATTATTTAAGCTTAATGACACTACTGTTGCATCATCCAAACGAATTTGGAATGGTGTTTCACCGTTTAAGTTGAGCGTCGATGCTTGACGACCCGTCGCCAACACCTTACCCGTCGAATCAACAATATGTACTGAAGTGGGGCTACTAAAGGTCAATGTCAATTGATCGCCACTGACCGCTGCATTTCCGCCATTCATGTCGAGGACTTGAACTTCTGAAGCGACATCATTGGTCACAGCGTCTTCATTATCGCTGCCCGAGGTCATGCCCTGAATCGCCGCCACGATCGCACCAATGACCAACAACACCGCCAATGCAATCAGACCACGTTTGATCCATTTACGATTACGGTCACGGTTAGACCCGGGTAATTTACCCATAATTTTAATCGGTGAATTATTTAACGCGTGATTTGGCAACAATCCCGTATCGTTGGCATAAATATCATCAAAACGTTGAATGATATTGGTGGCATCAACTTTTAAATATTTGGCATAAGTGCGGTAGTAACCTTTAATAAAGGTCGCTTCAGGCAATGACTTATAATCATCTTGCTCGAGTGCAGTCAGTGTTTTTAATGGAATATTGAGTTCTGATGCGACAGCTTCAAGTTCCAGTTTTTGCGTAATACGTACTTGACGTAAATACTCACCTGGGCGTTGTACATTTCCTAATGCATTTGGAGCTACGCTCGAACCATTCGATTGCGGTGAATTAGGATTTACTTCCATACGGCCTCAGTACTGTACTGTAATTGCAAATAGCGTTGGTATTCAGGACTTTCTGGGAACAAAGCACGTAACTGATTGACCAGTACTTGCATACCCAAATTGTCGCCATTGGCACGCGCTGTTCGAATGCCAATCCAGAGTGCACGCGCACCCTGATTTTTTTGTCCTACTGCACGTACAAATTGTTCATACATTTGTGTGGCAGCAGGGAACTGCTGATTCAAATAAAAGATTTCAGACAACTCTAACATTGAAACATAGGAATCACGATTAGCCTGCAAAGCTTGTTTGAATGATTTTTCAGCATTCGCCACATCACCCACTTTCAGGTAAATACGACCTAAATTTTCCAATGCTTTGAAACGTTGATCATAACCTAAAGTTGAACCTGCGATGCTGAACTGTTCAATCGCATCATTATAGCGCTCAACTTGATATAAATACGTACCGTAGTTGTTACGTGCTTGAGAATTTTTTGAGTCTGATGAAATTGCACGCTTAAAATAACTATCTGCTTTTTCTAAGTTGGCTGGACTGCCTTCTCGTTGTAGTAAGACACCCATCATCATATTGGCTTGGGAATCGCGAGAATCCACCTCTAAAGCCTGATCTAATGCACGTTTAGCAGAGTCCAAATCCCCTGCTTTCAGGTGTTCAACAGCCAATTGCGTTCTGATTTTTACGGCTTTCTCGGGGTCTTTTTTCCCAATCTCAGGCGTTTGACATGCTGTTAATGCCAAAACCGATGCACATAAAGCTGAAACGAAAGTGAACTTATACGTTAACTTTTTCAATTGGCTGCCTCTTTATTATCCTTGTGAGCGCAGTATCTCATTTTGCTGCGCAACTTTCTTTTTCCATTGCTCCGCACGACGAGTACGGTCAGCAACTTGCCCCACGAGTTGTCCACACGCAGCGTCGATATCATCACCACGTGTCTGACGAATCGTACACACAAAACCGGCATCAGACAAAGTTTTTTGGAAAGAAATAATACGGTTACGGCTTGAACGACCGTATGGCGCATGCGGGAACGGGTTAAACGGAATTAAATTAATTTTGCTTGGGAGGTTTTTCAACAGCTTTAACATTTGCTGTGCATGTTCAGGATGGTCATTTACACCATCTAACATCACGTATTCGATAGTCACGTGTTTACGCGAACTTTCATTACCATCTTTGGCGATATAACGCTGACACGCTGCAATCAACTGTTCCAACGGATATTTTTTATTGATCGGAACAAGTTCGTTGCGTAATTCATCATTTGGTGCGTGGAGTGAAATTGCCAAGGCTACATCAATGTCTTGTGCCAATTGGTCAATTTTAGGCACCACACCTGAGGTTGATAAAGTCACACGGCGCTTCGACATGCCATACGCAAAGTCATCCAGCATGATACGCATTGAATTCAATACGGCATCATAGTTCAACAGTGGCTCCCCCATACCCATCATCACCACGTTGGTCACTGAACGTTCACGATCAGCAACTGACACATCTTCCATATAAGAGAAGTTCGCCATCCAAAGCTGTCCAATAATTTCAGCTTGACTCAAGTCACGTTGGAAGCCTTGTTTACCAGTTGAACAGAATGAACAGTCCAGAGCACAGCCCACTTGTGATGAAATACACAAGGTCTTACGTGCGCCGGTTTTATCTTCTGCAGGAATGAGCACAGTTTCAACCAATGAACCTGCACCATCACCCACACGGAATACCCATTTACGAGTACCGTCTTTTGAGTAATTTTTATGCACCACTTCAGGCGCTTTAATTTCACAAATCTTTTCTAGTTTTTCACGCAATTTTCCAGAAATATTGGTCATTTCAGCAAAATCAGTCACGAAGAACTGATGAATCCATTTCATCACCTGCCCAGCACGGAACTTTTTCTCCCCCATATCTTCGAAGAATTTTTCCATTTGCGGACGTGACATGCCCAGTAAATTCACTTTCTCCACAGTGTTTTGCTGCGTCGGAGCGGATGGAGATTGTTGCTGTGCATCAGAAACAGCTGATGTAGCGACTACTTCAGTACTCATGTGTATTTACCTAAACCATGTCTAAAGATCAAAGGAGATGCTCAGTATTTGAGCAAAGAATTATTCAGAGAATAAAAAAACCAGACAAGCAGTATACCACTTATCTGGTTTGAATACTTCGAATTAACGAGTACGTGGAGCGATCTCAGTTTGAGCGAAGAAGTAGTTAACTTCACGATCAGCAGATGCTACAGAGTCAGAACCGTGAGCAGCATTTTCGTCGATGCTTACAGCGAAGTCTGCACGGATAGTACCAGGAGCAGCTTCTTTAGGGTTAGTTGCGCCAAGGATTTCACGGTGAGCAAGAACTGCGTTTTCGCCTTCAAGAACTGAAACTACAACTGGACCAGAAGTCATGAATGCAACTAGGTCACCAAAGAAACCACGTTCTTTGTGCTCAGCGTAGAAGCCTTCAGCTTCAGCTTGAGTCAAGTGTTTCATTTTAGTTGCAACGATTTGAAGACCAGCTTTTTCGAAACGAGCAAAGATGTCGCCGATGTGGTTTTTAGCAACTGCGTCTGGTTTAACGATAGATAAAGTACGTTCAATAGCCATGAGAGGCTCCTTAAGTCAATTTGACGTGAAAAATTTGCCGCATTATACCGAATAATGCGCTATTTTCTGCTTTTGCTATACAAAAAAATTGCTTTTTTCGATGTAGGGATTAACTTGCCTCATCAATCCAGGCCATCTGAATTCCCTCAAGCAGACCTTCAGTCGACTTTTCAGGGTCATCAGTGAAATTTGGCAATGCACATACCCATGCATGTAGGTCAGTAAAGCGAATCCATTGCGGATCAACATCAGGGTGAGCTTCATACAGCTCAATTGCGATATCAATGGTATCTGTCCAGCGTAAACCCATGGGTCTTCCTAACATCGTCTATAGAATGATGGCTTACTTTAACAAATTTCAGCAATTGGACGTGATAAACCCTTTTAATTTTTTTATTACCAGATTTTGCAATTGTGATGTCCACATCAAACTATAAAACCAAACCGAAAAGAGGTGCACAGAGAATCATTGCGGCACCCACTCCAGCGCCTATAGCAGCACCGACAGCGACATCACTTGGGTAATGCAAACCTAAGATCATGCGAGATAATGCCACCAATAAGCTAAAGGGCAACATTAGGACCAACAGCATGGGTTGAATATAGCCTAGCACAGTTGTTGCCATGACTGCATGTAGAGTATGTCCCGATGGGAAACTAAAATGATCTAGAGGGCGTTCACCTAAGCGAATCACTTGATGCACTTGGTACGGTCTTGGGCGCACAGTTTTCTTTTTGAGGAGTTTATAGATCGTGGTGCCGACGGAACCACCCAGCAACACATAGAGGATTTGTACACTGTAAGACATGCCCTGCACGATCCAAACCGTCGCCAACATGACATACCAAAACACACCATCACCAAGTCGACTCACCATTTTAAATATGTCAGCAACAACTTGTTGATGTGAAAAATGATTGAGATAAATACAGCCTTTTAAATCGAGGTGCAGCATTCTTGTTTTTGCATTTTTTAAATTCATCGCTAATCTCCTATCTACAGTCAAAGCTTGACTGTGTTGGGGTTGAGCTAGATTTGTGTTGTTATTTTTACAAGTTTAGATCTTTGTTTGACTCAGCTTAGGTTCTCTTTTTGACAATGTAATGATGCTTTGATGACAGTTCGATGAATATTAATTTTTGAAGATGCTCAACTTTTCTATACAACCAATAGCGCTAGCTCCATTGGCTCATCATGGCTTGATCCACCACGCGATATAGCGCTTGCTCAAATTGTTGTACGGGATATTGCCAACCAATTTTAGCTGCGTCTTTTGCCGCTTCGATGCCCATCGTTTTTAATTTGGCGCGTTGCGGCAATTGTTGCATAAGACGAATAAATTCATCGGTTCGAGATAAATGACATAACCATCCCGTTTGCTGATTTCTCACGTGCAATTGGGCACATGCGGCATTATATGCAATCACCGGCAATCCACTGGCCATTGCCTCCAAAACCACATTACCAAAAGTCTCAACCTGACTTGCGAAAACAAAAACATCCGCACTGGCATAGGCTTCCGATAAAGCCTGACCACTTAAACTTCCCATAAAAATAACATCTAGGGATTTTGCCAGTTGCATTAATCGCTCACGATCTGGCCCATCCCCCACAATGACCAATTTCGTTCGTGCATCCATGGTCAACATCGAACGGTAGGCAGAAATTAAAACATTTACCTCTTTTTCAGGAGATAGCCGACCGACATAGAGCATCACGCGAGTATGTTCATCTGCTTGCCACTGTTGTCTCAGTTCTGCTCGATAATGTGAGGGAGAAAATCGACTATGGTCCACACCTCGCCCCACCACCACCAATGGACAACTAAAACCTAATCGATGCAAGGCATCCGCAGTATCTTGGCTCGGGACACAGGTGAGTTGAGTATTGTTATGAAACCATCGTAAATAATGTTGTACAGGCTTCATTAAAAACGCTAAATCAAAGAAACGACTAAAGTCATGAAAGGCCGAGTGAAAACCACTAGACACAGGGATGTGTAAAGAACGCGCCAATTGAAGTATGGCAAAACCCAAAGGCCCTTCAGTGACTATATGCACAATGTCGACTTGGGCTTTTTTTAAAGCTTTACTCAGCTTAATTAGTTGCGGCCAGCCAAATTGTAAACCTGAATATTTAGGAATCGACTGCGCTCGAACCAGACACTCTTGATCAGGTCTGAAATCATGACAACTTTCGGACTGTTCAGGACGTATTAAAAAAATTGAGTTGCCTTGTTGCTGCAAGCCTTTACACAACTGCAATAAAGAATGTGCAACACCATTAATTTCTGGCGCCCACGTATCTGTAACAAAGGCGATTTTTAGACCTGGACGGATTAAAGTTGAGACCGTTTGCACATCTATTCGTGATTGCATATGCTTAAATTGGAATTGAAAGCGTGCAGGTTCATCCTGCATACGCCCTAAATTGATAGCCGATTCTGTCATGATCTTACATGCTTCTTATAAATGTATATCCACAGTTTAAGCAGCAGTTTTTTGCATTTTGATGATTATTTGATGACAGTTTGTTGAAAAAAATTATCTTATTTCATCTACAAAATCATGATTTATCCGTAATTTTTAATCAGTTTTAAAATCGTCTGACCCGCATTAGAAGTGATTTGCATATCTGCGTTCATCCGTTCTAAACACCCACTCATACTACGAAGCCCCACACTTAAACCAGCTTGATTAACCAGATCCACATCACCCCCCACGCCATTGTCTTCAACTTCCATTATCAACGCCGAGTTTTCATAATAAATTCGGATCTGCACCACGGTCGCATGACTATGCTTCACAATATTGGTTAATGCTTCTTCGGCTACACGCTGTAAGCTTAGACATTCCAATGGAGTAACATCCACTTCCCATTTCGCAGGAACTGACCATTTAGCGTGTATATCGAGCTCATCAAATAACTGATTAAAACGGTGCCTAAAGTTGTTATCGGGGAGGCATATGCTGAAATCAAATTTCCTTCATTTCTGACTTTATACGCATAGCAGAAAATTAAGCTACTTAGATTGAAGCCCAAGATTCACCTAAATATCTATCCTCAAGCTTCAATCTAACGGTATAAATTCAGCATTTAACATATAATCACCTTAGCCATGAAAAAAAATCGATCGCTAAGCAACTCAAAACACCATATTTACAAAGACTGTATCGCGGTAGATTCCTGCAGGTGTCGTTGCATTCACTCGCTCCACCAAACGCACTGCAATCACATAGTTATTTTTGCCAGCGCCTTGCTCGGTAGAAACATTCCACAAATTTTCCATCGCACCTGAAACAGTCATCCGTGTTTTGAGCTTAATCGGGCCATTCGTCACAAAACTACTGCCCGAAGTATCCTGCAAATTTCGGCTATTAAAGCGTATGCGGTATTTACCTGAACAATCGACACTAAATGAACTCGCCGCTTGACTATTATAGTAATTTGCCAAGCGCATATTGGTTTCACTGATTCGTCCCATTTCACAGCGACTCGGTGCTGCAAATGTTATTGAACTAAATAACGCTGCTGAGATGAGTAAAATACTTTTCATTGGAAATACTCCTTTATTTACACTGCAATGTAATTAATTCAGGAGTTTGGTTTTCTACCTTTTTCGGCACTGTTAACGCTGTTTGGCAAGATCGACCACCACTGGTCCTCACCGTCAACTTGTAGTAGCCTTCAACCAAACCATATAACATTACCGTGCCATCTGAACCCACTGGATAAACATCCGCTTCTGGGGTATCAATTGCAACTTCACTTCCTGCCACAAATTGATGACCTTGTTCATCCAATATTTTGACCAATATTTGTTGTGTATCAAATACTGAAAAATTAATGTTATAACCACGCTGTCTTAACGCAACTAAACGATGTGCAGCATTCGGAACTTTGCTTTCGATCGGCAATTGGTTTTCATCGAATGAAATATCGTAATTAATATAAGGAACGATATCGTGTACAAAGGCATAGCCTTTTTTATTGGTTTTTGCGACCGGAGACATTGATCGCATGACATCAATATCTTCACGACCACCAACATTCACTAAAGCAAAGGCATTATCTACAAAACTGGTCAATGCGTATTGACCGCCCAACCACACCATAGCACCACGGTAGCCAACCTGGGTTGTTGAATCATTTTCACTATAGAGATGACTCAAGGTTAAATCACCTACATCAGTGGACAAACCACCATAGGCATTTAATACCGTTTCATCATTACGATAATCCACACCGAGCGCATAATTTGCACCATATTCACCAAATGCATTTTGGATGAAACGTACACCGCCAGATTTATTGGTACCTGCATCAGCCTGAATACGTTTACCACCACCAAAATTATAAGAAAATGTAATAAAAGCACCTGAGTCATCGCTATCACCAAATTCTTTAAAATAATTGGCGGTACACATTAAATTCTGTGTAATTTCGCGACTCACACCCACTGTGAGCATTTTGCGATCCTCTAATTCAAATAAAGGATCATTAGATTCATACTGGGTTTGTTCGATATAATTCAGGTTTAAATTTTGAAAAAATGGAAAATTAGCAAAACTTAAATACGCCATATTTTCAAATTTTGGAAAAATATGATTATCTTCATAACCCAATGCCCGATAATCATTTGTAGCATAGCGTGAACTCACACCAAAATTGAGTTTCCCGAAATTACGACTGATAGCCAAACCTGCAGAATAGCCATCGTCGTCATCGGTTTTACTGCCTAAAAAAATACTGTCTAAAACAAACCATCGATTGACCGCTTGCGTCCATAGCAGTCCTGCATTTTTTACTTTGTCACTATAGGTAGCACTTGCACCTAAAGTTGTACGACTGGTGACACCTCTACGCCAATAGGCTGAACTAAAAAAATCGCGATAATCGCTATTTTCTTCGTCATAACTGAAGCGTAGTTTCCCTAATGATATGTTGTAATCATTTAAATCTTCTTTAAGCAATTTACTACTAATTAATACCGGGAAGCTTCGAACAGTGGTATTCCCCAATACATCTTGTACAACCATTTGCGCTGTACCGGCACTTTCAATATTGGCACCTGTTTGTAAGTTATAATCTCCAGGTGAAATCTTTTTCTGATAAATATTTACGCCATCAATATATAAATCAACAGTCGAAGGTAAAACCGCACTGCCTTTTAGACTTGGAATATTCCAATACACGAAATCTGGACGTGATGTATAGTCTGTACCAAAACTCAAACCACCAAATCGCACACCATGAATTAATGCACTATATGCAGAGGTCGTATCACCAATAACCAGTTTGGTCGCACTTTTAGAAAAATCAAACTCAAGACTACTATTTAACCTGACGAATTTTTCTTCACGATAATCATCACCTTTATTATTTCGATAAAAGGCATTATTTCTTAAAATCCAATTGTCTTTAAACACGCCCAGTTCAGGTAGCACACCAAAATTATTATGTTGAGTATTATTTTCAAAATGCATTTCATAATTAAGAAATGCACCAAAATTTGCAGGCATCGGCTGGCTGATTAAGGTATCAGTTTCTAGCCCAAAGAAATATTTTGATGGAAGATTAATTTTGACGGCTTGCAATTGAGGATCAAATCCAGACTGAATATCTTGATCCGTTACCAAACAAAATGAATTTTTAGTTGCATGTCGTTTCAGAATTTCTACTTTGATTTGCAGCTTATCAAGATCTGCGCACTCTATATAAAACTTGTTATTTTCAGTCAGTAATAATACTTCGCTCTTGCGGTCTACTTCGTTTACCCAAATACTGGTTGGAAATAAATCATCAGGCATATCAACGGCTTCTGCATGAGCAGAATTAGCACATAAAATACAATATAGAAGCAATGTAATTCTGTTCATAGCCACTACTCAACTAAATTAAACTCCAAAGGAGTGTCACCTTTATCTGTTTCCACAACGACTTTATAATTACTAGCGCCTTGTAAAGAAACATTCCCGATGTCGTATTGGTTTTTACCTAATGCCAATAAATATTTCATATCGGAAGATTCAGCGACTGTTTTCTTGCTTTTATCGATGACATAAAGTTTTTGGATTTGAATGTGTGATTTTGCTAAATTTTCAACCTGAATAATGGTGCGACCATTCATTTTTTTGGCAATAAATTTTAAATAAGCTGGTTCTTGTTTGCCGACAAAAAATGGCACATTAATACTTAATAACAGTGCAATTTTCGATTCAGAGTTCGTCACTTGAGGTAGCTCAGTATAAATAATACGCCATGCTTCTTCTTGTTGTAGATTCATACTCTCTACAGATTGAGTAAAACCCACACGAACCATTTGTTTTGAGTTTGGTTTTAGAATGAAATTTTTCGGATTGATAATAATATTGGATTCAGGTGAAAGAATATCTTCACCTGCAGCATTTTGAGTCCATTTAAATGCTTTAGCTTCAAAAATACGTGGTGTCTCATCATCCCCTTTCGATTCCAAAGTAAATGTCGCACTGCGTTGTTTAGATTTATCGGTTAAATATAATTGCACAGGGCTAATTGAAATACCTGCAAATATTTGAGCACTCAATAAGCAAGTCATTAAACTTAATGAAACGACTTTGAATAAACTTTTCATATACTCACCCCAGTACATTTAAATATTATTATCAATTCAAAATAAAAAGAAGTTGACCCTAACTGTGTAGAATCAACTCCCTAAATTTGGATTAGTAAGCTACTTTGATATATAAAGTATCTTTGTATGTACCAGCACGTTGAGTCGCTGAAATTGCAGTTTTTGGAGCAACAGATACTGTGAAGTTATCAACACTCATACCAGCTACAGGTGTAGAGCCGATTGGATAATTCACACCACCTTTTGTAGTCGTGATTTTTGTAGCTACTTTATCAGTAGTCGTTTCATGTTTTACAAAAGTATCTGCACTTGTGCCTGCATTCATTGTAGATAAATTCAGTGTATATGGAGTGTTTGTTGTAACTTGAAAGCTACTAGCACCTGTATAACTGTCTTCAACGAGTTTGATGTCTTTACCTACCAAAAGCTCACATGCTTTCAGAATCTGTAACTCGATGTCGATTTCGCCTTCACACGGCGCACCGCCACATTGTTTAGATTCTTTTTTACCACCAGCGATTGCAGATGTTGCTGGAAGTGCTACGAACAATGTTGCAGATAGTACTGCGGTTAAAATTTTAGATGTAGACATTTCACTTCTCCATTCTCATATGAGATTTATTAGTATGTGCATCAAAGGATATTTATTAAGAAAAACTAATTAATCTTACTTTCCCTAGGTGCTGATTCATTCTTAATCATGTTGAGAAAAAAAGAACCTAATATGGAAATTTCACACGAATATTCATGTAATATTATTTTTTACAAATATTTAAATTATGTGTTTGTAATATATTAAATATTTTTAATTTTTATATTTTTATTTAATTTTTCTCTTTATCCCAAATTTTGGGGATTTTTTTTATATCCCTATTTTTTGGTACAATCTATCTCATTATTTTTATTAAACTTTATAACAAAAAAAATAAAATAGGCTGTTACATATTTCACCAAATATTTGTGAAATAGTTCAAAATAATTTTCAAACAAACCAATACTATGTGAATATTCAACTATATTGATAGTAAAGAACGATTAAATTCAAATTTTAAATAGAATCTTAAATGTATAATCACCAATTTCAGGTATGCCTTTTGAAACAAAATACAAGAATAACGTCACCAAATAATGAACCTAAGTATTAAATTGCAGGTTTTGAAATACATCTTAGTTGCCAATGTTAAGGTTTTGTAAATCATATTTTCTTTCTTTAAATTTCATTTTTTGTTTTTCATAATTTTTAGAATCTCATTTATTACGTGAATTATCACATATATAGAAATTCACCCCCCTCTCTTTCAACACTCATTTTACTTTGCTTTTTTATTCAAAATACGGACTACCTCTTTTAAAACTGCCTGGATTCTTCTTTAGAAAATTCTATAAATAAAAAAAGCCCCAAGTTATGGGGGCTTTTTAAAAAATTTAATTTACTCACTGACTGGATAAAGCAATCCTTGATCGACTCGAAAGATTTGACCTGATCCAAAGTCGATCTGCTGCAACTCTCCTTTTAATTTTGGGAATCCAGCAATTTTCTCCAATTGCGGTGAACGTTGAAAATTCTTCGTTTTAGGATTGTACATCCAATAAATAAATCGCTTATCTTCTATTTTTCGACCATCAGAGGTATCCGAAAGTACAACATCATAGTATCCATCAAAGTTTACATCTAAGAATCCCATACTATTCCCAAAGGCATTAAAGCCTTGTAATGACTGTAGTACCTCGCCATTTGACTTATTAATTACATCTACGCGCTTTAGAGACTTGCCATAGGGCTGATCTGCGGATTGCACTCCATAGAACTTAAACAACAGGATAGGTTTATCTACTGCTTTAAATGCAGGTTCAAACTGTAGATAACTTGTAGATGGTGATGCCGTTTTTTCCATCAGTTCAGCTTTAAACGAGCCTGTATTGGCATTCAAGGTTCCTGCCAATCGATAAGCAGTTGCCGCACTTTGTTCAGTTCCAACATGGACTGAATTCAGATCTATAAAATCAGCTTTTTGAGCCCCTTTAAAGTTAATTTGTTTGGGCTCTTGCAGATCAGTCAAAGTCCCGTGCGGATTCCATATACCAGCATATAGATCTAAGAAATAGCGTCCTTCAGTTGAGCGAAGCATCCGCTGCATCGATATTCGAACATCAGGTAAAGGCTTTAACTCAGGCTGTGTTATATCTGCATCTTGTCCAAAGCTAACCACTGGTAGACAAAGAGCGAGTAAAAGAGAGAGTTTTGATATTTTCATTGCAATTACACACTCCATGCAGCATGAATAATGCCTACTCTATCACAACCTAAATTCAACTCAGCTGACACAAATATAGGAGTTTTGAAACCATCTACAACTCAAATCATCAGATTAAATTGGAGTCACTTTTAAAGCCCATGTTTCCAAATCTAATAAAATGCATTTCAAACTAATATTAGATTCAACACATAGATCTTTCAGCAATTCAAACTGATCTCTTATGATCAATTACTGGTTTCACAAGCTCTTGCTTTCTTCTAAGATCAATATATGCATTTTTCCCAACATATACTTCAACAAAGGCTTCTTCAGGCAATTTTAATGTATAAATATTGGACGTGTTTGCAATAGGACTCTTTGCCAAAGTTGGTCATTGATATATGCATGTGTTTTTGTAGAAAAATAATACCCGAATTGAGCATCACTAATATTTTTTACAATACGTACTTCCTCTTCGTATGCCCATTCCGGCATTTTATAAAGCAAACCATGCTTTATTAAAACTTCTTCATTATCCCAATTTAAAATATTTGAATTTCCTACCGACATTAATTTTTCAACACTTTCCACATTGGCCTGCTTCGCGCTGTTTTTAAATATCTCAACTCCCCTTTTGTTGAAGGAATAATAAATTGATCACCATCTTCAAGGCCTGCTTTGCATGTGTCTATTCCGATCACAACACCTTTTTAAACTATCCCCATAATGTGACCAGATGAGTAGATTTAAAGCAGTTCTAGTCAAACTTTAAATCACATACTTTCTAGAAAACTGATTTCGGAATGCCCTACTGCTACCGATGTCGGCACATCCAAATCATAAAAACCAAAACCAGTGCATTCAAATGGGTCATTAAAATCTTCTAAATGTGAAAAACCTAGAGATTTTGTTTTTAAAATCGTTGTAGCAGCTTCAAAACTCACATATTTATATAAAATCATTATTCTAACCCACGCTAATATTGGGTTCCTTGTATCATAAAACTCAAAAGATAATTAAATAAATTCTTTTCTTTGCTTACGATTTTGTTCGCTTGGATCCAAAGTATGAACGAGTACAAAACATTGTTTTGTACGAAGTACAACGAGGCAGCACACTGTTCTGAGTGACGCGTAAGGAATGAAAGTACTACTTTTCTATTTTTAAGGCACGCAACTTTAGATATTAAAAAACCCACTCAAAATGAGTGGGTCTTCGTATTCAAATCAATTGATTCAAGAAATTAGTTTTTCTCTTTATCAACGATTTTGT
The DNA here is from genome assembly GCF_013419525.1 of Acinetobacter sp. YH12076. NCBI lineage: Bacteria > Pseudomonadati > Pseudomonadota > Gammaproteobacteria > Moraxellales > Moraxellaceae > Acinetobacter > Acinetobacter sp. YH12076. The sequence continues at coordinate 191,231 of NZ_VOZY01000004.1, read as the reverse complement.
TCGCTTGGATCCAAGGCATCATCGCACGTAACTTGTTACCAGTTACTTCGATACCATGCGCCGCGTTTTGACGACGACGAGCAGTCATAGATGGGTAGTTCAACGCACCTTCTTGGATGAACATCTTCGCGTATTCACCAGATTGAATACGTTTAAGCGCATTACGCATAGCTTCACGAGACTGTTCGTTGATTACTTCAACACCAGTTACGTATTCGCCATATTCAGCATTGTTTGATACTGAGTAGTTCATGTCCGCGATACCGCCTTCGAACATCAAGTCAACGATCAATTTAAGTTCGTGTAGACATTCGAAGTAAGCCATTTCTGGTGCATAACCAGCTTCAACAAGAGTTTCGAAGCCCATTTTAACCAATTCAACAGCACCACCACAAAGAACTGCTTGCTCACCGAAAAGGTCAGTTTCAGTTTCTTCACGGAATGAAGTTTCGATAATACCAGTACGGCCGCCACCAACACCTGAAGCGTAAGAAAGCGCAACGTTACGTGCATTACCAGAAGCATCTTGGTGAACAGCGATAAGATCAGGTACACCTGAACCACGTTGGAATTCTGAACGTACAGTATGACCTGGCGCTTTTGGAGCAACCATGATTACGTCAAGGTCAGCACGTGGAACAACTTGGTTATAAAGAACAGAGAAACCATGAGCAAATGCTAGCGTTGCACCTTGCTTGATGTTTGGCTCAATTACGTCACGGTAAAGTTGTGATTGGAACTCATCTGGAGTCAAAATCATAACTAAGTCAGCTTGAGCTACAGCAGCAGGAACTTCTGAAACTTTAAGACCAGCATTTTCAGCTTTTTTCCAAGAAGTAGAACCAGCACGTAGACCTACAGTTACATCAACGCCTGAATCCTTAAGGTTAAGCGCATGAGCATGGCCTTGTGAACCATAACCAATGATTGCTACTTTTTTGCCTTGGATGATAGATAAGTCTGTGTCTTTATCGTAAAAAATTTGCATTGCTGTCTCCGCTAAAATGCTTTTGTTTCCTTTAACTTGATAACGTGATTCTGTTTGATTATTCACATTTCAAGTACCTCACCCATAGGAGTGAGGTGAAAATATAAAATTAGATAGTTAAAACTTTTTCGCCACGTGCGATACCTGAAACACCTGAACGTACAACTTCTAGAATTGTATTTTCAGCTAAGGCATCAATAAAACCATCTATCTTTTCAGTTGTACCTGCGATTTGAATGGTATATGTCGTTGGTGTTACGTCTACGATTTGTCCACGGAAAATATCCGCAGTACGTTTAATTTCTGCGCGCGCTGAACCAAGTGCTTTGACTTTAATTAACATCAATTCACGTTCAATATGAGCACCTTCAGACAAATCAACAACTTTAACAACTTCGACAAGCTTGTTGAGTTGTTTGGTGATTTGTTCAATTTTATGCTCATCGCCATACGTGGTTAAAGTCAAACGCGAAAGCGTCGGATCTTCTGTTGGCGCTACGTTTAATGTCTCAATGTTATAACCACGCTGAGAGAATAAACCTACCAAACGTGAAAGCGCACCTGCTTCGTTTTCTACAAGTACAGAGATAATATGTCTCATTGTGTGCGCTCTCCTTTGCCTAACCACATATCTTTCATTGACTGGCCAGCAACCAACATTGGATATACATGCTCTGAACGGTCAACCATCACGTTAATAAACACGCACTTGTCATTGATCGCCATCGCTTCAGCAAGCTTCGACTCGAGTTCATCTGCATGGTCAATTTGAATACCTACATGACCATACGCCTCCATTAATTTAGGGAAGTCTGGAAGTGACTCAACATACGAGCTTGAGTGACGACCTTCGTAGTTCATGTCTTGCCATTGCTTAACCATACCTAATGCACGGTTATTCAAGCATAGAATTTTTACATTCAAGCCATATTGCTTACATGTAGATAGTTCTTGGATACACATCTGAATCGATGCTTCGCCAGTAATACACACTACTTGTTGATCTGGGAAGGCAAGTTTAGCTGCCATAGCATATGGCAAACCTACACCCATGGTTCCTAGACCACCTGAGTTGATCCATTGACGTGGACGTGTGTATTTGTAGTAAAGCGCACCAAACATTTGGTGTTGACCAACGTCTGAAGTAATGATGGCTTGACTATTGGTAATTTTATCCAACGCTTCAACAACTTGCTGTGGCTTCATCGAACCATCAGTTGGTTTGTCATAGTTCAAACCATGAACTTGGCGCCATTCATTGATTTGTTTCCACCAAGCCCCGATATCTTCAGGATTTGGTTTAGACACATTCAATTGTTTTAATTGCGCCAACATTTCAGTCAATACAGGCTCTACTGCACCCACAATTGGGATGTGCGCCATAATTGTTTTTGAAATCGTTGCTGGGTCAATATCAATATGAATGACTTTTGCATTTGGACAGAATTTCGCTGGATTATTGGTTACACGGTCATCGAAGCGCGCGCCTACACACAGAATCACATCTGCATTGTGCATGGTCATATTGGCTTCGTAAGTACCATGCATACCCAACATACCGATGAACTGTTCATCATTGCCTGGATACGCACCAAGACCCATTAAGGTACTGGTTACTGGATAACCCAATAAATGTGCAAGTTCTGTCAACTGTGCAGAAGCGTTGCCTTGAACCACACCACCGCCTGAATAAATAATTGGGCGTTTAGCATGAATCAATTCATCAATTGCTTTACGAATTTGACCTGAGTGACCACGATGCGGCGGTTGATACGAACGCATTTTCACTTTTTCAGGATATTCGTAAGCAAATTTCTCTGCAGGATTCGTCGCATCCTTTGGAATATCAACAACAACAGGACCCGGACGGCCACTTGAAGCGATATAAAATGCCTTCTTAATAATCGAAGGGATTTCGCTTGCATGACGTACTTGGAAGCTGTGTTTTACGATTGGGCGCGAAATACCGACCATATCCGTTTCTTGGAACGCATCCTCACCGATAAGATGGCTTGCAACCTGACCTGACAAAATCACCATTGGGATTGAGTCCATATAGGCAGTTGCAATTGGAGTTACGGTATTTGTTGCACCAGGACCAGATGTCACCAATACGACACCTGTTTTACCTGTGACACGTGAGTAAGCATCAGCCATATGACCAGCAGCTTGCTCGTGGCGCACTAGGTAATGATTGATTTTTTCTTGTTGAAATAGCGCATCATAAATATGCAGTACTGCGCCGCCTGGGTATCCAAAAACATGTTCAACGCCTTCGTCCGCTAAAGCGCGAACAAGCATTTCACCACCAGATAAAAGTTCCAACGTGATTCACCCTAATCTTTTTTCACGCACAAATGGAGGGCATTTGTCGTGGTTAATTCATTAACTGTGTGCTCTGTTATAGCACACAAATTTCATAGTTTTCATAGCAATAAGAAAAAAATCTGACCTGCTTGCTGTTTGAGCAATATGGGGTCTAAAACATGTTGGGATAAACATATTTTGTTGGCTTTGTTCAACGTCTCGGCTAGAGAAGAAGTCCATTGCTAAAATGCACTCATTCGAAGGGTGATCGATCTAAGGCATATAAAACTAAAGACAGCATTTTTGTAGTTTCAACCATTAAAGTCAAGTTTAAAAATCGGCTTTTTTCTGATTACTTACAGACCGTGTGTTTTTTAAGCACCCTCTCTTTCTTCGTATTCTTTGTAGTTTGTTTATTTATAACCAGTTAGCATGTATTTAATAAAATACTTTTATAAATCTAATAAATAAATTAAATGAATGGATGTATGTTTTTAATTCAATTGCCTTACATTGAAGTTGCTGCATAGGTTAAATGATAAGAATTCAATATTTTTATTGCTTATAAATCCCCCAATTCATCATTCACAAAGTTATTCATCCCACACGATGTCCCTTTTATCCTTTGTGCTAAAAAATGCATAGATTCTACTGTCAAAAAAGCGCAAAATTTTCAGCATAATTTTGCATGATCACTCTAACTATGGGACTGAATTTATGATGAAGACGACGATTGCTCGCACTGCCTGTATTTTATCTAGCATGGCATTTTGCCTGACCAGTTTGGACCTTTCAGCGAAAGAATATTACAAGTGGGTGGATGCAAAAGGTTCAACGCATTACACCACCACGCCACCGCCAAAAAATGCGCAGCGTAAAGGTAAAGTGAATACCTATGGTGCAACAACGACTACGCAATCAACTCCAGCAAAAAACCAAGAAGAGGTTTCACGTGAAGCCGAACAGCCGAATGAACAAAATGAGCAACTAGCGGAACAACAACGCGAAGCCAATGCAGCGCTCCGCCAAGGTCAAGCCGTAGCCTCCGCACCACAATAATTTACGCCAAAGCCTTCAATTTTGACTTAAATTATTTACATCTACACAGCATCGCAAAATTCACTCTAGGCGTATTTTGCGCTATGCTGTAGCACAAACTTTTTAACCGTTATTTCTATTTACGTTTATGACTACTCACATTGACCCTGAATATCAAGCCAGTGCGATTGAACCTACAGTCCAACAAGACTGGGAAAATCGCAAAGCCTTTAAAGTTGCCGACCAAGTAGAAGGACCACGTCGTTATATCCTCTCTATGTTCCCTTATCCAAGTGGCAAACTGCATATGGGTCATGTGCGTAACTACACCATTGGTGATGTGATCAGCCGTTTCCACCGTTTACAAGGTGAAACTGTGCTACAACCCATGGGTTGGGATGCTTTCGGTTTGCCTGCTGAAAACGCGGCAATTGCACATCAAGTCGCTCCTGCAAAATGGACTTTTGAAAACATTGATTACATGCGTAATCAGCTTAAAAAGTTAGGTCTTTCTGTAGATTGGGATCGTGAATTTGCAACTTGCACACCTGAATACTACCGCTGGGAACAATGGTTATTCGTACAGCTTTATAAAAAAGGTTTAATTTACCGTAAGCTTTCAACAGTGAACTGGGACCCAGTAGACCAAACTGTTTTAGCAAACGAACAAGTTGAAAATGGTCGTGGCTGGCGTTCTGGTGCATTGGTCGAAAAACGTGATATTCCAATGTACTACTTCCGCATCACTGACTATGCGCAAGAATTACTTGACGATTTAGAAACATTAAAAGACGGCTGGCCACAGCAAGTTTTAACCATGCAACGTAACTGGATTGGTCGCTCACAGGGTATGGAAATTACCTTCCCTTCAGCGAATCCAGACGTTTATGCAGATGGTTTAACTGTATTTACCACTCGTGCTGACACACTCATGGGTGTGACTTATGTTGCGGTTGCAGCAGAACATCCGATGGCACTTAAAGCTGCGGAAAGCAATCCTGAGCTTGCTGCATTTATCGAAGAGTGCCGTATGGGTTCTGTTGCAGAAGCTGATCTTGCGACTGCTGAAAAGAAAGGCATGGCAACTGGTCTTTCTGTGAAGCACCCAGTTACAGGTGAAGAAGTTCCGGTTTGGATCGCAAACTACGTCTTGATGTCTTACGGTTCAGGTGCGGTGATGGCAGTGCCTTCACACGATGAACGTGACTTCGAATTTGCCAACAAATATGGCTTAACCATCAAGCAAGTGATTGATGCCAAAGGTGCAGACGATGCAGACTTTGACGCAACCACTTGGCAAGAATGGTACGGTTCTAAAGAAGGCAAACTGGTGAATTCAGGCGAATTTGACGGTTTAGATTTCCAAGGCGCATTCGATGCATTCCTTGCAAAACTTGAGCCTCAAAAGCTTGCAAATGTAAAAGTTCAATTCCGTTTACGTGACTGGGGTGTTTCTCGTCAGCGTTATTGGGGTTGTCCAATTCCTATGATCAACTGTGAAAAATGTGGTCAGGTTCCAGTACCTGAAGAACAACTTCCAGTTGTATTGCCAACGGACGTGGTTCCAGACGGTTCAGGCAATCCACTCAACAAAATGCCTGAGTTCTATGAAACCACTTGCCCATGCTGTGGTGGCGATGCTCGTCGTGAAACAGACACTTTAGATACTTTCGTAGAATCTTCTTGGTACTATGCACGCTATGCATCTCCAGATTTCACTGACGGTATGGTGAAACCTGAAGCGGGTCAAACTTGGCTTCCTGTGAACCAATACATCGGTGGTGTTGAACACGCGATTCTACATTTACTTTATGCACGCTTCTTCCACAAATTGATGCGTGATGAAGGTGTGGTACAAGGTAACGAACCATTCACTAACCTTTTAACTCAAGGTATGGTGCTTGCGGATACTTACTACCGTGAATCAGAGTCAGGTAAGAAAACTTGGTTTAACCCTGCTGACATCGATTTAGAACGTGATGAAAAAGGTCGTATCATTTCTGCGAAATATCAAGGTGATGGTCAAGACGTCGTGGTTGGCGGTCAAGAAAAAATGTCGAAATCGAAAAATAACGGTATCGACCCGCAAGCCATTATTGACCAATACGGTGCAGATACTGCACGTGTATTCATGATGTTCGCTGCACCACCAGATCAATCACTAGAATGGTCTGACGCTGGTGTTGAAGGTGCAAACCGTTTCTTAAAACGTGTATGGCGCCTAGCAACAGGTTTCCTTGAACAAGGCAACTCTGCTGTAAACATCGACAAAGCGACACTTTCTACCGCTGCACAAGACTTACGTCGTAAAACACACGAAACCATTCAAAAAGTGGGTGATGACATTGCACGTCGTCATGCCTTCAACACTGCTATTGCAGCGATGATGGAACTTCTAAACGCAAACAATAAGTTTGAAGTAAAAGATGATAACGATGCCGCTGTTGCACGTGAATCAATCATTACCCTTCTAACTTTACTTGCTCCGTTTGCACCACATTTAAGCCAAACCTTATTGGCTGAGTTTGGTATCGAATTAACATCAGCACGCTTCCCTGCGGTAGATGAATCTGCGCTGACTCGCAATACACAAACGATTGTAGTGCAAGTGAACGGTAAACTTCGTGGCAAATTAGAAGTGTCTGTCGATGCCTCTAAAGATGACATTTTGGCACAAGCAAAAGCATTACCTGAAGTTCAGCAATTCTTGACTGGTCCAACCAAGAAAGAAATTGTGGTGCCGAATAAATTAGTGAACTTGGTGGTTTAATTTAATCCCCCTAAATCCCCCTTTATAAAAGGGGGACTTCCCGCTCCCAACAAAAAATCGGATCTCCTCCCTTTTTTAAAGGGAGGTCGGGAGGGATTAAAAAACAATTCCCAAACAAAGCCCGTTGCGAGTCAACGGGCTTTGACTTTACAATCCACACAGGATTTCAACATTATCCCTTCGGGAAACAGAGGACACTTTATGCACTTGGTTCAACGTGTTGCTGCAATTGTATTAACTATGGGCCTGAGCGCAGGCATGGTCGGTTGTGGTTTTCATTTAAAAGGCACCAACCCTGCTGCTGTACCTGTAGCCTATTCCAATATGCGATTGGCACTTCCTGAAGATACGGATGACTTACATGAAAAGTTAGCGATTTATTTAGGTTCTGCAGGCGTGCAATTGAGCAATAATCAAAATGCCTATGTCTTACATGTGTTGGATTACACTCCACGACGTTTAGAACTCAATGGTAAATTGGTTGAAACTTTACTGCGCTTGAATGTGACGTTCCAAATTGAAGATGCTCAAGGTAACCCTGTGACAGAACCCCGTACATTGATGGCAACACGTAGCTACCAATACGACGTAGCAACCGTGAACACTGATGACCAAGAAGAAAAATATTTAAAACAAGTGATTATTGATGACATTGCACAACAGATCGTGCGCCAAATTTCATCAAACCGCTTACCAAAAGCAAACCCACTAACTGCACCGACCAAAGCTGAGTAATTTTGATTTATGAAACTTGACTATCTTCAGGCATTAAAACGTGTAGATGAAGCGCAAGGTGCCTGGGTGCTGCATGGTCAAGAGCCTTTACTTGAACAAAATCTCCTGGATGCATTTCGTAAGAGTTGGAACACTCGAGAAGTCGAGCGTCAACGGTATGATATTAGCTCTGCTGCTGATTGGAAACATGTCTTTAATGCTTTAAATAGCTTGTCATTATTTTCCAGTCAACTGGCAATTGAGGCACATGGCAGCATTAAACCCGATGCCAATGGACTAAAATTGTTAAAAAGCTATTTGCAGCAAAATGAAAGTAACTTGCTGCTCGTGGTCATGCCGAAGCAAGACAGTGCGAGTTTAAAGACCAGTTTTTTCCAAACCATTGATGCCAATGGAGTCAATGTTGCACTGACTGCAAACTACCCTAAAGATCGTCAGCAAATTTTGGCCGTTGAAGCACAAAAGCTCGGCATTAAACTCGCCAATGATGCTTGGCAATGGCTAGAACAGCATCATGAGCACAACTTACTGGCTGCAAAAAATAGTTTAATGCGTGTCGCAGATACTTTTCCTGAAGCAGAGATGATTCAGATTGATCATCTGTACTCTTGCTTACAAGATCAGTCACGCTACACCACTTACGATTTAAATGATGCAATGCTGCAAGGCAATTTGGCACAGTCGATAAAAATCTTTCAATACTTAATCGCTTCAGGCGAGCCGATGTCGCTGATTTTATGGAGTATCAGTAAGGAAATGCGTTTGCTGATGCAACTGTTTGAGCAGCCACAAAATGCCTTGCAAATCGGTATTTGGAAAACCAAAGTCGGGCTGTATCAACAAGCGTTACGCCGTTTAAATGCGAACGATTTTTTGACTTGGCCTGCCCTATTACTTCGTTTAGACGCGTCAATAAAAGGTTTAGGTCATGAAAATCCTGAGCACTTGGTACAACAAGCTATTGCCAGCTTGTGTGGGCGCAGACTCTTCTAGTCTAATAAAAGGCTGTAATAACTTGCATTCCAGTATAAAAGAATAATTATCATTACTGTTTGTTCAAAAAGTTCACAATTTATCCGTATTTAAATCTTATAATTCAATCATCTTTATAAACTTTTAACTGCCAATCATGCCAAAAATAAAACCAGCAAAATTGATCGTAGCCATCATCGTTGCTTTGGCAATCGTTGTCACTGCATGGCATTTCCTAAAACCTAAAGAAACTCAGCCGCAATATATTACTGCTGAAGTGAGTCGTGGTGACATTGAAAACTCTGTACTTGCAACAGGTGTACTTGAAGCAACCAAAATGGTGAGTGTTGGAGCGCAGGTTTCTGGTCAGGTGAAAAAGATGTATGTGCAACTCGGTGATGAAGTGAAACAAGGTCAGCTGATTGCCCGTATTGACTCGGTACGTCAGGAAAATGATTTAAAAACTGCAGAAGCCAGCATCAAAAACCAACAAGCGCAATTGGCAGTTAAACAAGCAAATCTTGCAAAAGTCCAAGCTGAATATAATCGTCAACAAGCAATGTACGCTCAAGACGCGACTAGTCGTGCAGAACTTGAATCTGCGCTAGCAAGTTATAAAACTGCGCAAGCTGATATTGCAGCCATTAATGCACAAATCGAACAATCACGTTTAACTTTAGCGACTGCAAAAGAAGACTTAGGCTATACACAAATTGTTGCACCTATGGATGGAACCATTGTGGCGATTGTGACTGAAGAAGGCCAAACCGTAAATGCCAACCAAAGTGCGCCAACCATTGTGAAATTGGCAAAACTCGACACCATGACCATTAAAGCTGAAATTTCTGAAGCCGATGTGATGAAAGTCCAAGAAGGTCAAAACGTTTATTTTACAACCTTGGGCGACAGTGAAACAAAACACTATGCTACCCTGCGCCAAGTTGAGCCTGCGCCAAACTCAATTAACACCGAAAGTAACAACAACACCTCTTCGTCTTCAAGTACTGCGGTTTACTACAATGCGTTATTTGATGTCCCAAATGAAGACGGTAAATTGCGTATTGATATGACTGCTCAGGTGTATATCATTTTAGATGAAGCCAAGAATGTCTTGACTGTACCTGCTGCAGCCGTTCAAACCTCGAACCGTCCACAACGTAGCCGTAATAATGCATCTGCAAATGGTGAATCTGCTGATAAAAAAGCCAGCGCAGAAGCTAGATCGAACAAAGACAATCCAAACCGTCCTAAACGTTTAGAACTGACTGAAGCTGAAAAAGCATTGGTCAAACAAGGTAAAGCCAGCGTTGCGATGGTTCGTGTACTACAAGCCGATGGTTCAGCTCAACCACAACAGGTATTACTCGGTTTAAATAACCGTGTGACCGCACAAGTGATCCGTGGCTTAAAACAAGGTGACAAAGTCGTGATAGCCGACGGTTCAGATACTTCAAATGATTCAGCGAAACGCAGCAACCGTGGTGGTGCTGGCGGCCCAATGAGAATGTAATCATGAGTCAACATCAAACACCTCTACTCGAGGTCAAGAATCTGACGCGTGAATTCCCTGCCGGTGAAAGCACAGTCCAAATTCTAAAAGGGGTGAATCTTGAGATTTACCCAGGTGAACTGGTGGCTATTGTAGGTCAGTCCGGTTCTGGTAAATCTACCCTCATGAACATTTTGGGGTGTTTAGATAAGCCAACCAATGGCAGCTACAAAGTCAAAGGGCGTGAAACTCGTGAACTTGAACCAGATGAACTGGCACAGTTACGCCGTGAATATTTTGGCTTTATTTTCCAGCGCTATCACTTACTCGGTGATTTGAATGCTGCAGGTAACGTTGAAGTTCCCGCAATCTATGCGGGTGCAGATGCAACCGAACGCAATGCACGTGCCAAGCAACTACTAACCGATCTTGGACTGGGTGAAAAAACCCAAAACCGTCCGAGCCAACTCTCGGGTGGTCAGCAACAACGTGTATCGATTGCGCGTGCCCTCATGAATGGTGGCGATGTTATTCTTGCCGATGAACCCACCGGTGCACTAGATAAGAATAGTGGTATTGAAGTGATGCGGATTTTGCGCGAACTCAATGCCAAAGGTCATACCATTATTTTGGTCACGCACGACCATAATGTTGCAAAAAATGCGACTAGAATTATTGAAATTTCAGATGGTAACATCATTTCAGATCAGCCCAATGTACCTGAAACAGATGATGAACCTTTAGAAAAACAACAACTCGTTCCAAACACACAGAAAAAAACCTCGAGCTGGCGCTCAGCCGTTGACCGTTTAGGTGAAGCCTTCCGTATGGCGATTTTAGCCATGAATGCTCACCGTATGCGAACATTTTTAACCATGCTCGGGATCATTATTGGTATCGCTTCTGTGGTTTCTGTTGTGGCTCTTGGGAATGGTTCACAAAAGCAAATTTTAGAAAATATCAGCAGTTTAGGTACCAATACCATCACGGTGTATCAAGGTCGAGGCTTTGGTGATAATTCCAGATCCTCCCAAGTAAAAACATTGGTTCCAGCCGATGCGACAGCCCTTGCTGAGCAACCTTATGTCGATGGCGTTAGTCCTTCGGTTAATTCATCTGTCACAGCACGTTTTAAAGATACAGAAGCGTCGACCACAGTGAATGGCGTGAGTGAAGATTTCTTCTATGTCAAAGGAATGAACTTCGCTTCGGGTCAACCTTTTGATAAAGAAAGCGTGACTGAGCAAGCGCAAGATGTGGTGATTGATAGTAATACTAAAAATACCTTCTTTGCAGATGGCACCAACCCTGTGGGTCAAGTGATTTTATTAGGCAGTGTGCCGAGCCGTATCATTAGCGTGATCGAAGAACAAAAAAGCATGATGGGTAACTCAGATAGCCTGAATGTGTATTTGCCTTATTCAACGGTCATGAGTCGTATGCTGGGGCAGTCGAACGTACGTAGCATCATTGTTCGAGTAAAAGATGAATACCCAAGTGCTGCGGCTGAGAACGCCATATTGAACTTGTTGGTGCAACGTCATGGCGCGCAAGATGTCTTTACACAAAACTCCGATAGTATCCGTGAAACCATTCAACAAACCACTGCAACAATGACCTTATTGGTGTCTGCGATTGCGGTGATTTCATTGATCGTCGGTGGTATTGGGGTCATGAACATTATGTTGGTTTCTGTGACTGAGCGTACTCAAGAAATTGGTGTACGTATGGCCGTGGGTGCCCGTCAAAGTGATATTTTACAGCAGTTCCTGATTGAGGCGGTGTTGGTGTGTATCTTAGGCGGTGTGCTTGGGGTTTTATTATCTTTAGGTATTGGACAATTGATTAGTCATTTTGCCGGTGGAACATTCCAAATGGCCTATTCAACGACGTCTATCGTTGCTGCATTTGTCTGCTCAAGTATGATTGGTATTGTGTTTGGCTTTATTCCTGCACGTAATGCCGCACAGCTTAACCCTGTCGATGCGCTTTCTCGCGAATAAGGAAATAATGATGCAAATGACCTTAACTAAACTTGCAAGTGCCTTCATTCTTGGAAGTAGCTTAGTCGGCTGTGCCGCTGTGGTTAAGACGCCGTATGAAGCTCCTGCAACACAAATCCCGACGCAATTTCAAAATGCGAAAGCCATGAGTCAGCAAGTTCATGCAGATACGTATGCTGACCAATGGTGGACATTGTTTAATGATGCTCAATTAAACCAGTTAGTGAATCAAGTTTTAGCTGCGAATACAGACCTCGCTGTTGCAGGTATTAATTTACAGCAAGCTCGACTACAAGCAGGTTTAGCTGAAAATAAACAAGGGCCACGCGTGAGTTCAAGTGTTTCAACTGGACATAACTTTGACCTTAACTCAGGTGATGACTCATCAAAAGGTGTATCACTCAGCGGTGGCGTTAGTTATGAAGTAGATTTATTTGGTCGCTTGGCCAGCCAAACTGAGGCAGCAAAGTGGGAAGCTTTAGCGACTGAACAAGACCTGCAAGCCACGGCCCAAAGCTTGATTGCAACAACAGCAAACCTATATTGGCAACTTGGCTATTTAAATGAGCGCTACAGTATTGCGCAGCAAAATTTGGCCAGTACGCAAAAAACCTATGACTTGGTCAAGGTGCAATATAAAGCCGGTGCTGTGTCAGGTTTAGATCTAACGCAAGCGGAACAATCTGTACAAAGTCAAAAAGCAACCTTAAGCCAAATTACCCAACAAAAAGTGGAAACACGTACTGCATTGGCTGTGTTATTACATCAACCTGTGCAACAACTGAATATTTCAGAGCCGCAGCGCCTACCTCGAATTGCATTACCGACGATTGCAGCGGGTTTACCAGCCGAGTTGTTGTCTCGCCGTCCAGATTTACAAGCAAGCGAGTTAAGATTACGTAAAGCTTTGGCAAATAAAGATGCAACGAAAGCGAGTTACTATCCTTCGATTAGCCTGACAGGTAGTCTAGGTTCAAGCAGTACGTCTTTGAGTAATTTATTGCAAAATCCTGCTTTGGCATTGGGTGCAAGTTTGAGTTTACCGTTCTTGCAATATAATGATATGAAGAAAGACCTTGCGATTAGTGACTTAGACTATGAAAAAGCCATTATTCAATATCGTCAGACCTTGTATCAGGCTTTTGCCGATGTGGAAAATGCACTATCCAATCGTACTGAGTTAAGCCAACAAGTTGCATTACAAGAACGTAATTTACAGCTTGCAGAAAAGACTGAGCGTTTGACTGAAGTACGTTATCGAAATGGTGCAATTGCGTTGAAAAACTTGCTTGATGCACAGGAGACCACACGTAATGCTCGACTGTCTTTGGTTCAAACCAAGCAAAGTCAATACAATGCTTATGTGACTTTGATGCAGGCGTTGGGTGGCAGTCCGATTCAGCAGTTGCCTTGATTAATATAAAAAAAGCCCGAAAGGGCTTTTTATTTCATTCTTTATCAAATTTGTAATTAAGACCACTAAAAAAATAAAATCTTTTCAATGTAAATTCCCAGAATATTAATACCATCAAGATTATGGCATATACCGAAAGATTTGACTTAATGCCAGACATCATTTCACCAGCATAAAATTCAAATGGTGAATTAATGACTATAAAATACGGTCCAATAAAAAGCATATATGAGACTATAGCCATTTGTGAAAAAAGACTACCCCCCAAACTTTTCCATTTTTTCTTCAAAATCAGCAGAATAACCATCTAAATTACCATCCACAACAAAATTATCATCTTTATATTTTTTCTGCATATTTTTAATCTTACTTAAACTTAATACTGTATCCAATATAAAAAATAAGAACATATATTTTAAAATAGTTACCCAATCATTATTTAAAGTTAAATATACTGCACCAAGCATTAATAATGAAATTACAAAAATAATTAAATACAGGAAAATAAAATATTTATTATTGTAATTTAAACGGCCAAAAAACCCAAAAACATAAATAGTTAAACTCCCTAGCAGAAGAACCCAAAAATAACCATAATAAAGATAAGACCAAAATGGCAACAGAAGGAATACTACGGTTGCTAAAAGAGATTTATTAATTAATTCAAATTTTTTCATTAGAATCTCAATTGCAAAGCCACAGTATAATCCAACCTGAAATCTTACTTATTGATTCAATAAGTTTTTTAATATTTACAGCAAAACAATCTTGTATCTCATTTAAAAGATATTTTATTCCACCAGTGAAATTTAGATAATAACTATCGAGAACGTCAATAAGAAATCCTATTACAAAACCAACTATTAATCCAACGACTAACACAGCTACGAATGGAGCTGTGACACCCACTAAAGCTGTAAGGATAAAAGAAGTAACCATACGCAAGGCTGTCTAAACGGGAATTTAATCATTAGCCAATATTGAATGGCTGTATCGGAGTAGGTTTGACTTCGACCTTGTGGTTGTGCACACCATTGTATTTCGGGATCGAACCAAATAGCAATATTCCCACGATTAATGAGAGTTCAGTTATATTATATGGACCAATTCGTTGTACGGTAGATTTTAGGTATAGGCTTCTTCATTCGGAAATTATATTGCTGAAGAAGCCCTCAAGAATAGCTTTGTGCAACAAAGCCTTTTAATTCCTAAAACTAAATTCAACTTTTAGCCAACTCGTCAAGTGCCACTTTAGCTTCTTTCACGCCATTGAAATTTGCAAGTTTGAACCATTGTTTCGCTTTTTCTTCATCATTGAAATGAATTAAATAAATGTATCCTAGATTATATTGAGCCATACCATAATTCTCATTAGCTAACTCTTCATATATTTTTTTTGCTTGAGAAATATCTTCTTGTTTCAAGTAATAATTACCTAAATTAAATTTGGCACGCTGATGACCTTGTTTAGCTGCATCCCTATAGAGTTGAATCCCTTTTTTTTCATCCTCTTCTACCCCATCACCCTGATAATACATCGTTCCTAAAGTAAATTGAGCTTCCGAAAATCCTTTTTTTGCGGATTGCTCAAAATATTTTAATGCTTGCACATTGTTCTGCTTTACATATTTTCCTTCTTTATACATTACTCCTAAATTATAGAATGCCGCTGGCTCCTCGGATTTTGCTGCTTTTTCCAACCAAAAAAATGCTTGTTCATAGTTCGTGCTAGTACCAACACCATCATAATACATTTGTGCTAAATCAACTTGAGCTTTAGTGTGACCTTGCTCAGCAACTTTTTTAAAAATTTCAAATGCATGTTTATAGTCTTTTTCTTTCCCATTTGTCCCTAAATAGTAATCCTCTCCTTCCTTATACAAGTCTACGAGACTGATATTTTTCTGATCCTTATTACTCTCAGTATTGTAATGTTTATCGCATCCAATAAATATAATACCAAACACAAGACACAATAATAGTGAACATAATTTTTTCATCATAAAATTAACCATTTAATCTGCTAAATAGGGATGATTTGCCCTTCCCGGATCTTCTTTAATAACTCTATCATGTTCTTTTTTTGCTGCAGCAGTTTCAAGCTTATTAATTATTACTACAGCTTCAATTACGCCAGTAGAAACTTGTAGCATGGTATCAGTTTCACCCACAGCCTCACCCGCCATACCACCTAACTCACTACCTGAATAATGGTATGCTATTCCACAAGCCCCACCTATAACTAAAGCATTTCTTGGATTTGGTATCTCTTTAATTGCAGCTCTAAGACAAACACCTGCAAGCGATACTCCCACTGCTTCTCCGACCTTACCCCCGGCTACCTCACCAACTTTTTTTGATAATCCTTTTGCATCTTTATCTTTAACAAAACCATACACTTCTAAAGCATCTTTACCATCTCCAACTACACCTACTTTACTATTGTGTTGATCTATTTTATCAATTAGAGGAGCAAATTTTTGCGCTTTTAAATTTTGTTTAGCTTGAATTTCCTTATCAACTTCAGAATTATTATTATAAATTTTAATATTAGTAAGTTCTTTCATTCGTTGCATAGTCAACTGTGGACCCTTCGTATGAATTAAGCCCCAATGAAAAGTTTTGTTTTCAAGAACCTTAGCACCTGTAAGCATTACACCAACATAACCACTAGCTTCAACAGTATCATCTATTGATTTCTCAACTTTTTCTTTTACAACTTTTTTATTTTTCTCTGATTTTTCCTGATTTTTCTTTGCTTCTTCGTAAAGTTGCTGACTCTTATAAGGGATAAAAACAGCATTCCCTTTACTATTTCTATTATTACCAGGTGTCTTAGTTGTATCAACGGATGTAGGATACCTAAACACCGAATCACTATAGGTACCATTCAGTGTAGGTTGAACTTTTACTTTAAACTTTAATTTTTTATCTTTATATAAATAAAATTTGACTAAATCATTCTTTCCACACTCAAAAACTTTTGTACAAAAGTTTGCATCTAATTTGGAATCATTTGGAGTGGATTTTTTTGTTGTTTCGTTTACAAAAGAATAAGTTAAACTTTTTGCTAAATTTCTATCACTACAAATAATTTTTAGCCTTGCCTTATAATTCATAGTTATATCTCCTGATCCTGATAATAACTTCGTAAATAATCCCCTTTATCACCACCTTCCGGCAATAAATCTATATCTACTAATATTTTAGGACTTATTAAAACCAACTCTCTAATAAAATTGCTTTCAATCTTAAACATTGGTTTATATTCAGAGTTATTAAATCGTTTAATCGCAATACAAGGTTGTTTTACTTTATTTGAGATAAATTTTGCTTCTCCATTCGCATCACTTTTAAGAGAAGCTAAGACATTAGAATTATCATCTAGTAATCTAAACATCAAATTTGAAATTGGATCACCATTAAAATCTACAAATTTCACATAGGTTTCATCTTCTTTAGTTCCGCCTAATCTAGAAGCATAATAAAACCACTCTTCGCCTCCAATAAGAACTTTTACCTTCTCAGCTTTATTTGATTTTAATCGACTAGTACGTCCATATTCATCTAAATTACCTTTTACTAACTTTCCATCATCATAAACTGCTGAGAATTTTAAAGCTTCAAAATCTTGTTTAGGAAATATACTTACTATATCGACTTTATTACTATACGTTGTCTCTGCAAATGGTAAATTAGGTAAAAAATAATTCACTTTACTTCCAAGTATAAACTTATGCTGCCCCGCTTTCGCCTCAAATTTTCCACCTGTAGTTGGAAACACACCTGAAGCATTTATTTTGATCTGTGAACCACCCGCCGTTAAATTAATCTCTTTAGGGCTGGTGATATATACCGTATCTTCGGTTGAAATAATCTGAATGCCTTTACGTGCAATGAGGTCTGCCCCATCACCTTGCGCCTGAATCTCAACCTTTCCCTTCCCTGCAAATGCTCTCAATCCTTCTTGTGCTGCAAATAAACTGATTTTTTTACCGGCATGGCCAATTAAGGATTTTTGCGTGGAAATGTTCATACTCTCGCCTGCAGTTTGGCTGATCCGGCCATTTGCAGATACATGGATATATTCATTACTGCTTAAAGCAATCGAATTGGGTGAAGCCAACACCATGACAGCAGACTTAAATTCTGCTGCCTTTTTCTCATCTTTTTGACTTAAAATTTCGATAAATGCTTGAAGCCCTTCCAAAACGTCCAGTGGGTCTGTCTGCTGATTCTTAGCAACTTCACTTAAAGCCTTAGAGTTCTTTAAGGAACTTTCAATTTGGCTCTTGGCTTCATTTGCATCTAAATGCTCACCTTTGGCCCCATCTTGTTTATAAGTCGAAACCAATAAACCTTGTCCTGCTCGTACTGCACCCCATTGGTCGGTTCTAAGTTCGAAGCCTTCGCCTCGATCTTCACTTTCTGCTTTATCTTTTGGATGACTGAGCTTACCGAGGTTCAGTTGGCTCGCACCATGACTACTTTGTAGCTGGGTACTAATTTGCCCCGTGGTGTCATCAAAGCGTAATTGACCAAAACCCTCTCCCGCCACTTCTTTGGAACGAATTCCCGCAAGTTTTTTGGTATCGGGTAATTGTCCTTTATTGTCAAATTTAGTAGGACTACGCTGCGCTTCATGAATACGACCCACGACAAAAGGTCGGTCAATGTTGCCATCAAAGAAATCGACGACAACTATTTCACCAATTCGAGGTAAGAAGCGTGCGCCATAACCTTCGCCGGCCCAAGGCGTCAGTACATCAACCCAAGCCGAGTCTGTGTCATTATTATTCGCACCTGCACCGCCATCATGACCATGATCATCGGAACGGGTAAATAGGAAACGGACTTTTATCCGTCCCCATTCATCAACATGGATTTCTTCACCGGCAGGACCCACAACTTTGGCACGCTGTGGATGTGTTACTGGTCGATGTGTAAGTGGATTAAATTCAGGAACGGTCGTAATATTTCGACGTTGCAAAGCCAAGGTATTGGCTTGGCGTTCATCCGCATCGCTTTGTTTGACTTGCCACTGACTTTGATGGATCAGTTGTGTAACTTGATCGGTTAAGTCTTTGGGTAAATTATTTTGGTTATAAAAAGACTTAGATAAAATCAAAAACTCTTGATCTGCACCACTATGCTGGTCAATCTCTGGATGCTCATCCAATTTGAACCAATAACCAACTTGTGTATCACGCACGGTACTTTTAGCAATAAATTGTTTGGCTTGAGCCGCATAATAATCACTAAAATTTTGATTGAGACGTTCTACTTGAGCACTATTAGAAGCTGTTGCAGCATCTTCACCATTCAGATCTTGCGTCCATGCAGGGCTCACATGCCATGCCTGCTCTAAGCTTAAGCTCGCATTATCTTGATTTTGGCTATGTAGGTGCTTGCTTTGTACTGCACCACCCCCCTCGTCCTGTTCAAGCACATCCGCCTGCCATCGTTGCACATGTACCGACGTCGGTTGCAAACTGCGGTGACCTATAAAACTGGTCATACTGTCATTTTTTTCAGTCGCACTACTGCGATGAAAACGGATATTACGTCGCTCCAAAGCTTGATATTGGCTATTATCATCAATCAAACGTAGCTTTTGAGCTGCTATGGGTGTCGCAGACGATGTTACAAAAGATTGAGCTTCATCAACCAACCAATGAATGCCTTCACTGCGTAATAAGCGGGTAATAAAATCATAGTCGGTTTCATTACTTTGCATCATGAATGGTCGAACGTCATACTCTTTTTTTAAGCCACTTAAGTCCAAACTTAAGCTCGCTGCAAAAAGTGGGCTCTTTTTTTGCCATTCCTTAAAAATAATCTCGACTACATCTTTGACCGATTTATTCATAAACACACGGCTATTACGACGCTTATGCCATAGTGCTGTTGCATCTTCTAAGGTCAACTTATATAGCGTTAATGCACCATCACTTTGGCCTTGAAATGCTTCTGTAATGATCCCGGTAATACGAAAAAGTTGCCCCGCATCGGTCACCTGATCGATTGCGACTTGCGTACCAATAAATTGTTTCAGTTCGAGCGTGGCAGAAGTTGAGAGACAGATGAGCTGAACATTCAAACCTTCACTTAAGGCATGTTCCCCATCAATACGTTGCAAGAATACTTGTTCATTCAGCGTGGTATTGGAAAATTGAATATGCAAGGCACGTTTTTGTGGACTAATGCCCAATTTCTCAAGTGCAGAATAAATATTGTTCAGCATCGTTATTATCTAAAATCAGATTTTTATAAAATATGCGGGGTATTTAATCAAAAAAACTCATATTTTTCTAGGCATAAACTGCCTGCTTTGTTGGGTTTTATGTAAGTAAAAATTCAAATTTCCACATCAATTCTTTATGTTATTTTTACTCTATTTATTTCTGCATTAAAAAAATATAGAGACCATCAAACTAAACTTCAGGTCTCTTCATACCACCTTACTGCTTTGCATCGCGATTAATTGGTATATAAAAATGCGTGAATATTCTCCAATTGCTCTTGTGCTTCGACATAGCCTTGCAAGGCCGCTTTTTCCAAATATTGCTGTGCAATTTTAAGATCACGCTCTACGCCCATGCCATGAATATATAAATAGCCCAATCGCGTTAACGCCGCAGCATTCATCCCCTGAGCCGCTTGTGCATAATAACTATGTGCCTGAGTTAAATCTTGCTGCACACCCAAACCATGTTCTGACATTTCACCAAGCTGGTACAAGGCAGTCACATTTCCTAATCCCGCCGCTTGCGAGAAATACTGCAACGCTTGTTGGAAATCTTGTGTTCCCCATTGTCCTTTTAAGTTAACCAGACCCAGTTGCGTAAGTGCATCAGGATGGCCTAATTTCGCCGCCATCAACAATGCTCGCTGGGTTTGAGCTTCATCAAACTGTAGATCAGGCAAGATATTGTCCACGGCTAAACGGTAGAGATACCAAGCAGCATCCTGCGAACCTTGTTCTGCGGCTTTTTCCAGATAACTCAGACACTGATCACAATGTGGTAAAGGATATTCTGGCAATGCATAAAAACGTCCAATCACATAATTCTGATCGGCGACACACGTAATGGACATATCATTTAAATGCCTAGCAGCTTCAATTAAAAGTTGCTGTGCTTGCTTGATATTTCGCTCAACACCGACGCCGTGTAGATAGCATAGGGCCAAACCGACTTGGTTAATGAATAATGGTTTGAATTGATACGCTGTTTGATATAACTCAAATGCTTTTTGCGGATCATCACGAACCAAATACTTTTCAAAATACAGTGCGGCAATAAGACTAATCGCTTCAGCATCTTTAAGTTGAGCAGCTTCGGTCAGAAAGCGAAAACCTAAAGTTTCCTGCTTCTCCAAGTACCAACCATGAAAATGTGCAATGCCTAATAATCGGCTGGCTGCAGCAACTTTGTGCTCTTTGGCCTGCTGCAAAAGGTCATGATAAACCCGCTGACGCTGATCGACGTCGATTTTACCCATCAATACTGCTTGATAATATTCATACAACTGCTGCTGGTGCCCGAGTAGCAATCCTCGCTTTAAATATTGCAATGACTTTTCATCATTTTGCGCAAGATACTTTCCTTGAGCATAGAACTGCTGCAATTGCTGAATAGCCGCCATATGGTCTTGTTGAGCAGCTTTCAGTAAATATTCCAATCCTAGAGCAATATTTGGCGTGGCTTGGTTTAAATAGAACTGTGCCAATTGATACTGTGAATTGGCATGTCCATTGTCCGCATTTTTTTGCAACAAATCTAAATGTTGTTGCTCGGCATGTGTCTGATCTTCTGGGTTTAATTCGGCGAGTCGATATTGTGCATCCAAATGACCGCGTGAAATCGCATGTCGATACCAATACTGCGCTTTTTCAAGATTGGGTACACCGCCATAGATACCTTCTTCAACTTGCCCCAATACATATGCAGCATCATCGCTGCCTAAACTATTGGCTTTTTCCAATAGAGCCAGCGCATTTTCCACACTGACTTCTCTGCCTAAGCCTTGTAAATGCATCTGTCCCATAGCGACATAGGCCTGTGGAATTTCATGCTGTTTGGCCAAATTTTGATACAACTCATAGGCACGCGCATAGTCGGTTGGTGCATCAAGCATTAAACGTTCTGCAAATTTCAGCTGTGCATCTAATTGGTCTATCCACAAGTCATGCCCAACCGCTTTAGCCTGATCGCGTTTCACTGGATCGGGTCTTTTCCACATCCAAAACGCAAGTGCTCCCATCCCCAAAATTAGTATCAGTAAAAACCACATACTCGCCCCAAAAAAATCAATATTTTAATTATTCCAACATTGTGTCTGATTTTAATTCTATATACAAAAAAAGCACCGAATTTGGTGCTTTATTTTTTTCAAAATGAGATAACTGTCATGCTTTTGCTCGTTTTGCATCAAGTTTTTTGAGCACCTCTGACACAGCCACCATCGCAAAGCTGGACGTCACCACTACTGCTGAACCATATCCACCACAACGTAGGCCCGCACTTGGACAAACATCAGCACTGGAAAATGGATTATCAATCGAATAAACACAGGTAATCCCAAACTTTTCTTTCGGCTTTTTACAAATGCCTTTGCCGCGTAATTGTGTGCGCAATTTGGCTAACATCGGGTCTTGCTCTGTTCTTGATAAATCTGCGACTCGGATTTTCAGCGGATCAAGTTTACCCCCTGCTCCACCGGAAACGATCAACGGAATTTTATTAAAACGGCAATGTAGCATTAAGGCAAATTTGGCCTTCACATCATCAATACAATCTAAAATTAGGTCAGGAGCACCTGCCAAAATTTCTTTGACGTTTTCGGGTGTGAGATAATCATCAATCAAATTTATTTTGATTCGGGGATTAATCCCACGGCATCGCTCTGCCATCACTTCAATTTTTTCATGTCCCAATGTCGTGCTCATGGCAGGCAATTGTCGATTAATATTCGATGCAGCAACGACATCCATATCGACCAAGGTCAGCTCACCAATACCAGTACGCGCTAAAGCTTCGACCGCCCATGAGCCTACACCACCAATCCCTATCACCATGACATGACTTTTTTCATAATGATGAAAACTTTCATCACTATATATTTTGGCTACGCCAGCAAAACGGCGGTCATATTCATCATCTTGGAGCAGTTCAGTCATAGGTTTGGAGGCAGTGTTAAATCAGCCGCCATTTTAGCAAATTCACTGCTTTTTTTCTTTGATAAAACGCAATTCAGCATTCAGCATTCAGCAGTCAGCGCAACAGAGCGGCATTCGCATCAGGTCTAAATCCATCAAAATAAACATTTACAGCGAATGGAGGTCTGCTTTAAAAAGTATAACCATAGATCTAAAACTCAAGTGTGTATTGCCATGGATATCCATCCTCTGCCAAATAATTTAAAAATTACCGATGACAAAAATGAAATAGATTTAGATACCGTGCATCGCTTTTTAAGCCATACCTATTGGTCAAAAGATATTCCAAAACATGTGGTGAAAAAAGCGATTGAAAACTCTTTGGCCGTGGCCTTACTTCTCGATGATGAACTCATCGGTTTTGGTCGTGCTATTACGGATTATGCAACTTTTGCTTATTTAGCCGATATTTATGTCGCCGATGAGCATCGAGGCAAAGGCTATTCAAAATTAATTGTGAGTACTTTATTTGAAAAATGTGGCGCCGCAGATCTAAGACGCATGTTGCTTGCGACGGCGGATGCACATGGTTTATATCGTCAATTTGGCTTTACCGATTTGGCTCAACCTGCAAGTTTTCTCGAGATTCATCAAGCCAACATCTATCAACGATAGAGAAAATATCTCGGATAAAAAAAAGAGGCTTTCGCCTCTTTTTCGATCTTACAACCTTAGTCTTTATTCATAATAAAGAAATATTCACGGTAGTATTTAAGCTCTGCAATCGAGTCACGGATATCATCCATTGCTAAATGCGAGGCATTTTTCTTCAAGCCCCCCATGATCTCTGGGCGCCAGCGTTTCGCCAATTCTTTCACTGATGATACATCGAGATTACGGTAGTGGAAGTATTGTTCCATTTCAGGCATTAAACGATGCAAGAAACGACGATCTTGGCAAATTGAGTTACCACACATCGGTGATGATTTTGGATTCACCCATTTTTTCAAAAATTCTAAAGTTTGCTGTTCAGCATCTTGTGCTGTCAATTTACTACGACGTACACGTTCGATTAGGCCTGATTGACCATGTTGGCGAGTATTCCATTCATCCATTGCATTGAGCACACGGTCAGACTGATGTACCGCAAGCACAGGCCCTTCCGCCAGAATATTTAAATTATCATCCGTCACAATTGTTGCAACTTCAATAATCTGGTCGTTATCTGTATCTAGACCTGTCATTTCAAGGTCAATCCAAATCAGGCGTGTATCAGGTGTGCTGCTCATAAATGTGCAATCTTATTAGGCTGTAAAAATGAACATAGTAGCAAATTTATTGGGCTTGCGCTGTAAATAGACCCTGCTTTCATGCTATTTTTGCCATCTAGTTTTCATGGTTTTTTAGGATATGAATGGCTTTAATTCGTAAGCGCCGACTGACTGAACAGCAGCAACGTCGCATTCAGAAGCAACATAAATCTCGTCAGGAAGAAATCGATACTTCTGCAGATTTGGAAGGCTTGGTCGTCCAACATTATGGTCGTCAACTTGAAGTTCAAGCGCTGTCTACACCCGACCAACATCCTGAAAAACCCATTGTGCAAGCAGGTGAACCTGAACCCCATTGGAAACCCATCGAATTAGGCAGTGTTTGGCGCTGCCATACCCGTACCAATCTCGAATTATTGGTGACGGGTGACCGTGTCAAATGGCAAGCTGACCCGATCACAGGTTTAGGGATTATTACCGCGATTCATCCACGTCAATCTTTACTGACACGCCCTGACCGTTATCACAAAGTGAAACCTGTCGCAGCCAATGTCAGCCTGATTGTGATTGTATTTGCACCACTTCCTGAGCCAGCACCAGGCCTGATTGATCGCTATTTGGTGGCCTGTGCAGATGCAGATATTCCTGCTCTCTTGGTCATGAACAAATCAGACTTATTAAAAGACAATGATCCTATTCTTAGTTTGTTAGATGAATACCGAAATTTGGGTTATGAAGTTTTACAAACACAATCTGATGGCGATTTAACTGAATTATCAAACCGTCTTTCTGGTGAAACAGTAGCCTTTGTTGGTCAGTCGGGTGTCGGTAAAAGTACCCTGATTAATGCCATCGTTCCTGAAGCGGCGCAGAAAACCAATATCATTTCTGAAAACTCCGCGCTCGGTCAGCACACCACCACCTCTACGCGCTTAATTGCGTTTGGTGAAGGTTCTGCATTGATTGATTCACCAGGAATCCGTGAATTTGGTTTATGGCACTTAGAATTGGAAAAAGTTCAGCAAGGTTTCCCTGAGATCGAGTCACATTTGGGCTATTGCCAGTTCCGTAACTGTACGCATAAACATGAAAAGCAATGTGCGCTTAGAATGGCGGCTCAAAATGGCGAAATTTTACCGCGCCGATTAGACAGTTATTTACGTCTGATCGACGAAATCACGGAAGCGCAGCAAAAAAATTAATTTTTATTCTGTTCATGCCCTTGAAGGGGTGATTTTGATCACCATATTTATGGGCTATACTCTTGGCAATTTAAAATTGTAGTTAGGTGAATTGTGGAACGTTGGTTCGAATTTATGGGGAATCACCCCTTCTTATTTGGAACGCTGGCTGTATTGGTCGTGCTGTTCTTTATTCTTGAAGGCCAGCGTAATGGTCGCAAAATTTCACCTCAATCTTTAGGGATTTTAGTTAAAGCTAAAAATGCTCAATTGATTGACTTACGTGATGCGAAAGACTTCCGCGAAGGTCATATTAGCGGTAGCCGTAATATTCCATATAGCCAAATTACAAAACACATTGAAGAGTTAAAAACTTCTGATCGCCCGTTGGTTTTTGTATGTAACCTTGGTCAAGTGGCAGGTTCTGCATTGCAACAAGTCGGTCATGCAGATGCATACCGTTTAGACGGCGGCATTAGCAACTGGAAAGCTCAAGGCTTACCTCTAGTTAAAAGCAAATAAGCGCTTCTTAGGAGATTAACATGGCTGAAGTTACGATTTATTCAACAACTGTATGTCCTTACTGCATTCGTGCAAAACAGCTCCTAGAGCGTAAAGGCGTGGCTTATAAAGAAATTAATTTATCAAATGAAGCGCCTGAAGTACGTGTTGAATTGATGCAACGCACCAACCACCGTACCGTTCCTCAAATTTTTATTAATGATCAGTTTATTGGCGGTTTTGACCAACTTTATGCTTTAGAGCGTGAAGGCAAACTCGACGGCATGCTATCTTAATTTTAAACATAAATCGTCACCTCATATTAAGGAATAAACAATGAGTGAAGAACAACAAGCTCAACCACAATTGGCATTAGAGCGTATTTATACTAAAGATATTTCTTTCGAAGTACCTGGGGCTCAAGTATTTACTAAAGAATGGCAGCCTGAACTAAATATTAACCTTTCTTCTTCTGCAGAAAAAGTTGATCCAACACACTTCGAAGTTTCACTGAAAGTTGTCGTTCAAGCGAACAATGCGGGTGACACTGCATTTATCGTTGACGTTACTCAAGCAGGTATCTTCCTGATCGATAGCGTTGAAGAAGAACGTCTTCCTTACATTCTTGGTGCTTACTGCCCAAATATCTTGTTCCCATTCCTACGTGAAGCTGTGAACGATATGGTTACTAAAGGCAGCTTCCCACAATTATTGCTTACACCAATTAACTTCGATGCTGAATTCGAAGCGAATTTGCAACGTGCACAAACTGCTGCTGAAGGCCAAGCTTAATCGCTTATCTTCAAATCTAAAAAAGACCGCTTTTGCGGTCTTTTTTATTGCTTTTTAGCTTCCCCCCCTTTACTAAAAGGGGATATGAGGGGGATTTACTTCTACTTAACAAAATCCCTCCCACCCTCCCTTTTAAAAAGGGAGGAGCAAATTACTCAGCATCCATCATTAAGTCAGCGCTCATACCTACAGTATTAAAGCCTGCATCAACATACAGAATTTCACCTGTAATACCATTTGCCCAAGGTGAGCAAAGGAACAATGCTGCATTACCGACATCTTCAATAGTTACATTGCGTTTAAGTGGTGCGACTTTTTCATTTAGATCTAACATTTTACGGAAAGATTTAATCCCTGAAGCCGCTAAGGTACGAATCGGACCTGCTGAAATCGCATTTACACGAATACCTTCAGTGCCAAGACTTGTTGCCAAATAACGTACGCCTGCTTCTAGTGACGCTTTTGCCATACCCATAACGTTATAGTTTGGCATTACGCGTTCAGAACCTTGGTAAGTCAGCGTCAATAAGCAACCTTGACGTGCAGCCAATAAAGGTTTTGCCGCACGAGCCATCGCAATAAAACTATATGCGCTGATGTCGTGAGCAATTTTAAAACCTTCACGGTCGGTAATATCAGTGAAATCGCCATCTAAAGTATGTGCCGGTGCAAAACCAATTGAATGCACAACACCATCTAGACCATCCCAATGTTTAGCAAGTTCAGCAAAAGCGGTATCAATTTCAGCGTCCACTGCTACATCACATGGGAAAACTAAAGTTGAACCAAATTGTTCAGCAAAATCATCTACACGTTTTTTTAATTTTTCGTTTGGATAAGTAAAAGCCAGTTCTGCACCTTCGCGATGTAAAGCTTGCGCAATACCAAATGCGATTGATAACTTACTTGCAATACCCGCAATTAAAAAGCGTTTGCCAGCCAATAGTCCTTGTGCCATGTGAAACTCACTCAAAATAATTTAACAGCATAATGCCAAGTCTAAAGCATTTTAGAAATTGCATAATGCGCCTTTTTTTAGAAAACCATCATTGCATGCACAATGCGAATAAAAACCAGATTCAATCAAGCAGCATCAATATTTGTTGCCGCTTAAGCGTCCAGATGCAATGCTTGTAATGAATTTTTCCATAATATATCTGCAATCTCAGATTCA
This sequence comes from Acinetobacter sp. YH12076, assembly GCF_013419525.1. Taxonomy (NCBI): domain Bacteria; kingdom Pseudomonadati; phylum Pseudomonadota; class Gammaproteobacteria; order Moraxellales; family Moraxellaceae; genus Acinetobacter; species Acinetobacter sp. YH12076. The sequence goes on along the minus strand of NZ_VOZY01000004.1, from coordinate 163,436 downwards.
GTACGGTTTAAGCTCTGAGCCAAACCCTGCAATACATAGGGCAAATTAACAGGCGTATTGCGAGTACGCCCTTCTGTCGAATGCTGACAACATAAAGGTGTCATATCTGGACAGTCGGTTTCTAAGACCAAATGTGCCGCCCCTAAAGTCTGAACCACTTGCTGTAATTTTTTTGCATTGGGATTGGTGATTTGCCCTGTTACACCAATTTTAAAACCTAGCTTGGTAAATGCCTTCGCTTCTTCAACACCACCACTAAATGCATGTGCAATACCACCGAGCTTAAATTGATGCTTTTTCAACATCGAAAGCACCTCCGCATGGGATTTACGAATATGCAGCAATATTGGTTTATCAAACTGCTGTGCTAACTCAAGTTGTGCGGAAAAATACTGCTGCTGCTTTTGAAAAAGTTCAGGCTGCTTATGCTGTTTCAAAAAGGTATCTAAACCTATTTCACCCACAGCAACACAATCATGCTGCTTTAGCATCTGTTCCACATCGAACAAATGTTCTGTACGATGTTGCTCAATATAAAACGGATGTAAGCCGGGAGCTAAATAGCTTGTTGGAACATTGGATAAACGAGCTAAAAACTCTTGGGTATGCAGCAAATCTTGAAAACGTGACTGTACAAAACCAATTAATACCAAAGCATCGACACCCGCCTGTTTGGCAGCATACGCCAACTGTTCCCGATCAGCGTCAAAATCGGGAACATCAAAATGCGTATGCGTATCAAACAGTGAGTAAGTCATTGAACTAATTAATTTGCTTTTGCGGCTGAGGCTTCAACAGCTTCAACTGGAGGTAGATATTGCTTTTTCAATACACTTTGCAATTGATCATACGGAATGGTCAAGCGAGGTAAACCCACCACATACGGCCCAATTTCATATTCAGCATATTGCAAAATTAAACCTTGCTGACTCAGATAAAAATTATCAGACAGTTTAAATTTCCAAATCTGTTCGTATTCTTGAATATTGTCTGCCAACTTGGCATCTTTCACCCAAGTTTTAAATACTTCATAGCCCCGCTTTTCAAGCTCAGCACGTTGATTTGGCAATAATATGTCGTTGAGCTGCACCAATTTTTGAGTGCTTAAATCAAAGTTGTAATATTGCTGTGCAGAAGAACCATGCGCTCCACCTAAATATGAACTGGTATTTAAAACCACTGTTGCCAAGGGTTTTTCAGCATTTAATATTTTAGGTTTAATCATCAAACTGATTTGCTGATTGGCACTTAAAGATTTCAATTCTTTATCTAACTTTAAGAACGCTTGCATATAAGGCTGCGTGGCTTTTTCCAATTTTAATTTGGGCGTTTCAACCTTTGCCAAAGCAGATTTTGCTTCAGACGCTGCAGGAACTTCACTTGCAGCGGGAGCATCAGTGCTCAGCGTCTTATCTTCTAAAGGCGAAACAGACAAAATTTCGCCTAACTGTTTTAGAATTTCCGCATCAATAAATTCATCAATAAAGGCTTGATTACTGTTTAAGCGTTCAACTGAAATTTCAGGACAGACCCCGCCATCACATTCAGGTAAATTCAGTTGTAATTTTTCCGCATCACCAATCAGTTTTGCACTCAAATCTGGCTGTTCAGTTTTGGCTTGATCCGGCTTTTTTTCAGGTTCAGCTTGTTGTGGCTGACACGCCGTGAATGCAACAGAAACTGCCAATATTGAGCTTGCCCAAATTTTATTTTTTTGCACCATTGCTTCAACCTTTCATTTCGAATAATTGATATTTATTTTGGTAAATATCTTATCAGATTAAATACTTTCGTTGATTAGAACATATGCTGATAAACGCCAGCTTTCAATACTTGTTGTGTTTGCGCTTTGCTGAGATAAATATCCAATTGTTTACCATCTTTGACAATTTCATCTGTACGGTAATGCAAACCGATACCTTCTTGATCAAAGAACCAATCTGCTTGGCCCCAATAGAGTTTTTTCGGTGCCGATTTTTTGACATCTATCTCTTGTTCATCTAACCATTTGCTATAGGCTTGCTGCACAATAGCATCCATATTTTGCTGTTGCTTTGCTTCAATAATATCTAAAGGTTTAAGATTCTTTTTTGCACGGCGGTCTGCCACAAAAAAATAATAACGCTCTTTGACCGTGATATTTTCCTGTTTGGTATCAACACCGATTTGCAGCAACACATATTGATTCCGTTGATATGGAACTCGTGTGTACATGGCCAATTCATAGGCTTTATTGGTTTTAAACTCTGCCTGCCAAGCATCTGATTTTTTCACATACGCATCGACGGCTTGTTGGAGATTCATATTTTGCTTTAATGCAATCTGATCTTGTACGACGCTGGCCTGATTTTTTTCAATCCAGCCATTCAACCATGTATCTACGGTCTGAATGGTTTGTATCTCTAAATCAATACAACTTTTATTTTCACAAAACGGTTTGGCAATTTTTGCGGCTTGCTCTCGAATATTTAAATAGGGCAAAACATCTGGATTGATCACGACCGCTTCAGAAGCGCCATCATCGGCCGGCTTTGTCGCTTTGTTTTCTTTTCCTGAATCACATGCACTGAGCAGCAAAACACTCCCCAAAAGTGCAAAAACTGTAGCATCCTTGAATATTTTCATGATGTCCTAAACGACCAAATGATTGCGTAATGTATGGATTTAAAAACTCTACCACAAAATAAAACAGCTTCACGAAGAAGCTGTTTTATTTCTGTAAAAGAACAACTTAGTGTTCACGTGTATTGCTGAACACGATATCCGGATAACGTTCTTGCATTAACTGTAAATTCACACGACTTGGTGCAAGATAAGTTAAATGACCACCGCCATCGACAGACAATTGGTCGTGTGCTTTTTTCTTAAATTCGTTGAATTTTTTCTCGTCATCACACGATACCCAACGTACGGTATTGATACTTACAGGCTCATAAATACAATCAACTTTGTATTCTTCTTTCAGACGATAAGCCACAACTTCAAACTGAAGTACACCCACAGCACCCACGATTAAATCGTTACTGTTTTGCGGCATAAAGACCTGAGTTGCACCTTCTTCTGAAAGTTCTTTTAAGCCTTTTTGTAGCTGTTTTGACTTCAACGGATCTTTTAAACGCACGCGACGAAACATTTCAGGGGCGAAGTGAGGAATCCCGGTAAAATGTAAATCTTCACCCGAAGTGAAGGTATCGCCGATTTGAATCGTACCATGGTTATGCAAACCGATAATGTCACCCGGCCATGCTTCTTCAAGGTGTTGACGGTCACCGGCAAGGAACGTTAAGGCATCACTAATACGCACATCTTTACCTAGACGCACATGTTTCATTTTTAAGCCTTTTTCATACTTACCTGAACAGATACGCATGAATGCAATACGGTCACGGTGTTTTGGATCCATATTGGCTTGAATTTTAAAGACGAAACCAGTGAAGCCTTCTTCAGTCGCTTCAACTTTGCGGTCTTGCGTCGGATGTGCTTTAGGTTCAGGTGCATATTGACTAAATGCATCCAACACGTGGTCTACACCAAAGTTACCGAGTGCCGTACCAAACAAGACTGGCGTTTGACGGCCTGCCAAAAATTCATCACGGTCTAAAGGTTCATTGGCCATTTGAACCAATTCCAATGATTCTTCAAATGCAGCCCAAGCGAGATCACCGACTTTTTCACGCAAATCTGCATAGTCATAGCCATCACGGACTTCAATATCCGTAATGGTTGAACCGAAACCTGCCTTATAAACGTAGAATTTTTCTTCGAGTAGGTTAAATACACCGGCAAAGTCACGACCTGTGCCTAATGGCCAAGTAATCGGAACACATTTAATTTTTAAAACGTTTTCGATTTCATCAAGTAGTTCTAATGGCTCACGAATTTCACGGTCCATTTTGTTGACGAATGAAATAATCGGCGTGTCGCGCATACGACACACTTCCATCAATTTGATCGTACGGTCTTCGACACCTTTTGCACCATCAATCACCATAAGCGCAGAGTCAACAGCGGTTAATGTACGGTAGGTATCTTCAGAAAAGTCTTCATGCCCTGGGGTGTCGAGCAAGTTAATCATCTTGTCTTTAAACGGGAACTGCATAACAGAAGTGGTGATCGAAATACCACGTTCTTTTTCCATTTCCATCCAGTCAGACGTTGCCGCACGATCAGATTTACGGCTTTTTACCATACCTGCAACCTGAATCGCCTGTCCCCATAACAACAGTTTTTCTGTCATTGTGGTTTTACCGGCATCGGGGTGGGAAATAATAGCGAAAGTACGTCGCTGAGCGACCTGTGTCGCTAATTCTTCTTTAAAACTCATGAAAGACACCTACTGCAAAACTCGCAGTGCAAAAGATCAGATCTGATCAATATGGAAAATTGGCGATATTGTATCAGATTGACCATTAAAAATAATCAACCACATCGGGTTGAGTCAAAATCTTAGCGTGGTGTGTCTTGATGTTTTACATTGGATGACGACCTGTTTTTATCGACGATATAAAGCATTTCTCTGTCTTTTTTCTCACTCATTGGCAATGCGATCAGACTACGAGGACTTTATTCAACTTTCATTTTCATGCGTTCTTCAAGCTGTGCCACTGGCATCGGCATTCCTAACAAATATCCCTGCAACTGTTGGCAACCTAAACGTTTTAAAATTTCTGCTTGTTGTTCTGTCTCTACACCTTCTGCAGTGACCGTTAAACCCAGTCGAATTGCCAAGTGAATAATACTTTCTAAAATAATTTCTTCTTTAGAGCCGACGCTCAAATTGCGGATAAACTCACGGTCAATTTTCAGTTCATCTACAGGCAGTTCTTTTAAATACAAGAAACTTGAATGTCCCGTACCAAAGTCATCAATCGCAACTTTAATTCCCATCTTTCTCAAATGTTCAAAAGTCAAGATACTGGCATCGATATGATGCATAGCTGTTGACTCGGTAATTTCAATAATTAAATTTGATGGGTTAATTTCATACCTTGCAAAAAGCGACTCTAAGGTACTAAATAAATGTTTATGCTCAAACTGAATCGCTGATAAATTGACCGCAATCGGATACAGCGGCATATTCAGCTTTTCCCAGTGCTGAATTTGCTTACAGGCTTCTTCAAGCGCCCAATAGCCCATGGCAATAATCAGTCCAGTTTTTTCTGCACCATTGATAAACTTATTTGGCGTCAGCATACCTAGAGTTGGATGATTCCAACGAATTAAGGCCTCAACCCCACAAATTTCACGATCAACGGCATTAAATTTTGGCTGATAAAATAAAATAAATTGCTGTTCTTCTACCGCTTTATATAAATCATTGATCAGTTTCGTCTGACTTTTTTCTTCAAATTGGTCGGCAGTATAATTAAAAAATGAATAGGTATTACGCCCCTGATACTTCGAACTCAGCATTGCGGTGTCTGCATTGATCAGTAGGTCTTGTAAGTTCGCACCATGTTCAGGGTACATCGCAATACCAATACTGCCTGAAATGTTAATTTCCTTACCTGCAATCAAAAAGCTTTCTTGCATCAATTCCAATATTTTTTCAGACATTGCTGTGGCAGAGTCATTGCTTGCCGACTCAAGCACAATCAGAAACTCGTCCCCACCGATTCGTAGCAATTTGGCTTTATCATTAATTAAACGGTGAATGCGTGTGGCAATTTGAATTAGTAGTTGATCACCCACATGGTGTCCAAACACATCATTGACCGCTTTAAAACGGTCGATATCAATATAAATAAAAGCAATTTTATCTTGTCTTAAGCGATGCTCTGTAAATAGAAAATGTGCATATTCAGCCAAAAATAGTCGATTAGGCAAACGGGTCAAATTGTCCTGTACAGCTTGATTGGCTAGTTCTCGATTTGCGCGCATCAACTGCAAACTGCGATGTTCTAAACGTTGCTCAAGTACTGCAACGCTAAAGGCCGCCATCAACAATAAACTGGTGACAAATAAGACAATAAATAGCAATAAATTATGGTTAATTTGAGCCGCAACCAATATATCCATCGAGTTTAGCGGTACAAAATCAACAGCCGCCATACCAATATAATGCATAGCAACAATGCTAAAAGTCAGCATGACCGCAACAAAGGCATTCATGATGTTACGTTTTGGCGAGTATTTATTTTTAAACGTTAGCCAAAATGCCAAACATGAGCCACAGATCGCAACTAAAATTGAACAGATAACAATTAAAGGTTCGTATCGTTGCTCATAACCCTGAACGTCTAAACTCAGCATCCCCGTGTAATGCATTCCGGAAATGCCTAGCCCCATTAAAACTGAGCCTAAAATTAAACGAGGAAATGGTAGCGTCAGTCGTGTGGTTAACCACACGGCAAAAGTGGACGCGACAAAGGCGATAAAATAAGATGTTAGGGTCAGACTAGTATCAAAACTATGATTTGAAGGTAAATGGCTGGCCATCATGCCTACAAAATGCATGCACCAAATCGCAGCACCTAAAATTGCACCGCTGAATAATAATATGACATTTTCATATCTTGGTCGTGTTCCACGAAACAACATTTGTTCGAGTGAAACCGCTAAGTAACAACTTAATAATGCAACTACGATTGAACCAACGACTAGATTGTAATCATAATGAATATGGGTCATATCAAGCGTTCCGCTTAGGTTATCGTGGCACTTTCTTTAACCGAATTACCCAATCTATCTCTTCCCTTTAACTTGTTACATTTTCAATTACTTACTTATTTTCTCTTAGAATCTATTAGTCTACGGTAATGGTCAAGTCTTTCTTTCAAGATTTTAAGCAACTGATTAATTTAAAAAAATAAAGCTTGATGAAGTTCACTAAAACTTAAACTTTTGATAAAAATTACATCAGGTGTTTATTATTTTAGAACAGTTTCTAATCATAATAAAATGAATAAGTTAGAATCATTTAAAGATTACTTTCTAGATTTAAATCGAACACCGCCCTACTCACAAAAAAATAGCGAGCCGTAGCTCGCTATTTCTCAATGGATAAATTCATCTTTTCTGTCAAAAACTCAAGCAATCATCTCAATGTTATTTATGGATGAATTACTTACTTTTTGGCTGTTGTTGTATGCGTTTTGCCTTGTAATTTGGCATAGTCCATTAGCACGTTTGCAGCTTCCGTCACAAAGACTTCTTCTTCAGGCAGTGCTGGACGTTGGTTTGCCTTCATTTTTGCACGTGCCTCCACCAATGCATCCATAGACGCTTGGTAGCTTTCCCAGTTGGCATAAGGTTTTTGACCCACCACTTTACGACGCTGATTTTCAGCATCCAAAGACTTTTGCTCTAGTGCCAACAGCTCGGCTTTACGCTTCGCTAAGTCAAGCACCACACGCTTTTGCTCTTCTGTCTTTTTCGCAATCGCAGTACGTTGCTCTAAATATTTAAATTGCGGATCAATGCTGACACGTTGCTGAGATGACTTAATCAAATCGGGAACATAGGCTTGGATCGAGCCTTCACGTTTAAACGGTGCTGTAGGAATGGTATCCCACTGTAAAGCATTTTTCGCTTTACGTTCACCAAATTCTTCATTGTAAATATCAACCAACTTAATATCAGGCACGACTCCTTTATTCTGGGTACTGCCGCCAGTCACGCGGTAAAATTTACGTTGCGTTAAGGTTGCTTGACCATAGGCTAAAGAGTCAAGTTGTACCTGCGCTGTTCCTTTACCCGTTGTGGTGCTACCAATCACCACACCACGTTCATAGTCTTGAATCGCAGCAGAATAAATTTCACTCGCAGACGCCGAAGCCAAGTTAATCAATACTGCCAATGGACCTGCATAAGTTTGCGCGCCCCCATCATCATCTTCAAACACGCTGACATTGCCATTGCCATCACGGATTTGCACCACTGGACCTGATTTAATCACTTGACCAAGCATACGTGCCACTTCTTCAAGTGAGCCACCTGGGTTATTACGCAAGTCAATGATGATACCTTCAACATTTTGAGCATCTAAAGTTTTTAAGGCTTTATTGGTATCTTCTGACACAGAACGGTAGTCTGTACCTGCACGACGTGCACGATAGTTCAAGTAAAACGATGGAATTTCAATTACACCGAACTTATGCTTTTTGCCATCACGCTCAATTTCAACGGTACGTGAACGCACGCCTGCATCTTCTTCTTGAATCACATCACGTACAATTGTGACATTTCGCGCTTGATTCATGGACGCACCAGCACCCAATAAACGTAGAGTCACTTTGGTGCCACGTTTACCACGAATCAGTCCAACAATTTCATTACTCGGCCAACCGATCACATCCACCATTTTGTCGCCATCTTGGGCAACACCAACGATACGATCGCCTGACTTGACTTGTCCTGATTTGCTAGCAGGACCACCTTCCACAATCGTCTCGATTTTGGTGTAGTCTTCATTACCACGTTCAGGACGGATCGATACCCCAATCCCTTCCAATTGCAGCGTGGTTTGACGGTTCAATTCCATCGCATCTACAGGTGGGAAATAGTTACTGTGCGGATCATACGTCAGCATCATGGCATTCAGAGTTTTGTCGAGCACATCATCGCTTTTTAAACGACTAATCCGCTCTAACTGACGCGTATAACGCTTGGTTAAAGTCTGTACAGGTGTTAAGTCTTCAGGACCTGTTAAGTCTTGACCATTTGCCAGTGTTGGGTCATCTTTCAACGCTTTCTGTTTGGCTTTCTCTTCTTCTTTGCTGATGGTTAAATTGATCAGCTGAGAGACCAACATTTTATTCCAATGCGCACGCTGCTCTTCTGTCGATTTAAAGAATGGCGCTTTTTCACGATCGGTTTCGATGTAGTTATTCGGTTGATTTAAATTCTGTGGCTTTTTCAGCTCTTCCAACATATAGGTGTAGAACTGTTTTAAGCGCTCACGATATTGCGCATGAATCGCATACGGCCCTGTTAAATTGCCCGCTTTGAGATTTGCACCAAAAGTTGAGCCATAACGTTTTTTATAATTTTCAATATCTGATGCCAAGAACAACGTATGTTCAGCATCTAAACTATCAATATAAAAATCTAAAATACGGTTAGATGTATTGGCATCTAAACGCTGATTTAAATAGTGTTGACGGTCTACCAATGTTGCAAGCTGACGTGAGACCAAGGCTTGCTCTTGTGTGGGCTGAATAGTACCCGCGCTCACTGCTTCTGTATTATTGGCAGCAATTGCGTCATTCACCACATGAGTGAAAAAAAATCCACCTGTCGCAATCGCAACGGCACAAGCTAATGTTTGAAGTTTCATAAATAATTTGTACTTCCTTGGTATTAAGACCAATATTACCGTGTTGGTTTTCGACCTGAATTGAATAGATTCAAAATCTTAAACAACTTAATATGTTTATGTCGTGTAGTTTTATCATATTCTCTGCTGACAAAGTGTAGCAAATCATTGCAGAATTCAGGTATTGTTTTTCCTTAAAAATTCCAACACGGACACCGAATATGATTGGCGCATTAATGCTCGACATTGCTGGCACAGAACTTACCCAAGAAGATATTGAACTATTACAGGCACCACAAGTTGGCGGCATGATTTTATTTGGTCGCAACATTGAATCTCCTGAACAAGTTCGTGCCCTGACCGACCATATGCGTCAAATCCGTCCTGATATTTTAATTGCCGTCGATCAGGAAGGTGGTCGTGTACAACGCTTAAAACAAGGCTTCACACTCCTACCAGCTATGGGTAAGTTTGGAGAACTTTACTTAACTGAACCTGAAAAAGCTGTTGAACTGGCTGAACAATGTGGCTGGTTGATGGCAGCTGAAGTCCTTGCGGTCGGCATCGATTTTAGTTTTGCACCAGTGCTGGACCTAAATGATGTCAGTGATGTGATTGGTGACCGTGGTTTTGCCAAAAATATGCAAGACATCATTCCACTGGCAAGTGCTTTCTTAAAAGGTATGAAACGTGCGGGGATGGCATCTACAGGTAAGCATTTCCCAGGCCATGGCTCGGTGAAAGCAGATTCACATATCGCTGCTGCCGTTGATCATCGTAGTTATGAAGAAATCTATCAAAAAGACATGCAAAGCTTTATTCAACTGCAACCACAGCTTGATGCATTAATGCCTGCGCATGTGATTTATGAAAATATTGATCCTAATCCTGCTGGATTTTCACCGTATTGGATTCAGAAAGTCTTACGTCAAGAGCTCCAATTTGATGGCGTTTTATTCTCCGATGATTTAAGCATGCAAGCCGCTTGTGTCGCTGGCGGCGCAGATGCTCGTATCCAAGCAGCATTAAATGCAGGTTGTGATATGGGCCTTGTATGTAATAACCGTGAATCTGCATGCATTGCGCTGGATGGCATTCAAAACTTGGCTCTCCCAAATCAAGAACGCCTAGAACGTATGCGCGGTAAAATCCCACAAATTGAGATTGGACAAAGCATTGAACTCGGGGCGGACTGGCAAAACGTGCGTAACCGTATTGTGGATTTTAAAAATCAATATTGCTAATCCAAGACTTTCAAAATTCTAGAAAAAGGAGCACGACAAGGTGCTCCTTTTTGATTTATGATGAGGTCAAAATAAGTGCTTCGGCGCTATACAAAAATTGCCAATAAAAACAACATTAGGTCAGGACGACATGACACAAAGTTTATCGGAACATCGACACATTTCCTTTACTGCACATTACACCGGCTATATTTGGTACAGCATGGGGATTTCACATCCCGTTTTTGCCACACGTAAAGGCAAATTTTTAGCACGTTTAGTCCATCCTTTAGAAAGCTGGGCAGAAAAGAATGTGGGCGGTAGCATGCGTTCGACGCTTAAACAGCGCCATGCCATGATCGATCAACATTTAGATCAACTCATTACCCAACACCCTCAGCTACAAGTCCTTGAAATTGCCTGTGGCCTCTCCCCGCGCGGTTGGAATTTTCGTACCAAGCATCCTGAAATTGACTTTCGTGAACTCGACTTGCCAGATATGGCAAAAATCAAAACACAGGCACTTAAACAGATTGACCCGCATGCCCCTGAGGTCTTAACTGGCGACATTTTCACTCAAGATTTTGAACGTATTTTTCAGAGTTTTGACCCTGAACGTCCTTTGGTGGTGATTAGCGAAGGGCTGATTAATTACTTTGATCAAGCCCTGATGAATAAATTATTACAAGGGATCACCGAATATGGTGCCTCGTTTCAGGAATTGCATTATCTGACCGACATCTATCCAGAACCCGTCAAGAACCGTTTAGCACGCTTTATTTGGGCCAGTAGTAAATTACTCAAAGTTATTTCACGCAGCGCTTTTACTTTTCATTTTCAATCCCCTGCTGAATTACAGCAGTTTTTCAGTCATACAGGATTTGAAGAAGTAGACGTCGTTCAGCCGGCCTTATACTTTCCACAACAGCAGCAAGAACAAGTGATTCCTTTCCACGATGCAGAGCAGCACTGTGGAGATTTGGTTTGGATGGTCCATGCTAAAACAAAAAAACAGCGCTAAAGCGCTGTTTTTTTTATATGTTCATATTTTAACTTACAGCTTCTAATATCAACACATCTTCTTTTTGGCGTTGTACAAAGCGCAATAAACGCTCCGCCAACTCAAAACTACCATGCTTAAACAAAGCACGAACCTGCGTATCTACAACGTCAAAGATGAGACATTCAATTTTAAACTCACCTTCTTCATCTTCTAGATGTAATGCCAAATCCCGTGGATATGCGTGCATGGAGTCCAACATTTCAGCCTGCACATTCAACAACACCCCAAAATAATTTAAATCTATAATTTGAGTGTCAACCACAAGGTCTGAATGGCGATGAGATAAATGTGTGAATGGCTGTTGTACACTCACCCGCGCTTCGCCACGGCGTTCGATATTTTGCATTTGCTCTCGGCTCATTGGAATGATCCCTTCCAACTGCTGAATAGACTCACCGCGTAGATAAGTTGCAAATAAATTCATGGTTTCTTTACGGCGTTGCAACTGCGGTAAATGATCCGCATTGGCAATCATGGCAAATTGCATATTCGGACATTGCAAGGCAAAGCCCGCATTTTCATGTGGCAAAGTAAAACTGTCGTACTGCCCGCATGACACCAATACATCACACTGTGGAATCGGCACGTCTTGCAAACGCAGCAAACGATTACAGTTAATGTCATAACGCTCTTGTTCGGTATTGGTGAATTCAGCCATTTGTCTAAAGAACAAACGCTTCGCTGTCGGTGACATCCGCGTCACATCAAGTTTGGCATGATTGACCAAATATAAAATCACCGCTTGGCCAAATTCATCCATGCGCTGTTCTTTCATCAAGTGCAAGGATTCTTCAAGCAACATGCGCCAGCTCTTGCGCGTTTTTTGCATCACGCCCATTAAAATCATGCGGTCAATCAATTCAGGACGTTGATCTGCCAGACCTGCTGCCACCACTGAACCTAGTGACATCCCCATCACGGATACTTTTTCTAGCCCGACGATATCCAGCCAAACGCCCAACATCTGCGCCAGATCACCCAACTCTAAAGTCCCTGCCGACACCGAAGTATCGACATTGGTAATTTGCTGGTTTGAGCCCATGGAGGGTAAATCAATTAAAATAATTGGGCCTGCCGCAAATAATTGTTCGACACAATATTTGTAGGAATTAAAGTTTTGAAATGCCCCACCAATAATAACAATCGGGGTGCGATGAATCGTTTCAGGTTGTGCAATGGCCATATATTCGACCTTCCAGCCATCAATCCATGTCGTTCTGGCAGGCTGTTTAAAGCTTTGCTTGTCATACAGATCGAAAAAACTGTAATGCGTACTTTCCTGTACGGTCGGATCCATTTGGATAATGGAATTCATATTCCTTTCCTCCATTCCTGCCTTATTTTTATTGTCAGGAATTCGTTTAGAGACTCTGCTCGATTTAGCGTCCTGCTCTTTAATCGTTATTTGTACGACTTCAATGTCGCTATTGTTTCATTCTATACAGAGGTTCATTTTACAAGCAACTGATATCCCCGCCGCTTATCTACTTTTGCTCTAAAAACAATTTCAAAATGTTAATTCTGGTCAGCAAGTACAGTCTAATATGCACTTAAGTGCTTCATTGTTCAGTCACAGGCTGTTAATATCGAGTTGAAATTTCTAAGTGATCAAACCGCTATGCAAGAGTCTATTGAACAATACATGCAAACGGTAGGACAGCAAGCACGCACAGCATCACGTGTGCTCGCAGGGGCTTCTACCCAGACTAAAAATAATGCCTTATCAGCAATTTATACTGCTTTACAAAACAGTGAAACTGCAATTTTGGCAGCTAACCAAGTGGATATGACCAAAGCGCATAACAACAACTTGGATAGTGCTCTGCTTGATCGCTTAGAACTTACCCCCACACGCTTTAAAGGCATGCTCCAAGGTCTAAAAGATGTAATCGCACTCACTGACCCGATTGGCGAAATCACCGATATGGCCTTTCGTCCGACAGGTATTCAGCTGGGCAAAATGCGCGTACCGCTAGGTGTTGTCGGCATGATTTACGAATCTCGCCCAAATGTCACCCTTGAAGCCGCATCTTTAGCGCTTAAATCAGGTAACGCGATTATTTTACGTGGTGGTTCTGAAGCTTTGGAATCTAACCAAGCAATTGCAGCAGCGATTCAACATGGCTTAACTGCCGCAGGTGTACCTGAACATGCCGTTCAAGTCATTAATACCCCAGACCGTGCTGCGGTCGGCCAATTAATTACTATGCCTGAATATGTCGATGTGATCGTACCTCGTGGTGGCAAAAGCTTAATTGAACGTATCACCAATGAAGCACGTGTGCCTGTTATCAAACATCTTGATGGTAACTGCCATGTTTTTGTGGAAGCTCAGGCTGATTTGCAAAAAGCATTACCTATTGCGCTTAATGCCAAAACACACCGTTATGGCGTATGTAATGCCATGGAAACCTTACTTGTCGATGAAAATGTCGCTGAAGAGTTTTTACCACGCATTGCTGAACTTTATGCTGAGAAAAAAGTTGAACTGCGTGGCTGTGCTGAAACGCAGCGCATTTTGGGTGAGTCGATTGTTCCTGCAACTGAGGAAGATTGGTACACCGAATACTTAGGCCCGATTTTGGCAGTGAAAGTCGTTACTGGCCTAGATGAAGCGATTGAACACATCAACAAATATGGCTCACACCATACCGACTCAATCATTACCGAAAACTTTAGTTTGGCTCGTCAGTTTTTGGCGCGTGTAGATTCGAGTTCAGTGATGATCAATGCCTCAACGCGCTTTGCGGATGGTTTTGAATATGGTCTTGGTGCTGAGATCGGTATTTCAACCGATAAAATCCATGCACGTGGTCCAGTCGGTCTTGAAGGTCTGACTTCTCAAAAATGGATTGTGTTTGGTGATGGTCAAATTCGCCAATAACACCCAATAAGACAACGAAAGCTGTGCTTTTCTGATTAAAGGCACAGCTTTTTTTATGGTGATTTAAAAAATTAGACCCAGGGTTCACATATTGAAATATAAGCCTGCAAACACACAGGATATAGAATCGAAAACAGATTTTTTGACAATTAAATACTTAAGAAGAATGAGAAAAGTTAAATTTACCTGCTTTTTTGCAACAATTTGAGGATTACAGCGCAGCGAACGCATGTTATGTTCTATGTATATCCCTTAAATCGTATAAATTTTGAGGACTATTTTATTAATAAATGAAAACTATGAACTGATAAATTTTAATTATTATTGTGCTCAGGGTCGATAGTGCTTAAGTCTAATCTCCTAAAGTCTATCTAGGACGATAAAAAAACCCATGATAAAACATCATCACAGATCTAAATTGTATCAATCAATACAACTGCAATCAGATCAATATTATGGATAAGTATTTCAATTAGAATTCGGGTATTTAAACGTGTCTACATCAGTATTAGTAATTAACTGCGGATCTTCTTCTATCAAATATGCGTTAGTTTCTGAGCGCCGTGAAGATCGTATTTTTGGTCTAGCCGAGAACCTAGGTTCTGCTGATGCACGTATTAAAGGGGTCACTACAGGTGGTGATGCGCTTGAGCTGTCCATTCCACATGCTGACCATGAAAAAGCCCTCGAAACTATTTTAGAGCGTTTGGCTCACCATAATCCTCAAGCGATTGGTCACCGTGTTGTTCACGGCGGTACATTAACCAAAGCTGAGCTATTAACACCAGAAATTATTGAACGTATTCGTGAAGCTACACCGCTTGCTCCATTGCATAACCCGGCTCACTTGGTAGGGATCGAAGCAACCATGCGCTTGTTCCCTGAACTTCCGCAAGTAGCCGTATTTGATACAGCATTCCACCAAACCATGCCGTCTCATGCATACCGTTATGCATTACCAAAATTCTTGTACACACAACATAACGTACGTCGTTATGGATTCCATGGTACTAGCCATGCCTACGTATCTGAGCGTGGCTCAATGTTGGCAGGCAGCTTTAAACAAGGTGGCTGGTTAACTGCTCACTTAGGCAATGGTAGCTCGACTTGTGCGATTTGGAATGGTCAATCTGTAGATACGTCAATGGGTCTGACTCCACTTGAAGGTGTGGTCATGGGCACACGTAGTGGTGATGTTGACCCAAGTATTCACAGCTTCCTTGCGAGCAACTTAGGTTGGGATATCTACAAAATCGACAAGATGCTGAACAGCCAATCAGGCCTACTCGGTTTGTCTGATCTTTCAAATGACATGCGTACGTTGATCGAAGCATCGGAACAAGGCAACGAAGATGCAGCACTTGCCATTGAAGTATTCTGCTACCGTTTAGCAAAATCTTTGGCAGGTCTCAGCTGTGGTCTACCACGTATTGACGGTTTATTCTTTACCGGTGGTATTGGTGAAAATTCTGCCTACATTCGTGAAAAAACAGTTTCATACTTACCGCACTTTGGTTTCAACCTTAGTAAAGAATTAAATGACAACTTAAAACGCGGTACTGAAGGTCGTATTGACCACGGTACTGGCCCACAAATTTGGGTTGTTCCAACCGATGAAGAAGGCCGTATTGCCAAAGAAACTGAGCATGTTGTAGACGAGGTGACAGCGTCTGCTACAAAAAAGTCTGATGCTGAAGCTGCGATTGCATAAGCAATCGCATCAGCCCCTTCGCCTTCAATATTAATTTTTAGCTTTAATTTAGACACCGTATGAAAACAATTTTACTCGTGCCAACTGGGGAAGGTGTAGGTTTAACATCTGCATGCTTAGGTTTAATTTATGCTTTGGAATGCCAAGGGGTCAAAGCAGGTTTTCTGAAACCATTTTCACAGGAAAATGTCGCAGATACTGTAGACCGTACAACGGCTCTTTATCGTCATTTATTTAATAATGAAACGGTAGAACCTATTCATCATGCCACCATCGTGAAGCAACTCAGTCATGATGAAAGTGATGAACTGCTCGAAGAAGCGGTTCGTTTGCACCGTGAAATTGCAAAAAAGCATGATCTGATTATTGTTGAAGGCTTGGTTCCAAACAGCCGAGATAACTTTGCCTCAGAACTCAACGCAACATTAGCAAAAGCACTCGATGCTAAAGTGATTATTGTCAGCACAGCAGATATTCAAAATGCCACAAAAACGGCTGAGAAAATTGACAGTTCTCTACGCCAATTTGGTGGTGCGGTATCTGAACGTACTGCGGGCGTTTTGTTTATGCGCACACGTGGCTTGCCAGAAGAATCTGCGCAAATTCCTGTCACGCTTGATCCAAATCTGCGTTTAATCAGTGATACCAATAAATTTGTACTCGAATTACAACAAAGTAATCCGCAAATTGGTTCTACACAGCTACCTGTCATTGGCCTCGTTCCATTTAGTAATACGCTCAGCGTACCGCGCATGTCTGACTTGGCGACGCATATCCAAGCAGAATGGATCAACCAAGGCGATGCTGCTCATCGCCGCGTACTGCATAGCAGCTTAGTTGCCTCTAATATTGAACATGAACTTCACAAATTTGTGGCAGGCGAACTGATTATCAGCGCCTCTGACCGTATTGATGTGTTGTTGGCTTCTAGCCTTGCAAGTAGCAATGGTATTCCACTTGCCGGTTTGGTTTTGACTGAACACCATCAACCGAACCCACAAGTTTTAGATTTCTGCCAAACCGCGATTAAGCAAGGCTTACCGATTTTACATACGCCTTTAAGCACGTTTGAAACGGCACAACAACTTTCAAATTTAGGCAATGAAATTCCTGTCGATGACGTCGAACGTGCAGAGCAAGTGACTCGCTTTGTTTCAAGCCACATCAATGCTGAATGGATTACTGAAGTATTAAATGGTTCATATCAACCACGCTTGTCCCCTTCTGCATTCCGTCATGAATTGGTACAAAAGTCCATTGCTGCGAAAAAACGGATTGTTCTACCTGAAGGTGATGAACCACGCACCATTCAGGCGGCTGCCATTTGTCAATCACGTGGCATTGCACACTGTATTTTATTGGCAAAACCTGAAGCCGTGATTGAAGTTGCAAAAGCACGTAATATCGAACTTCCACATGATTTGGAAATTATTGATCCAGATCTGATTCGTGAAAACTATGTGCCTAAAATGGTTGAGCTGCGTAAAGGCAAACTCAATGATCTACAAGCACGTGAACAGCTACAAGATACTGTTGTTTTAGGTACCATGATGCTTGCACTCGATCAGGTGGATGGCTTAGTCTCAGGCGCAGTACATACTACGGCGAATACTGTACGTCCTGCATTCCAATTGATTAAGACCGCACCTGATTATTCATTGGTTTCTTCTGTGTTCTTTATGCTGCTACCAGATGAAGTCTATGTGTACGGTGACTGTGCCATTAATCCAGATCCAAATGCAGAACAGCTTGCAGAGATTGCGATTCAATCTGCAGATTCAGCGAAAGCTTTTGGTATTGACCCACGTATCGCAATGATTTCGTATTCAACAGGTACTTCTGGTGCAGGTGCAGATGTCGAAAAAGTGGCTGAAGCAACACGTATTGCCAAAGAACGCCGCCCAGACTTACTTATTGATGGCCCGCTTCAATACGATGCCGCATCGGTGGAAAGTGTGGGACGCTCTAAAGCACCTGACTCCAAAGTGGCTGGTCGTGCCAATGTGTTTATCTTCCCTGACTTAAATACAGGTAATACAACCTATAAAGCCGTTCAACGTTCTGCAAATGTAGTCAGTGTTGGTCCGATGCTGCAAGGTTTAAACAAGCCTGTAAATGACTTGTCACGTGGGGCTTTGGTCGATGACATCGTGTTTACCATTGCATTAACGGCAATCCAATCCGAACAGCAAGAAGCTTAATTTTTGTTTCGAGTTCTAAACCACCCTTTCGAAAGATTGGGTGGTTTTTTTATTCATTCCGATTTTCCCGCATTTCAATCTTATTTATATTGCGATAATTTTCATCTTATTAATTCTTGTCATATTAGAGTCAATATTATTGCTTATGGTATGAGCGCTTTTTTAATTATTCAAAACTTAGCTATATCATGACAAACTTAAAATTTTATACTCCATGTGCCATCTCTACATTAATATGGGTTTGCTTAAGCGCACACTCCATGGCCGCAGATTCATATCTAACACCTGACTCAGCTCCAAATAGTCTTGAAATATTATCTACTCCTCCACAAGCCTATAGTGCAGATTTTATTCGTGATCAAAGTATTTTTAAACAATCTCAATATTTGAAAAATACGGCTCGCTGGCAGCAAGCACAAATTGATGCTGATGTTTCAAATGCACACTTAGGGCGACCTTTTTCACATGCATTTGGCATAGAAATTAATGAGAAAAATACACCTATTTTATTTGAAATTTTAAGAAAGATTAAACTTGATAGTAGATACTCTACTCAAACTGCAAAAAAGAAATATAGCCGTGAACGTCCATATGGCTATTTTAATGTCAGCACTTGTACTCCTGAAGAAGAAAATGAAAAAAATCAATATGTTTCCTATCCTTCTGGACATACAACTATCGGTTGGACATATGCATTAGTCTTAGCAGAGTTACGTCCTGAGCGTCAAAGTCAAATTCTTAAACGTGGTATTGAATTTGGTCAAAGCCGAGTCGTGTGCAATATGCATTGGCAAAGTGATGTCGATGCTGGCCGTATTATGGGAGCAGCGCAATTTTCACGCCTACAGGCAGATCCACAATTCCAAGCCGATATGATTAAAGCCAAAACTGAAATTAACCATCTCATTTCTGCCACACATAAAAAATCTGATTAAAAAATCAGCATCTTGTCCCATTGCATGGATAGTAGATCACATGCATGGGCAGTGGTTTTTAATAGATGTGCAAGTCCAATATAAAAATAAAGCGCTTAGAACCATCTAAGCGCTTTATTTAATTTAGCAGGAGTAGTGATCCCTTTTTATTTTGATTTAATCTGCTTCAGTTCTGGCTTGCCGTAAGCCACTTCAAAACTTGCGACGGTCGTCATTTTTCCACCTGGTTTTTCAACAAAGTCTAGAACCTTCAAGTCTGTACGCATATAGTCTTTAAAAAAGTCTAAAGTCTGATAACCGCGTTGATCATTGATAAATTTGATGTGTGGATTTAACTTCAGCACATCTTCCTGCCCTGGACGGATTGGTTGACCATTGCCAGTAGAGGTTATCGATGTAGTTAAAAATTCGGTTGCAATCGATGGACTCTTAAAATCATTCAAATCACTTGGAATATTCGCTGCAAAATATTGATGCAAATCTCCTGATAAAATTACTGTATTACCATGAGGTGCATTTTTTTTGATAGATTCAATCAAGCGCTCGCGTGCGTATGGATAGCCATTCCACGTATCTTTCCCAAAATAAGCTTTGCCTGATTTGTTATAACGTACCCAAGGCATAACCTGAATTTGCTGTGCCAAGACATTCCAACGCTTATCATGGCGCATTTGCTTCGCCAACCATTGCTCTTGTGCTTTACCAAGAACCTGCTCATTTCGGCTATTCTCAGTACGGCAGTAATCTATTTTATCAAACCCATCTTCTAACTGAGCTTTGGTGCATAAAATTGGAGAACGGTATTGTCGTGTATCTAAAATATTCATCCGTAGCATTTTGCCATAATCTAAAGTACGGTAAGCAAGGATATCTGGACCGTTCGGCTTCTGTTTTAAGCGTACAGGCATATATTCGTACCACGCTTGAAACGCTGCTGCGCGGCGCAGTAAAAATATGTCTTTCTTCTCGCCTTTTTCTTCAATATCTGCAGCCCAGTTGTTATCTACTTCATGATCATCAAACGTCATCGCAAAAGGTGCAGATGCATGTGCAGCTTGTAAATCGGGATCCGCACGGTACTGTGCATAACGAATACGATATTGCAGTAAAGTTTGAATTTCCGGACCAATATGTTGACGTGCAGGAATTGAAATTCTTAAATCTCCAATTGCACGCCCCCCACCTTTACCCTCTGGTCCTTCATAAATATAGTCACCATAGTGGAAAACTAAATCTATCTCTTTTTCTTTGCTCAAGTAGTCATAGGCCGTGTAATAACCCGTTTCATAATGCTGACAGCCCACTACAGCGACTCGAACTCGTTCTGGCATTTGGTGCGCGGCAGGTGCTGATTTTGCTGTACCTACAGAACTTTCATAACCAGCCAATCTAAATCGATAATAATAGCGTGTCATCGGTGCTAAACCACTTATCTCTACATGTACTGTGTGATGTAAGTCAGGATGTGCCTGCGCCTTCCCAGTTTGCACAATTTTCTTAAATTCAATATCTGTAGCAATATCCCAATCCACTTCAACAGCTTCCTTCGGCATCCCACCATCTACAGAAAGTGGATATGGTGCAACACGCGTCCAAATCACAAAGCCATCTGGCCAAGGTTCACCTGAAGCAACGCCTAATTGAAACGGGCTAATCGGAAATTTGGCATTTGCCCACGTGCTTACTGGACTCAGTCCAGAAAATAACGCTAAAGACCCGACTCCCATCAAACCCTTTAAGAATTGACGACGATTCGAATTAATATGATTCATTTTTATTTCTCTATAAACTTATTAATAAATTAATCTGATCAGTTTTGGATTAGAAAATTGGCATGGTATAGGTCAAGTAGATACGGCTTTGTTCCTGCTTGGTTCCTGTACTTTTTTTGAATTTTCCGTATTGAGCGGTAAAACCTAAATTTTTGAATTTGCCTTCCGGCACTTTATAACGCAAGGTATAGTCAATTTCGGACTCAGTTGCACAACCACATTTACCAAAGTCACGTCCTTGTACTTTCAGGAACGATACATTTAAGCCTTTTAAGTATTGATTATTGAAGTCATATCGATAGCCATACCATGTGGACTTTTCGCCTGCATTAGTAAAGTTCTGCAACAAACGATTTGTTGGCAAATAAATGAACGTACCATCCGCACCATTATCTAAACTGCCCTGATTCATATGCAGAAAATCGCCATCATCACCAATTTTTTGCGCGCCAAATTGCAGCTGATGATTTTTAAATTTGTATTTGAAGTCTACACTGGCTGTCTGATTATCTACTTTGGCACCATAGCCTTTTTCACCACGCTCATTAGCTCCAGTCGCTTGAGTATCAAATAAACGTAAGTCCGTATTAAAACTCTGGTTTTCACTGAATGGAAATTTGTGTTTCACGCCGATAAATTGCTGTACATAAAAATCATCTAGCTCACCTGCATAGTACTGTAGCGTTAAATTTTTATTGGGCTTCCAGTCCGCACCGCCAAACATAAACCCATCACTGGTTTCGGTCGCGCCTTTAATAGAAAGCTTTGACGCATCTCGTGATGCACGTGGAATTGCTTTAGTGACGTAACCACCCGTTAAAGTCAATCCCTTTACATCTTTAGAAGTGACTTGACCACCTAAATAGGCAGATTCGAGCAAGCGAGCAAAGCTTCGACTTAAAATGGGCAAATTAGGGCGTAACTCTCCGACTTTTACATCAGTTTTCTGATAGCGCGCTTTTAAAGTGGGATATGCACGTGTCCAATAATTTGTTGGACTACCATCACCCTCTAAAGGAAACATCAACGAATTTTTGGCTTTATCTTTACTGCCGTCTAAACGTATACCTGCTGCCGCAGTCGCATCTAAACCAAAACCGACTTGACCTTCGGTAAAGCCAGATTGATAACTCAATTCAATACCTTGTCCCCAAACTGTCGAATCTTTATCGTTAGGCTCTTGATCTTGATCAAAATAATAATTTTTAAAATCTATTTCTGCTTTACTATCTTTAATAAATTCTGCTTGTGCTGCCTGCATTGTCAGCATGGGGGTGAAAACCATACAGCAGATGAGTGCTTTGTAATTCAACGTCTAACCTCTTTGGTCCTTGAGAAATACTGCAATAACCTAAAGACTCTGTATGACAATACACTTGCAATCCCATGACAATTACATGAAAAAATAAAACAAATGTTAAATATAAATATTTGATAATATAAAAATTAAAGTTTTTTTTGTTTTTAAGCACTTAAATACGAAAAAAGTTGACCATTAAAAGGACTACAAGCACTCCATTTTTTGACTGCTAAGCTCTAAGTCTG
The DNA here is from genome assembly GCF_013419525.1 of Acinetobacter sp. YH12076. NCBI lineage: Bacteria > Pseudomonadati > Pseudomonadota > Gammaproteobacteria > Moraxellales > Moraxellaceae > Acinetobacter > Acinetobacter sp. YH12076. Next base: position 140,846 of record NZ_VOZY01000004.1, on the reverse strand, counting down.
ATTTTAAAGGAGATTGCTCAAGAACTTTTATAAAACCTTGTTTAGAATAAAATTGAATAGCTCGTAAATTACTTAATTCAACACGAAGTACAATTTTTATATAACCTTGGTTTGCTGCATATTTTTTTAGATTAGATATTAAAAGATCAGCAACACTCTTCCCCCGATAATTCTCATACAACCACATTGCAACTACAGTAAATTCATGCTGTTTATCAATAGTACCTCCAACCATGCCTACAGCTCTCATTCCGTCATATGCCAATAGAAACTGGCATAGTGTTTTTTGCGCCGCTCTATCATGCTATTCAGAATCACTATGAGTTTTAGTTTTTTCATATGTTGCTGTAAATACATCAAGACTGTCATGTAATGCTTTGAGCTGTAAATTTTTCAGTATCTCCCAATCTGATTCAACAGTTTAACGTACAGTAACCGAGCTCATTTTTATTTTATTTCTCAATTAATTACTTCAAAACTTAGTATTTATAATTAAAGTTTTGTAAAAAATTGAAAGCTATAGCGATCAACGATGATTATCACTCTGACGCAAACTAATGCCAAGACTAAAAATTAGCTATTACTCATGATTAGATTTGAAGATTTGAAGATTTGAAGATTTGAAGATTTGAAGATTTGAAGAAGAATATTATTTTTATAAAAATTAAAGCAAAAAAAAGAAGATAAAGCTTTAGGCTTGATCTTCTTGTTGACCGTAGAACCAAGTTGCTGCGATAAACAGAGAAAAACCAATAACTGACAACACTGGAGTAACCATATATTTCACACTCTAACTTTGATGACGTCATTATGTAAAAGTTTTATGACAGTTATATGACAAATATGAAATATTCAAAAATAATAAATATTATTTAATTTCAAAATCTTAGAAACAAAAACAAATCTTCTCCTCTAGTTATGTGACAAATATTTCATAAAATATGACAGTGAAAACGTCATTTTTAGGATATTGATGACAGCGAGACATGGCATGTTAAACCCTATTAAACTTTCGGCCAAAGATTAAGCGAAATACCCACACAACTGTGTTTTTGTCTTATAATTTAGCCCGCTAGCTATCAGCCCGCTCAAGAGATATTTGTATGACAACTATTATCAAGCAAGATGACTTGATCACATCGGTAAAAGATGCGCTTCAGTTCATTTCTTACTATCACCCACAGGACTTCATCCAAGCGATGAGCCGTGCGTATGACCGTGAAGAAAACAAAGCCGCAAAAGACGCGATTGCACAAATTTTAATTAACTCTCGTATGTGTGCAGAAGGCCATCGTCCTATCTGTCAAGATACGGGTATTGTGAACGTATTTCTTGAAGTGGGCTTAGACGTTAAATTTGATTTAACCATGAGCCTAGACGATGCAATCAACGAAGGTGTACGTCAAGGTTATCTTGAAAACTCAAACATTCTTCGTGCATCAGTATTAGCTGATCCTGCTTTTGGTCGTAAAAATACCAAAGACAACACCCCTGCTGTAATTCACTACAAACTCGTTCCGGGTAATAAAGTTGATATTACTGTTGCTGCTAAAGGTGGTGGTTCAGAAAATAAATCTAAGCTTGCAATGCTTAATCCTTCTGACTCTATCGTAGATTGGGTACTTAAAACTGTTCCAACAATGGGTGCAGGTTGGTGTCCTCCTGGTATGCTCGGTATCGGTATTGGTGGTACTGCTGAAAAAGCCATGATGCTTGCAAAAGAAGCATTGATGGAAGAAATCAACATGGACGAATTACTTCGTCGTGGCCCACAAAACCAAATCGAAGAACTTCGTATCGAAATCTTCGAAAAAGTAAATGCTTTAGGTATTGGTGCTCAAGGTCTTGGCGGTTTAACGACTGTTCTTGATATCAAAATCAAAGACTACCCATGTCACGCTGCGGGTAAACCAGTAGGTATGATTCCTAACTGTGCTGCAACTCGTCATGCGCATTTCCAATTAGACGGTTCAGGTGTAGCGCATATTCAAGCGCCTAGCCTTGAAGACTACCCTGCAGTGACTTGGGATTCATCAACGTCTAAACGTGTTGACTTAGACAACATCACTCAAGAAGAAATGAACTCTTGGCAACCAGGTGACACACTACTTCTTAACGGTACAATCTATACGGGTCGTGACGCTGCGCACAAACGTATGGTTGACATGTTAAACAAAGGTGAAGAACTTCCAGTTGACCTAAAAGGTAAATTTATTTACTACGTTGGCCCTGTTGATCCAGTCGGTGACGAAGTCGTCGGTCCTGCTGGCCCAACAACTGCAACACGTATGGATAAGTTCACACGTCAAGTGCTTGAAGCAACTGGCATGTTCGGTATGATTGGTAAAGCTGATCGTGGTCCTGCTGCTGTTGAAGCAATCAAAGACAACAAAGCGACTTACCTCATGGCTGTCGGCGGTGCTGCTTACTTAGTATCAAAAGCGATTCGTGAAGCTGAAGTTGTAGCATTTGCTGACTTAGGTATGGAAGCGATCTACAAATTTGTTGTAAAAGACATGCCTGTATCGGTAGCCGTTGACGTAAATGGTACTTCTGTTCACGCAACAGCACCAAAAATCTGGCAAGCAAAAATTGGTAAAATCCCAGTAGTTGATGCTGCTGCGAACTAATTTCGCCACATTCAAGATCTAAAAAAGCACCCCATGGGGTGCTTTTTTATTGTCACTGTTTAGATTCTACCAAGTTAATGGATTCCACAGTTTAAAAGGCTTGGTCAACTGCACATCTTCCGCAGGATCATAATGAGGTGCCTTCAACTTCTGCGCACTTTTCCGCACTTTTCCAGTGTTTTGATCTTCTGCCACAAAGTTAAAACTGTTGGATTTCAACTCTGTAAATGCGATTTCATTTCGACCAATTTTTTCAGGCATGAGCAGCAATGGCCCTGAAACCGTTCTTTTACTGGATAAATTCTCTTCATCATATTTAATGAAGTAAGTTTGACCTGCTTCAACATCAAAGTCTAAATATTTAGGTTTTTGAAAATGATTCACCCCCAAAGGGCGACTCGATGATAAGCGGTAATTCCCCGCCGGTAACTCCACCCAGTAATAATGATTATTCAATAAACTTGGAATACGCTCACTGTTCAGAAATAAGCTGCTGGCCACAATTTCTTGACGATTCCATTTACTGTCTGGACGATATAAATACACAATCGCTGCTTGATCATGTTGAGCTTTCACTTCTTGAAAATGTCGACCTTGTTTCTGATTGACCCAACCACCAATGGTAAACATACCCAATCGATATTGCTCAATATGACCCGGTTTACTTTCAGGATCCACGGGCTTTAATGTTGAAGCCAATGACGTTTGCTCAATGGCTGATTTTCCATGACAACCCAGCAGCGCTACACTGCTTAAAAGTAGAATTGCAACTCCACGCATGATTATCCCTCACTGCGTCTTTTTTTATTTTTACACTTTTGTTTTCAGTTTTTTACATTCAGGCATCCACGCCATCCTGCTGAGATTAACATTCTGCCTTTATTTTTGGAAATAAAAAACGTGTGCAAATCTTGGATTTACACACGTTTCAGACGAATAGCGCTTAAGCAGATTTAGAGTTCACAACTTTTAAATCTGACTTCGGTGCAGCTTCTTCAGTTTTCTTTGGTTGACGTTCTGATTTAAATTCAGGTTCCGCTTCACCATTAATCACCGCTTCATTGATGACAACCGTACCCACATCTGAACGACTTGGTAGGTCATACATCGTTTCAAGCAATGAATTTTCTAAAATCGAACGTAGACCACGCGCACCCGTATTACGGTCAAGGGCTTTTTTAGCCACGGCACGTAATGCTGAGTCTTCAAATACAAGGTCAACATTTTCCATTTCAAATAAATATTGGTACTGACGTGTCAATGCATTTTTTGGTTCTGTCAGAATCTGCATCAATGCTTCTTCGTCGAGTTCTTCCAAGGTAGCAATCACAGGTAAACGACCAATAAATTCAGGAATCAGACCAAATTTAACCAAATCTGTCGCTTCAACTTGGCGGAATAAGTCAGATAATTTTTTAGTTTCATCTTTCTTACGCACTTCAGCTGTAAAGCCGATACCACCTTTTTCTTGACGCTGCTGTACGATTTTCTCTAGACCAGAGAATGCGCCACCACAGATAAACAGGATATTTGAAGTATCAATTTGAATAAATTCTTGCTGCGGATGCTTACGACCACCTTGAGGCGGAATCGACGCAACCGTACCTTCGATCATTTTCAATAACGCTTGCTGAACACCTTCACCCGATACATCACGAGTAATAGATGGGTTTTCAGACTTACGGGTAATTTTGTCGATTTCATCGATATAGATAATGCCCTTTTGCGCTTTTTCTACATCGTAATCGGCTTTTTGAAGGAGTTTTTGAACAATGTTCTCAACGTCTTCACCCACATAACCGGCTTCAGTTAAAGTCGTTGCATCTGCCATCGCAAATGGCACATCTAAAAGACGCGCAAGTGTCTGAGCAAGCAGTGTTTTACCTGAACCTGTTGGTCCAACCAACATGATGTTACTTTTCGAAATCTCTACACCGTCTTCTGGTTTTTTACCACTGGTGCCAACTTTTAGGCGTTTATAGTGGTTGTATACCGCAACAGAGAGGGTCTTTTTCGCAACATCTTGACCAATCACATATTGGTCAAGCGCAGCACGGATTTCATGCGGTTTTGGTAAAGGACGAGTTGCCCAGTCATTTGATTCAACTTGCTGACTGGTCTGAACTAGGTCAAGACATACGTCCACACACTCATTACAGATGTACGCGTCCTCACCTGCAATCAGTTTCCCGACTTCAGACTGCGTTTTACCGCAAAATGAACAATGCTTTTGTCCTTGAGGATGTTCGGACATATTCACTCCAATAATTAATTCTTTAAAACTTATGGGCGTTTAGATAAAACTTCGTCCACAAGACCGTATTCTTTCGCAGCTTGCGCTGTCATAAAATTGTCACGGTCAGTATCTCGAGCAACAGTTTCGTAGTCTTGACCACTATGCTCTGCCATTAAACGATTTAAACGTTCTTTGATGAATAGAATTTCACGTGCATGAATTTCAATGTCAGATGCCTGACCACGGAAACCACCGAGTGGTTGGTGAATCATGACACGGGCATTTTCAAGACAGTAACGTTTGCCTTTAGCACCGGCGTTAAGCAGGAATGCACCCATCGATGCTGCTTGCCCCATGCAGTAAGTCACAATATCAGGTTTAATAAATTGCATGGTATCGTAAATCGCCATACCTGCAGTAACCGAACCGCCTGGTGAGTTGATATATAAATGAATATCTTTATCTGGGTTTTCTGCTTCTAAGAACAACATTTGGGCAACAATCAAATTTGCCATGTTGTCTTCAACTTCACCGGTTAAAAAAATCACACGTTCACGCAAAAGGCGTGAATAAATATCAAAAGAACGCTCGCCACGAGATGACTGTTCTACCACCATTGGCACTAGTGCGTTTTCAATTGTTGGAACATACATACGTTATTTATTCCTAAATTTTTCTGACTCAACCCATAATTCACAATATGAGGGATATTTGTCGAAATTGCAAAAGATTCCCAATTAAATAACAGATATTTTTTTCATAAGCATTGTGAAATCAGGACAACTTATTTGGGGGCAAATTTCGATAAAAAAAGGCGCTTAATGCGCCTTTTTTTGAAAGCTAGAAATTAGCCTTGTTGACGAGCTTGTTGCTCTTTCAATAAGTCTTCATAGCTCACAGTTGTATCAGTTACTTTAGCAGAAGCTAAGATGTGATCTACAACTTGGTCTTCTAGAATAACAGCTTCGATTTGAGCACGTTGCTGTTTATCGTTGTTGAAGTATTCAATTACTTCTTTAGGATCTTCGTAAGAAGAAGCCATGTCTTCGATGTAAGCATCAACACGTGCAGCATCAACTTCAATTTTAGCATCAGCTAATACTTTGCTGACTAATACGCCAAGTTTAACTGATTTTTCAGCTTGCTCTTTGAATAGGTCATCTGGAAGCATGCTTGAATCAAACGCTTTAGCGCCTTGAGCACCAAACTGTTGAGTGAATTGTTGGATCATTTGTTGACGTTGACGGTCAATTTCTTGAGCAACCATTGCTTCTGGAAGTTCTACTTCGTTTGCAGCTACAAGGGCATCAAAAGTTGCACCTTTCACTTGGTTACGAAGACCGTTTTTCACTTCACGTTCCATGTTTTTACGCACGTCAGCTTTCAGTTTTTCAACGCCTTCTTCTTCAGTTAGACCGAAGATTTTTAAGAATTCAGCATCAACTTCTGGAAGTTTTTGTTTTTCAACAAGCTTAACAGTGATTTTGAATTGAGCAGCTTTACCAGCAAGGTTTTCAGCTTGGTAGTCTTCAGGGAACGTTACATCGATAACTTTCTCTTCGCCTTTCTTCATACCAACGATACCGTCTTCGAAGCCAGGGATCATACGACCAGAACCAAGAACGAGTTTAAAGTCTTCAGCAGCGCCGCCTTCAAACTTCTCGCCATCAACAGTACCTTCAAAGTCGAAAGTTACTTGCATGTCTTTTTTAGCCATGCCTTTAGTTTCAACCCATGAAGCGCGTTGTTTTTGAAGATTTTCAATCATCTTCTCAACGTCTTTGTCGTCAACTGAAGTTGTTTTACGTTCAACTTCTAGACCTTCGAACTTAACTTCAACTTCTGGATAAACTTCTACAGTTGCTTCATAAACTAAAGCATCATCTTTCATTTCAGTTTTTTCAATGTTTGGCATACCAACAGCATTGATTTTTTCTTGTTGGATCGCTTCGAATACTGTGTCACGAATGATGTCGTTTACAACTTCTTGATAGATACCAGCACCGTATTCACGACGAACAACGTTTACAGGTACTTTACCTGGACGGAAGCCGTTGATCTTCACAGTTTTGGCAGTGCGTTTCAAGCGAGCTTCAAACTGCTCGTTAATACGGCTCGTCGGTACAGATACATTTAAACGACGGGCAACGCCCGAAACCGCTTCAGAAGTTACTTGCATGGCTTCCTCGATAATTTGTTAGTTAAAACAGTTTTAAAAAAAAGTGCCACATTATATGACAACAATTAAAGATATACAAAAATGGATTATAACACTATAAATTCAGGCATGGATGCCCTTCTTATTTTTAGAATTTTTCAGCTTTTTTCGAAGAAATATTGATTATTTTTTAATTCACCATTGAAAATGAGAAACTTTCTCACTATTATTCTTAATGATATTTTTTTTAATTTATTTTCATATATTTATCTTGTCCATATTTGGTATTCTTTTATGAGTAAATTTAATCTCAACCCTCTTTCCGCTGCTTTATTTGGGGCAATTGTAACTACTACGAGTTTCGCACATGCTGAAACGACTGAATCTCAAGCTCAACAGATGGAAACCATTGTTGTTTCTGCAGCGGGCTTTGAACAAAAGATCAAGAATGCTCCTGCTTCAATCAGTGTTGTTACAAAAGCAGACATAGAAAAGAAAAATGCTTCTAGCATCGCAGATTTACTAGCTGACATTCCGGGCATTGATATTCGTGACGGTATTGGTAAAACATCCGGCTTAAACGTAAAAATGCGTGGTCTAGGTAATGACTATAGTTTGGTTTTAATTGATGGACGTCGCCAAACAACATCTTCTGACGTAACTCCAAATGGTTTCGGTGAATCATCAAATGGTTACTTACCACCCCTTGCTGCAATTGAGCGTATTGAGGTCATTCGTGGTCCTATGGCTACTCGCTATGGCTCAGAAGCAATGGGTGGTGTAATCAACATTATTACTAAAAAAGTGTCTGATACATGGACTGGTAATGTTACTGTGAGTGGTAATCTCATGGAACATAATGGGGAAGCCGACTCAGCAAAAACCAGTTTTGTTTTAAATGGCCCTCTTATAAGCGAACGATTAGGGATGCAGCTACGCGGTTCTTATTTGGACCGTCAAAAATCTGAACGTATTCCAGGTACATCTGGCCGTGACCCACGCCCAAGTGAAGCAGATAATTTTGATTTTGGTGGTAAATTATCCTTTAACTTAGATGATAAAAATAGTTTCTGGTTAGATGGCTTCCATTCAAGTCAAAACTATAAAAATGATGATAATCGACTGGGCACTCAAGACACACCGAGCCGTGCTAATGGTTATAAAGACGAACTAGAATTTAACCGTGATCAAATTTCTGCTGGACATGAGGGTAACTATGATTTTGGTAAATGGTCATCTTACGTAAGCCATACAACTACTGAAACCGTAGGCCGTACTATTCCACGAAACACATTCCCATTAAATGCATTTGCAGGTACAGATCGTACATTAGAAAACACTGACTTTGTTGCTGATACACATATCGTCATGCCTATTGCAGATCATAAAATCACAGTAGGTGCCGAATATAAAGAAGCAGAAATTGCTGACGATATTGCGGGCGTGGGTTCAAAATTCAAAAAAGACTCATTATCTTTCTACGCTGAAGATGAATGGCGCCTTTTAGATTCAGTTGCTTTAACTTTAGGTGGACGTTATGAAGATCATTCAGGTTTTGGTGGTCACTTCAGCCCACGAGCATATTTAGTTTGGAATACTAATGAAAATCTAACACTGAAAGGTGGTGTAAGTACGGGTTACAAAGCACCTTCTGCAAAAGCATTACACAATGGCGTGATTAGTGTTAGTGGTCAAGGTGCAACTTTTGGTGTCGGCTCTCCTAATCTTAAACCTGAAGAATCCACCAACTATGAATTAGGCTTTAATTATAACAAAGGTAGCTTTGACTTAACCACAACGGCATTCTTTAATAAAATTGAAGATCTGATAACTGATGGAGCTGACCTTTGGAACTGTTACTCTGAAACAAATCCAAACCAAGCAGGTTGTGTCAGCTATGGTTCCCATATTACTCAAGATAGTTTTTCACAAAGTATTAATGCCAATGAAGCAGAAACTAAGGGCGTTGAAGTTAGCTTGAAATACAGCATTATCCCTGAATGGGATATTAAAGCTGCATATACCTATATGGAAAGTGAGATCACAAAAGGTGAAAATAAAGGCTCGTACCTAAATAACGTACCCAAAAATGCTTTTAATATGACATCTACTTGGCATATTAATCCTTCACTCGATGTTTGGTTACAGCATGAGTATAAATCTGATCGTAAACGTTATAGTACAGTCCAAACTGCTGGTGATGCTGGCATCATTTATGCTGCAACTGGCAATAAGTTGAAGGGGTATAATTTATTTAACCTCGGTACAAGTTATAGCCTTAACGACAATATTCGTATTAATGGTTCTGTAAATAACTTATTAGATAAAGACTTCACAAGCAATGGAACTTATATCAATAGCCAAGGTGTAGAGACATCTTACTATGACTACATGACTATAGGTTCTTCAATGGCTGGAACTTACTTAGCTGGTCGTAACTACTGGTTATCCATTTCTTATGATTTCTAACTTTTAGTACTTATAAAAGACAAAACTAAAAAACCTGCTTCGGCAGGTTTTTTTGCATTAACAATTACGATTTATGCTTATTCAATTCACAATCATAGCTTTATTTATAATCTCAATTAAATATAAAAAAACAATATATTTTATCAATATTAAATAAAAACATAGCCTTAATTAATACTTGTTATATCATTACATTAAATACTACTATCACAATATGATTATTTATCGTGATTTACAATTACATAAAGATGTAAGAACAAATAAGAATCATTATTATTCGCATACAAATTCACTATTCCAAATCGGGTTCGAAATGGCCTTCATTAAAACACGTAAGAAAATTGTTTCATCAGCAATTGCTTCTTCTCTTTCTGTTATTGCCGTTAATGCAATCGCACAAGAGCAAGTTACTCAACTTCCAACGATTAACCAAGAAGTTGCTGCTGAAAAAGCACCAAGCTTAAAAGTTGATAAATCTGCGAATGCTAAATTTGTTGCTCCACTTCTTGATACACCAAAATCAGTATCAGTGATTTCTAAGCAACTGATTGAAGACACGCAAGTCACAACTTTAAGTGATGCTTTACGTACAGTACCTGGAATTACCCTCGGTGCTGGTGAAGGTGGTAACCCAAATGGTGACCGTCCATTTATTCGTGGTTATAACTCTGAAAGCTCAATGTATGTTGACGGTGTACGTAACTCAACTTCTCAAAACCGTGAGATGTTTGCTGTAGAGCAAGTAGAAGTTACCAAAGGTTCAGCTTCTGCTATGGGTGGTGCAGGTACTTCTGGCGGCAGTATCAACATGATTTCGAAAGTTGCGAAAAAAGGTGACTTTTTAGAAGGTTCAGTTGCTGGTGGAACAGATGCTTATGCACGTGTGACGCTTGATGGCAACAAAGATTTTGGCAATGGGATTGCTGCACGTGTTGCCGTTATGGGCCACATGAATGAGAAAGCTGGTCAAGCTGATGGTGCTGAATACAAACGTGCTGGTATTGCCCCTAGTATTACTTTCGGCTTAGACACACCTACTCGTGCAACTGTTGGCTATTACTATCTAAAATCGGATGATACACCTGATTCTGGTGTGCCATATAACAATCCATTTGGCGCACCTAAAACTGGTGAAATGGACTACCGCCCATTAAACGGTAACGGTAAACCGATTGATGTCAAACAAGGCATTTACTACGGTTGGAAAGATCGTGATTTCCAAAAACAAGAAAATCATATTGGTACAATTAAGTTAGAACATGACTTAACTGACAACTTGACATTGACTAATACTGCTGTTTATAGCAAATCAAAAAATGACTATCTATGGACAAACCCAGACGACTCAAAAGGTAACTTTTTTGATAAAGCAACAGGCCAAGTAACAGGCAATGTATGGGCACGTGCAAACTCACGAGTTGCGGATACAGATGGCTTTACTGATCAACTGGCTTTAACTGGTAAATTTGACACAGGCTTTTTAAAACATCGTTTTAATTTGGGCGCAGAATATTCAGCTCAAGAAACAGATCGTACCCAGTATATTATTGACGGCAAAAACTCGACAGGCTCTGCACATCAATCTTGTCCGGCAGATTCGATCGCAAATGGTTGGTGTACATCAGTGCAAAACCCTGACCGTGGTAATTGGACAGGCTCTTTAAGTACTGCTGGCGCAGATCTTTATAATATCGAAACTAAAAATACTTCAGTATATTTCCTTGATAGCATTGAATTACACCCACAATGGATCTTAGATTTGGGTGTACGTTGGGATGATTACTCAACAGAGCAAACGATGACTTATGGTGCGCTCAACAGCAATGTGACCTCAAATCCTGCTAAAGCTCAAGCTGGCGATAAAGTATCAATCAAAAATGAAAAAGACTTTATTAACTGGCAAGCAGGTTTAACATTTAAACCAACTGAAAATAGCAGTATCTATGCAAGCTATGCGACATCCTCAAATCCAGTCGGTGTTGATGGTGGTGATGGGTCAGAAGGTATTACTGCAGCAATCGAAAACCTTAAACCCGAAGAGGTTAAAACTTACGAGTTAGGAACGAAATGGGATGTATTAAACGACCGTTTAAACTTAACTGCTGCAATTTTCCGTACAGAAAAAACCAATACACGTGCAACAACAACAGAGGGTACTACAAGCAACATTGGTGAAACACGTGTTGATGGTATCGAACTTGGTGTTACTGGTAATGTAACTGATAAGTGGGCTGTAATGGCAGGTTATACCTACTTAGACAGCGAATTAGTTGACGGTGGTTTCACCAAAGTCGGTGACGACTATGTTGTAAATCCAAGCAATGGTAACCAAGTTCAAAACGTTGCGAAAAACTCAGCAACACTTTGGACAACTTACCAAGTCCTTCCACAGTTCACAATTGGTGGTGGCGCTACCTACATGGATAAAGTATTTGGTAATGCTACCAATACAAAATGGGTTCCAAGCTACGTACGCTACGATGCTATGGCGCGTTATACCGTTAACAAAAATGTGGATTTACAGTTGAATGTAAACAACCTTTCTGACAAACGCTACTTCACTAAAGCGTATGCCTCACACTATGCAACTGAAGCAGAAGGCCGCAGTGCAGTTCTATCTGTTAACTTTAAATACTAAGAAGAAATAAATACCATAAATAATTTATGGTATTGACTCAAATAGCCTCGCTTCGAGGCTATTTTTGTATATGATCAAAACATTAATATTACAGTTCCAAAGGGTTAGGCCGTGATTCACCATATCCCAAATGTATTGAGTAAAGAACAGGTCAACTACTTCCGCACAGAAATGCAAAAAGTAGAATGGATTAATGGTCAAAAAACTACGGGCTCACTGTCTAAAAATGTAAAAAACAACCAACAGCTAGATATAGACCATCCATTAACACAGCATTTAGGTGACATTATTCTGCATGAATTGTCACAACACGCGCTTTTTACATCTGCGGCTCTCCCCCTCAATATTTTGCCGCCCTATTTTAACCGCTATGAAAATGGTGAAACGTTTGGTTTCCATGTCGACAATGCCATTCGCTGGATGCCTGACAGCAATCAAAAAATTCGTACCGATTTGTCCTGCACGATTTTTCTAAGTGAACCCGAAGAATATGAGGGTGGTGAACTTGTGGTAGAAGACACCTATGGCTACCACGAAGTGAAATTGCCTGCCGGAGATTTGATTTTGTATCCATCTACCAGTGTGCATGAAGTTACTCCTGTGACTGCAGGCTGTCGTATTGCATCATTTTTTTGGTTGCAAAGTATGATCCGTGAAGATGCTGAGCGTCACATGTTATTTAATCTCGATCAAAGCATTCAAAATTTGCGTATGCAATTGGGTGATGCACATAGTGAAGTCGTCAAGTTGACTAGTCTGTATCACAACCTTATCCGCAAATGGGCCGAAATTTAAAGCTTAAGGTCAATAGACATGGACAAACTGACAATGACTGATCACAACATTTTAGCGCCACTCACTCAGATTCCAGCTCATTTGCAAACCATTGCAGATTATGAAGTCGAGGCTGAAAAACACCTTTCCAACATGGTGTGGCAGTACTTGCAAGGCGGCTCGATGGATGAACACAGTGTCCGTGGCAATTTGTCTCAGTTTGAACAGATACAACTGCTACCACGTATGCTGAAAGATCTAACCCAAGGTCATACCCAAATCGAAATCTTAGGGCAACGTTTCCCACATCCTATTTTTGTAGCCCCGATAGGTCATCAACAACAATTTCATCCTGATGCTGAAGCTGCAACAGCCCTCGCTGCCGAAGTCCTTGGCAGCAATATGATCCTCAGTACGTTTACCAATACAGATATGCGTAAGTTAAAGCAGAACAATCCGTACAAATGGTTCCAATTGTATTGGCAAGGTGAGCGCGAAAAGTCATTATCACTGGTCAAGATGGCAGAAGAACATGCCTATAAAGCGATTGTGGTGACTGTTGATTCCCCGCATACAGGGATTCGTGACCGTGAACGTCGAGTGTTTTTTCATTTGCCTGAAGTCATGCAGCATCCGCATACCCCTGCACATATCCCATTGCCTGAGCTCAACGATGGCGACCATCCCGTATTTAACGGTCTGATGAAAATCGCACCAACATGGGCGGATATCCTTTGGCTCAGTCAAAACACCTCATTACCTATTATTTTAAAAGGCATTGTCAATCCACATGATGCTGAACTTGCCCTGCAACACGGTGTGCAAGGCATTATTGTGTCGAATCATGGAGGGCGCGTACTGGATAGTTGCATTTCCCCTCTCACCGCTTTAGAACTGATTAAAAAAGTTGTGCCTACGGATTTTCCAGTTTTATATGATGGTGGTATTCGTCGAGGTTCAGATGTGTTTAAAGCGATAGCCTTGGGTGCATCTGCCGTATTAGTTGGACGTCCTTGCATTTATGGTTTAGCTACAGCGGGCGCTTTAGGCGTTGCCCATGTACTCAAAATACTGAAAGAAGAATTTGAGATTACGATGGCATTGATGGGAACAGCCACCGTCGATGAGATTAATAAAGATTATATTTTTCAAAAAAGCTAATTTTATAGAAAAATATTTTCCAGTAATGGCATCTTGACGCAAAAATAGGAAATTATTTCCGGAATATATGGACTAATATTTAGTTATACATTTACGAGCTTACGGTAAAGCTAAGTCATGTGAATCTTTACAGATTTATTTCGACTTTCGACTAAAGACTCCGAAATTAAACTTGTAAATTGTTAAAATAGACACAATCTATATAAGTAGTACCTTGCCGTTTATCCACGACATTTATCCACGGTGCTATAAGGAGTTTTCACATGATGTTGGCAGATCCAAGTAAAAAATACCGTCGCATGTACCAACGTGTAGACTTACCAGACCGTCAATGGCCAAATAACGAAATCAATAAAGCGCCGATCTGGATGAGTACCGACCTTCGTGACGGTAACCAAGCGATCTTCGAGCCAATGAACATTGAACAAAAGTTCAAAATGTTCCAAATGCTTGTGAAAATTGGTTTCAAACACATTGAAATCGGCTTCCCTTCTGCATCACAAATCGACTTTGATTTCACCCGTTTGTTGATCGAAGGCGGCCATATTCCCGATGATGTGTACATCGAAGTTTTGGTTCAAGCACGTGATCATTTGATTCAACGTACATTTGAATCATTACAAGGTGCAAAACGTGCCATCGTGCATATCTACAACTCAAACTCGCCAACATTCCGCAATAAAGTGTTGAATGTTGATGTTGCTGGTGCAAAACAATTAGCGATTAATGCCGCAACGAAAGTCAAAGAATACGCTGCAAAACAGCCTGAAACTGAATTTGTATTCCAATACAGTCCAGAGTGTTTTACTGCAACAGAATTAGAAGTTGCTAAAGATGTCTGTGATGCGGTCACTGAAATTTGGGAAGCATCTCCAGAGAACAAAGTGATTTTAAACTTGCCTGCAACGGTTGAAGTTTCAGGTCCGAACGTCTATGCCGACCAAGTGGAATGGATGCACCGTAACATTCAACGCCGTGACGGTGTGATTATTTCTGTGCACTGTCATAACGACCGTGGCTGTGGTATTGCCGCTTCAGAGTTGGCGATTATGGCTGGTGCTGACCGCGTCGAAGGTTGTGTGTTTGGTAACGGTGAACGTACAGGTAACGTGGACGTTGCAGCGATTGCATTGAACATGTATACCCAAGGTGTTGCGCCAAACTTAGATTTCTCAAACATCAACGAAATCATTTCAATCATTGAAGAATGCACAGGCTTGCCGGTACACCCTCGTCATCCGTATGCTGGTGATTTGGTCTTCACCGCGTTCTCTGGCTCACACCAAGATGCCATTAAAAAAGGTTTCGAGTTCCAAAAGAACGAAGAAATGTGGGATATGCCTTATTTGCCAATCGACCCGAAAGACTTGGGCCGCGACTATGATGCCGTGATTCGTGTCAACTCACAGTCTGGTAAAGGCGGTATTGCGTACTTGTTAGAATCAAATTACAACGTGGTGTTGCCTCGTCGTATTCAAATTGAGTTCTCGCAAATCGTACAGCAAAAAACAGATGAAGACGGTACTGAGATTTCTGCACAAGCGATCTGGTCATTGTTTAAAGACACGTATGTGGCGGCCAAAGATACACATTATGCGGCGAAAAACTACCGCTTACATGATGAAAATGGCAAGCAAGTCATTGAACTCGATATCGAAGTGAACGGTGAGATCCAGCAATTACGTGGTGAAGGCAACGGCCCAATTTCTGCTATCTTAAATGCATTGCAGTTGCCGATTGATGTCTTGAACTATGAAGAACGTAGTATCAGTTCTGGTGCGCATGCCAAAGCATTAGCTTTAATTGAACTTCAAGTGAAAGGTACAGGTAAGTCTGCATTCGGCGCAGGTGTACATGACAACATCGTGACTGCATCCATCGAAGCGATTATTGCCAGCACTAACCGTTTAATTGAACAAGGTGTTTTAAGTACTGAACAAGTGATTGCTGCTGCAGTCTAATTCAATGCTATAAATATCAAATAGCAATAAAATGACTTTAGAAGGATACCCTCAAGTGGTATCCTTTTATTATTCATACTAAAGATTTAAGGCGAATTATTCCTGTGTCTTTTCCAGCTGACTCAGTGGGCTTAGTTACCCCACAAAAGTTTATTTTTGAAGAGCCGTTAGAGCTCGAATGCGATCGCATACTCCCACGTTTTGAGCTCATGGTTGAAACTTATGGCGAACTGAATGCAGACAAATCTAATGCAATTTTGATTTGTCATGCTCTGTCAGGCCATCACCATGCAGCAGGTTATCATCATGAAGATGACCGTAAACCAGGTTGGTGGGACGCATGTATTGGACCAGGCAAAGCCATTGATACGTCAAAATTCTTTGTCGTAGCACTAAATAATATTGGCGGCTGTAGCGGTTCTACTGGACCGACCTCTCCAAATCCTGAAAATGACAATCGCCCTTATGGTCCTGATTTCCCATTAGTGACTGTCCGTGACTGGGTCAAAACCCAAGCCATGTTGTCTGATCGTTTAGAAATTCAGCAGTGGTATGCGGTGATTGGCGGCTCTTTAGGCGGTATGCAAGCTCTACAATGGTCTGTGGACTATCCAGATCGTTTACAAAAGTGCGTGATTATTGCCAGTACACCAAAACTGTCTGCGCAAAACATTGCCTTTAACGAAGTGGCGCGTCAGTCGATTTTGTCTGACCCTGATTTCCATGATGGTCGCTATTTAGAAAATGATAGTTATCCTAAGCGAGGTTTGATCTTGGCCCGTATGGTGGGTCATATCACTTACCTCTCTGAAGAAGCCATGAAACAAAAATTTGGCCGTGACTTAAAGTCAGGTAAATTTATGTATGGCTTTGACGTCGAATTCCAAGTCGAAAGTTATTTGCGTTATCAAGGTGAGCAATTTAGCCGTAACTTTGATGCCAATACCTATTTGATCATGACCAAGGCTTTAGATTATTTCGATCCATCACGTGAATATGAGCAATCATTAAAAACCGCGATGTCTAAAACCAAGTGTCAATTTTTAGTTGTTTCGTTTACAACGGACTGGCGTTTTGCCCCTGCTCGTTCGCAAGAAATTGTAGATGCATTAATTAGCAATCATAAGCCTGTGAGCTATGTGGATATTGATGCTGAACAAGGCCATGACTCTTTCTTGTTCCCGATTCCGTTATATGTGAAAAGCTTACGTGCATTCCTAGGCGGTGTAAAACACCTGCAAGAAACACCGAAGGAGACCAACTAATGCGTATTGATCATCAACTGGCTGAACGTTGGATTAAACCAGATTCAAGCGTACTCGATTTAGGGTGTGGTGACGGTGAACTGCTTGCACATATGAGCAAAAAGCACAATATTCGTGCATATGGCTTAGAAATTGATCAAGAAAAGATTGCAATTGCAGTCAGTCGCGGGTTAAATATCATCCAACAGGACTTGAACTTAGGTTTAAGTCGCTTTGCCGACCAGTCTTTTGACTATGTGGTTATGGCACAAGCCTTGCAAGCTGTAGATGCGCCAGACGTTCTCTTAAGAGACATGGTGCGTGTGGGGAAACAGGCTATTATTACCTTTCCAAACTTTGCACATTGGAAGACTCGTTCTTTCCTTGCATTAAAAGGAATGATGCCCGTTTCAGACGCGTTACCCTATATGTGGTATAACACGCCCAATATTCATTTATGTACTTTCCGTGATTTTGAAGCGCTGTGTGCTGAAAATAACATCCGGATTATTAACCGACTTGCCGTGAATGGGGATCAACAAGACAGTTTACTCAGTAAACGTCTCCCAAATCTATTTGGTGAAGTCGCAATTTATCGAGTGAGCGCTCTATGAAAAAATTATTATTAAGCACGACGCTACTGATTGGACTTTTTAGCATACAAGCCCATGCGGATTATGTTGCTCCATCATCTTCAGTTTCTAGCCAAGCTGCTCAATATTCAATTATGGATATTCACAGCTTAAGTAAAGCTGCTAAAGCAGGTCAGCCCGGTGCTCAGTTTTACTTAGGCACTAAATATCAACAAGGTAAAGACGTTGCCAAAGATGAACGTCAAGCTTTTGCATGGTATAAGGCTGCTGCTGATCAAGGTTTATCTGCAGCACAGCTTAATGTAGGTCGTATGCTCGCTGATGGCATTGGGACTAAAAAAGATGAAGCGCTTGCTCGTCAATATTTCGAAAAAGCAGCCAGCCGTGGTGATAACCGCGCAAGCTTTAACTTAGCCATGATGGAAGAGCAAAAGAAAAACTACATGGGTGCATACCAATGGTATGAGCTTTCTACCCGTGATGGCATGCTCGACAACAAAGTGATTAGCTTGTCTGAAGGTAAGAAAACGGCATTGGCAGCCAACTTAAGCCAAGACCAAATTCGTCAAGCACGTGACCGTGCAGACAAATGGATTCAAGCACAATAAGTTTTTGAATCTTAAAAAGCACCTTCGGGTGCTTTTTTATTAAATATATACTTCTAAAATAACCCATATTTTTAAAATTATAAGGACAATACATGAAAATAAATTTTGAAGTCATTCAATATTCAAGTGGATATTATTCTGGATTAAACATACAGATTATTCCTTTTAACCTTGATCAAAATCCAAACTTGCAAAACTCTATCGTTATTGATGAACTCGCTTTTTCACTTATCGAAAAATTCTTCTTTGAACATGAAAGCCCTTGGTCACATTGGGGACCAACTTATGTTTATCCTGAAAAAATCACTACAATTATTGAAAGGCTGAATCCTTATAAAAACTATCTAAATGAAAAAAAAATTTTAACTTATAAAGATAATGTTCAGCTTCTCTTTAAAAAAGAAACAAAAAATTTTAGGAAGAAATTCCCTAAATATAAAACTAAAATAATCACTATGATTAACCAAATCATTGGATTTTTAAAAATATTCAAATTAATAAAATAGATGGTATTACAGTAATAGGAGTCTAAAGCGCATTTAACTTCAACCAGATACGTTAAATCCGTTAAAATACATTTCAATATTCAACATAAAGAGCGATTCTGCATGGCTTCATCTAATTGGTTATCTCAAGGCACTTTGGTTCTGGCGAGCAACAACAAAGGTAAAATTGCAGAATTTGAAAAAATGTTTGCCGAGCTTAATCTTCCTGTTGAAGTGATTCCTCAAGGTCAATTAAACATTGAAGATGCCATCGAAGACGGTCTAAGCTTTGTTGAAAATGCCATTATCAAAGCGCGTCACGCATCGAAAATTTCAGGCAAGCCAGCCATTGCAGATGATTCTGGCATTTGCGTTCCTGTACTCGGTGGCGCACCAGGGATTTACTCTGCGCGCTATGCAGGTGAACATGGCAATGATGCCGCTAACAATGCCAAGTTGCTTGCTGACCTCAAACCACTCCGTAAAGAGGGTGAAGCCATCGAAGGGATGTTTGTATGTGTCTTGGCTTTGGTCCAACATGCAGAAGACCCACTCCCACAAATTTTCCAAGGGATTTGGCGCGGTGAAGTGATGGAAGCAGCACGTGGTGAAAATGGCTTTGGCTATGACCCACTGTTTTGGCTGCCTGAACTAAACGTTTCTAGCGCTGAATTATCAAAAGAAGAAAAAAATAAAATCAGCCATCGTGGTCAGGCGATGAAATTATTTAAAGCAAGTTTGAAATAATTTGAATTGGAGTTAATCTTAATGCCAAAGATTAACTCCAATCCCTGAATAAAAATAGAATAATTATGGCACTTCAACCGATACAGATCATATGCAACGCTTGCCATCACACTTCAACTGAAATCCCAACACGCTCATTTCTTGGTTTTCAAAAAATAAGCTGCTCTCATTGCCATGCGCAACTGACCTACCCGCTCACCTCGGACTTTCGTACCACTTACGCTATTTTTGCAGTGTTGATCGTAGTGTCGATCATGCTTAATCTGTCGCAAGGTCAGGTTGGATTTTCAGGCCTGATAGGTATCGCGATGATATATGCCCTCGTGCGAGATTGGCAGATTCGCAAACAGCTTAAGTAGTCACCCTTTGTGGGCATCTATAATTCACTTTTCATTTTAAAGCGAAAAAAGATGCAAAATTAACCCATAAAAACTGACGACGATACAGCTCATAATCGTGCCTGAAGCAATATAACGTGCCGAAGTGCCTGTTCCTTGATAATGCGTTTCTAAAGCCACAATATTGGCTGCAGGGGGTAAGCAGAACAGCATGAACATCACCCCAATATATTTCTCGATCTGGGGAATCGGAAGAAAGGCATAACTCAAACTACAGATCACCGCGCCAACGGTGAGTTTCATCGCATAAATACGACTACTGTTCATCAGATTACTCCACTGTACCTTAGTTTGGCGCAGCCACATGCCTAAGACGCACATCCCTGTGAAACTCATTCCAATTTTTGCAGCCTGATACAGCCAATCTAAGATCTGATGTTCTTCTAAATGTTGTAATCCAACTATTCGACAGACACCTGCAATCATCAAGGCA
Organism: Acinetobacter sp. YH12076; assembly: GCF_013419525.1. Lineage (NCBI taxonomy): Bacteria > Pseudomonadati > Pseudomonadota > Gammaproteobacteria > Moraxellales > Moraxellaceae > Acinetobacter > Acinetobacter sp. YH12076. Next base: position 120,311 of record NZ_VOZY01000004.1, on the reverse strand, counting down.
AATACAGGCGGTGACATCGCCACTTTTTGAATCACGCTCGACCATGGGAGTTGGGCTGAACTGACGGCTGTAACGGCCCACATATTGCCAAAGATAGAGCCACCGACATACAGAGCCACCATCGCTGCACTAATTTCAGGGCCGAACAGTGCTAAGGCAAAAGGAAAACCCAGCCAAGCCAAGTTCAAATAACTGACACACAAGGCACGTAAACTATCTTTTAATAGCCAGCGAAATAAATAAAACATCAGCACGGCAACACTAAAGCTAAAGAGCATGAGCGCTAAACTGCCTGCTTGATAGAACACCATGTTGTAGATGATTACGGCTGGAATAAAACAGCGTGCAAGTAAGCTAGAGAAAATCGATTTGAGCGATGCGGTTCCTAATAATGATGCCAATCCGAGACCACTTAAAAAACCCAATATCGGAAGAAGAAACGCCACTACACCACCCTCACTGCTCAATCCATGCATAGTAACACTGAACATAATTGGCGGCTGTCTTTAAACTGCAACATCTTGGTCACTTCACTGTCATCTACAACTGCTGAAATGTTGTGCAGACCAACAAGAGGATAACAAGATGGCTGGACTATCGATTTGGCATGTACTGATTTTTGCAATTGTGGTGATTTTACTCTTTGGTACCTCTAAGCTAAAAAACTTGGGCAAAGATGTCGGCGGCGCGGTCAAAGATTTCAAAAAATCGATGCGTGATGAAGACGCAGCAAACACACAGCTTAATGAGCCTCGCACGCTAGAGCATGAAGCTCAAAATAAAACCAATTCCTCAGTTCAAAGCTAAGGAGTTGTCATAATGCTTAATATTGGTATTAGCGAATTACTGGTGTTCAGCATTATTGCGCTGATCGTACTCGGCCCAGAAAAACTGCCTGAAGGTATCCGCTTTGCAGGTAAATGGTACGGGAAAGTTAAACGACTGATCAGTAACGTGCAAACAGATATTGATCGTGAGCTTCGCATGTCCGAACTTCGTGAAGAAATGCAAAAAGAAATGCAACGTATTCAACAGCTCGAAGCGCGTATGCAGGCGCAGATGAATGAATTGCAACAAACGCAACACCCCATAGAACAGACTGCGCAAAAACAACAAGAAGCCGTCCTACCTGACAATAAAAATTTATCCCCACGTTATCAGTACATCGAACGTGGTCAGAGCACGATATTTGCCGTGGTTACACCCCAAATGAGAATAAAGCACGAGATTAAAACAGATCAAGCTCCTGTATTAAGTTCTACCGATGCATTAGCAGAATATCAGGTGGCCGTATGACAGATCTTTCACTGAACAATTCACAGAACACTGTGCCTGATTTGGAAGAAATGCCGATCACCAAACATTTGGTGATTTTGCGTCGGCATTTGATCAAAATTACAGGGCTCATTTTGATTCTGTTCTTTTGTTTATTGCCCTTTGCCAATCAAAGCTATCAATTGATGTCAGAGCCTCTGCGTGCGCAGTTGCCGATGAACTCATCCATGATCGCAACGGATGTGACCGCCACCTTTATGGCGCCGTTTAAGCTAAATTTCTTTGTCGCGCTTATGCTCGCGATGCCCTTCGTGATTTATCAACTTTGGGCCTTCATCAAACCTGCACTGTATGAAAAAGAGCGGCATTTGGCGATGCCCTTATTATTCGGCAGTATCGTCCTCTTCTATGCCGGAATTGCATTTGCCTATTGGGTTGCCCTACCATCCATCCTGCATTTTTTTATGAGTGTTTCCCCTGAAACAGTCGCGCCAATGACGGATATCAATAGTTATTTAAGTTTCTGCTTAAAGCTTTTTTTGGTGTTTGGACTGACCTTTGAAATTCCGATCATCACATTAATTTTGATTTTGATCGGGGTGGTATCTACTCAAACCTTGGTAGAGAAGCGTCGTTTTATTATCGTCGGCTGTTTTTTTGTCGCCATGTTTGCCACGCCACCCGATGCGCTTTCGATGATCATGTTAGCCATTCCTATGTGGATGCTGTTTGAGCTGGGTTTGTTCTTTGGCAAGCTGATTGAAAAACGACGTGCATCTGCACCTTAAACAAACTTATTTTTCGACAATTTTGGTGAGTTTTACACCTAAGAGGCTGAGATAGCCTCTTTTTTTTATGCACCCATTTAATGTTTTGCAATTTACATGCAGCGAAATCTAAACGCCTATTTCATCAGTTTGCAACATTAGCTTCAAAGCATTGTCATATTTTATCGATAGTTTTATGTGATCAACTTTTACCCAGCACACCTTTGCCAGGATTTAAATTCATGACAAACATGCCATATAACGAAGATCAAGAACTTGATAACAACACTTCGGATAACCTTCATTTTCGTGACATTTTAGAACAACGCATCAGCCGTCGTAGCTTGATTACCAAGACTGCGAGTGGTGCAGTCGCACTTGCATTGGCATCTTCATTAACGGGGTGTAATGATGACAATGACTCAAATTCAAATAGCAATATCAAACCACCAGTTACAGATCCAAATCAAAAACCGACCAAGTTCAATTTCACACCAGTGAAAAAGAATTTAGACGATATCGTGACTGTTCCTGAAGGCTATCAAGCGCATGTGCTATATGCGATGGGTGACTCGATTAACCCTGCATACCCAGCATGGGATGATAACAATGTTCCTTCTGGCCCGAGCTTCCAATTCCGCTCTGGTGACTGCCATGACGGTATGAGCTTCTTTGGTTTAAATACCACCTCTGGACGTTATGATGCCAAACAGTCTGACCAAGGTTTGTTGGTGATGAACCATGAATACATCAATCCAACCTTCTTACACCCACAAGGCCCAACCAAAGTAGATGGCCGTCGCCCTGAAGATGAAGTTATCCGTGAAGTCAATGCACACGGAGTTTCTGTGATTCAAATTGAAAAAGACAGCAAGACTCAAGCCGTTAAACTGGTACAAAACTCTCCATTTAACCGTCGTATTACCGCATCGACCGTAATGGACTTTAAAGGCCCTGTTGCAGGCTCAAGCTTAGTCAGTACGAAGTTTTCAGCCAATGGTCAACAAACCCGTGGTACACACAACAACTGTGGTAATGGTTATACCCCTTGGGGCACTTACCTGACGACAGAAGAAAACTTCATTGGTTACTTCGCTCGTGCAAAAGACGATGATGCCAAACGTAGTCCGGCTGAAATTGTGGCACTCAACCGTTATGGTCTAAAAGCGGGTGCAAACTCGCGCTATGGTTGGGAAACAGCGATTGGAAGTAATGAGTCTCAAGATTTATATGACCGTTGGTCGGCGAATGTTACCGGTACTCAGGCAGCAGAAGATTATCGTAATGGTCCAAACACCTTTGGTTGGATTGTCGAAATCGATCCATTTGACCGTCGTGAAAACCCCGTAAAACGTACAGCACTGGGTCGCTTTGCACATGAAGACTGCCGTGCAAGTCGCTTACGTGAAGATGACAACCTCGCATTTTACATGGGTGATGACTCACGCGGTGAATACATCTATAAATTTGTATCCGACCAAAAATGGAATAAAAAAGATGTCAACGGTGGCTATGCTGCAGGTGACAAATACATGAACAACGGTAAGTTATACGTTGCCAAATTTAACAATGACGGCAAAGGTCAATGGATTGAATTGAGCTATAACGTCAATGGTTTAAACCAAAGCAACAGCGTTTATCCGTTTAGCTCACAAGCAGATGTTCTGACCTTCGCACGTCTTGCCGCAGATGCTGTCGGTGCTACCAAAATGGACCGCCCTGAATGGGTCGCTGTGCATCCAGACAATGGTGAAGTCTATGTGACCCTCACCAATAACTCGAACCGTGGTACGACGCATGCACTAGATGCTGCCAACCCACGTAACTACACCGACCCTGAAGGTGGTAAAGGCAACGTCAACGGTCATATTATCCGTTTCCGTGAAGACGGTGATACAACCACAGCGCTCAGCTTTACTTGGGATATTTACCTGTTTGGTGCTGAAGCAAAAATGGCGAGCAACATTAACTTATCTGGTCTAAATGACAATAACGACTTGTCTTCACCCGATGGGATGTGGTTCGACCCACGTGGTGTGTTATGGATTCAAACCGATGACGGTGCTTATACCGATACCACCAACTGTATGATGCTTGCTGCACTTCCGGGTCAAGTCGGTGACGGCACGAAAGCCACGACCTCATCGGGTCAAGAAACCATTGTGGGGGCAAAATTGAATGACGAAAACTTACGTCGCTTCCTGACTGGACCTAAAGAATGTGAAATCACAGGTGTGACGATGACACCTGACTACAAAGCGATTTTTATCAATGTGCAACATCCCGGTGAAGATTCAGCATCCTATTCTGAACCGACCAGCCACTGGCCTGCATCACAAACCAATGCAGCAGCGACTTCACGTCCTCGCTCAGCGACCGTAGTCATCACCCGTAAAGATGGTGGTGTGATTGCTGGCGAAGCGATAGAACAAGCTCAGCCAACGCAAAAAACCGCATAAAACACCTTTAAAAAAAAAGCCGACGAATCGTCGGCTTTTTTTATACCTTTAAATGCACTTCTATCTGGGTGATCTGTCCTTGTTGCTCACCCTGCTGCTGTTTTTCCTGCCAATGCCACTGTGAATCCCGCATACATAATAAATTTGAACAGCGGGTGCCATACACCGGACTTTGAATAAAGGTTGAAGACAGCAAATGTTCCATTTCCGCCTGAATCCCAGTATTGGGTAGCAGCGCTGGAATGATTTTACGTTCATCTTCCAAAATATCCCACGCAGCGGCGTCTATGTCCGCCTGTGGTTGCTGGCTTTGTAGCATCGGTAAAAATTCTTGCGTGAAACGTTTACGTAAATGTCGGGTCTTTTCCCAATGTTCAGTCATTAAACCATTGGATGTGACATACACCCCTTTGGCTAAGACTTGTGGCGCTTCACCGCGATTACTCATATAAACGGCTTGAGTGGCATCGCCAACGAATAAATTAAAGCCAGCATAATTACATTGGATTTGTTCCAGTGCTTGCGCAAACCGAATGGGCGTTTGCTCAGATTCTAAAAATTGCTGAATCAAAGCGCCACGTGAAGTGGGATATGCAGTCTGATCACGACCATCACGAAAATTGGTCACAATCGCCCAACGCCCTTGAGCGGTTATCCCCATCCATGTTCCACCAGACTGTAAGTCCTGCCCTGCAATAATCGGACTATCTACCCATTGCTTTAGGCCTGCCGTCGGTCGATGATAAAACTCATCACGATTCGAAATCAGGCAGAGTGGCATGTCATCCAAGACCTGCCAAGCAAAAGCCACAATGCACATATTCAACTCTCAATATCTTTACACATTGAATGTACAACATTTTTCAGCACATTCAGCTAAAATCTGTGCAAAACATAATGACAAGGAACAGCAATGCTGACATATCCAAATATCGACCCTGTGGCGATATCACTGGGGCCACTACAAGTTCACTGGTATGGTCTGATGTATTTATTGGCCTTTTTATTTGCATGGGGCTTGGCAACCTACCGTGCAAAACAACGTGACGGCTGGAACGCAGAAATGGTCTCTGACCTGATTTTCTACGGTGCATTGGGTGTCGTGATTGGTGGACGCTTTGGCTATGTCTTCTTTTATGGTTTCGATCAGTTCCTTGCCAACCCACTATGGCTGTTCCAAGTTTGGACAGGTGGCATGAGCTTCCATGGCGGTTTCCTTGGGGTCATGATTGCCATGTTACTGTGGTGCAAAAAATATAAAATGACCTGGTTCCAGACCCTCGACTTTATTGCACCCTGCGTTCCAACAGGCTTAATGTTTGGTCGTATTGGGAACTTTATTGGTGGCGAACTGTATGGCCGTGCAGTGACTGACCCTAATTTTGCTTTCGGTATGATTTTCCCGACCGATCCACTCCAATTGGTGCGCCATCCGTCGCAGCTCTATCAAGCACTCTGTGAAGGTTTAATTCTGTTTATCGTGCTGTGGTGGTTTAGTTCAAAACCTCGTCCACGTTATGCCGTTTCAGCCTTGTTCCTCATCGGATATGGTATCGCACGCTTCACCGTTGAATTCTTCCGTGAGCCGGACAATGGTCAACTATTCATTGGATGGATGAGTAAAGGTCAGTTCCTGACAGTTCCGATGATTCTGATTGGACTATGGATGATGTGGTATGCCTACCAGAAAAAAATCTATGACTGGGGTCCACAAAAAAATCATTAATATTTTCTAAATGTCTTTAAGCAAGCGAGGTTTAAGCCTCGCTTTTTTATGCGCTGAAATTTATTCCTTCATACGCATTTACTGCACATGAAGTGACTGAATTAGACAACCGATCTGTGCTAAAGTTTATTCAGCTTATTTTTAAACTATCGATCCATGCTTGAATTTTGGTTTAACCCCAGCGTTTCTGTAATTAAAAAAATCCTGTTTTTTATTGCGATGGCCGTACTGACCGGTGTTTTGTATTGGATGGAACCCTTAACACTTCAAGCCATTCTAATGTTCATGGGTACAGGCGTGATTTTCCTGATTTGTCGTTATTGTAAGATTCATTTTGCAGCAAAAAACCCAACTGGTTTACTCTATCGTTTATTGACGTGGATACCGATTGCACTGCTGTTGGCTTTGGTTTTTATCAACATGAATAAGGGTGAAATTTTGATTCCGGGTGCTCAAGGCATTGGCTTTATGGCTTTGGCAATCTGCCTGCTCTCCCCGATTTCACTGCTGAATAAAAACGAGAAAACTTCACCCGAAGGTAAGGTTTAAATGCTGACGTTTTGGTACTCTGAGCGCTGTAACCGACAAATCAAGCTCATCATTTGTATCAGTACCTGTGTGCTTATTTTTCTATGCGCTGAACAAAAACAACTAGATCCCCGCTTTGCGGGCTTCAGTTTAGCCATTGGTATGATGATTGATCTGCTTTATAAGCTCAGACAAGACAAACTAAAAACACTGTCTCCGTCATTAAAATGCGGTTTGGCTGGTTTGCCAATTTTATGTTTAGTGTGCTTAATTTATTTTCTACCCAATGAGCAACGCTGGATTTTAGCGCTGCAATGTGTGGGCTTTACTGCAATTGGATTATTTATCGTCTCGATCTACAGTCAGCGTGCAAAAAGGTTTGAAGACTAACCTTTTATTCAGCCACGGGCTGTTAATCCGCTAAGCGATAATAGCTATATTTCACATTTGGAGTTCGATAGACCGCATAACCCGCTTGACGATAATCAGACACCCAATCCTTACCTGAATATGCTGCGATATGACCATAACGGCTACTTTGATTGCGGTCGATAATATAGATATCGCCTTTCTTAGGTCGATCAAACGCTAAATTAATTTTTTGATAACCAATTTTTTGTAATGTGCTGCCCCAATCTGCTGCGGCAACGGGGTGACCGTTAAAACGTGCCCCTGCGGACTCAAGTGCTAAACGAACACTGCGGGCACATTTCTGAGTACTGCTTTTGCGGGTAATGCCTTGTAAAAATCCAGTCAAACGATCGATATCGATACGCTGACCATTTCGGGATACCACATTTTTAGTCGCTGCTTTTTGAGTGGTATTGGACTTGCCCGTATTTTTACTCGCCTGAGAACGAATTATGATATTTGCCTGAACTGGAGCATGCACTTCACTCAAGTTTACATTGTGATCATAAGCCATTCTTTAACCCACACTCCCGCCTATATTTAGGCATACAAAAATTTTAACGAGGGTGATAGTACCGCGTAAATCATGTTTTTTCATGTAAAAAATGTAAGATTTCTTAAACAAATCTTCACATTTAAATACGACCGTCTATTTTTAACTCAAATAGATTTATTTTTGATATCAAACTCTTATTCAGAAATAATAGCCTAAAATCACCTCTTCATAATGAGAAAAATCACGTGTATTTTTTAATCAAACTTATCTGTATTTTTTTCAACGCTGCGAATGTAACATCGCTTAATATGTAAACAATAGAGCTTAAGTCTTCTAAGCTCATGCTTGATTTATCAGACATATTGTCTCGTTAACACTTGATGTAATTGTTATTAATAGGCGTCTTCAGCCCAGACAACTCAGCGCTTGTTGCCTGCAAAATTTGGTCATCACCAAATAAACACCGTATGATTTTGATTTTTTAAACCTGACCATATTCAAGTACCCATCGCAGTTCCTTCCTCACGCAAAACAAGCTAATATGTGCCACAAGAAATTTAGCAAATTATGAGAGAGACATGCGCCAGTATTTAGACCTTTTACAACACATTCTCGACAACGGCGGCGACAAGGGCGACCGTACGGGTACGGGAACACGTTCTGTATTTGGTCATCAAATGCGCTTCGATCTTTCTCAAGGTTTCCCTTTACTCACCACCAAGAAAGTTCATTTCCGCTCTATCGTGATTGAACTGTTGTGGTTCCTTAAAGGCGATACCAATGTTCAATATTTGCAAGACAATAAAGTGTCGATTTGGGATGAATGGTCTACCGCAGAACAAACTGCACGCTTTGGTCGTCCTGCCGGCGAATTAGGTCCTGTTTACGGTCATCAATGGCGTAATTTCGGTGCAACCAAAAAAGCCGATGGCCTATATGAACAAGATGGTTTTGACCAAATTAAATGGTTGGTCAATGAAATCAAAACTAATCCTAACTCTCGTCGTCTAATCGTGTCGGGTTGGAACCCAAATGAGGCAGGTAATGTTGCATTGCCACCATGCCATACCTTATTCCAATTTTTTGTCCAAAACGGAAAATTATCCTGCCAATTATATCAACGTAGTGCTGACGTTTTCCTAGGTGTGCCGTTTAACATTGCCAGCTATGCCCTGTTAACACACATGATTGCGCAAGTTTGTGGTCTAGGTGTAGGTGACTTCGTTTGGACCGGTGGGGATACACATTTATATGCCAACCATTTCGAACAAGCGCAGTTGCAACTGACACGTGAACCAATGGGTCTGTGCCAATTAAAACTCAATCCTGAAATTACCGATCTTTTCGATTTTAAATTTGAAGATATTGAAATCGTAGGTTATGAATCACATCCTGCGATTAAAGCCCCTGTTGCGGTTTAATTTTTAGAAATTCCAAGTGAAAAGCAAAATCCCGCTTTACCTCAAGCGGGATTTTGCATTCTAATAGACGGCAAATATTTCGGCTATTTGAGTTCAAACTATGGCATTTCAAAATTTAGAAATCGTGCACGTTGTCGCTATGGATCAGCAGCGCTGCATTGGTAAAGGGAATGATTTGCCGTGGCATATATCTGCCGATTTACAGCACTTTAAAGCCATCACTCAAGGCGGTGTAGTGGTCATGGGACGCAAAACCTTAGAGTCTATGGGACGTACCCTTCCGAAGCGTGTCAATTGGGTAATTACACGAGATAACACTTGGTCATTTGAAGGCACCAAAGTCGCATATAGTATCGACGAGGCATTAACGCAAGCTGTTGCTGATGTTGCAAGTTCAGAAAAACCAACGAGTTTGTTTATTATTGGTGGTGGTGAAATTTTTAAGCAAACCATCGGCATTGCAGACCGTTTAGAACTCACGCATGTTGAACTGGATGTTCAAGGTGATGCGCATTATCCTGAAATTCCTGCGGACTTTCAAAAAGTGGCGTCAGAACAACATATCGACGACAAAACTGGGATTGCTTTTGAGTTCGCAACTTACCGAAAATAAAGAAAAATCTTAAGCTAAAAGAAAAATATGCAACAGAGTGACCAACGAGCAATGTTCAAAAAAATAGGGCGAAGTATTCTTCATGCCCTATTTAGTGTATTTGTCCTCTGCTCTTCGATTTGGCTCTGTGCCGCCCTGTGGATACAGCAACCGGCAGGCTGGTTAGGCAGCCGCATTATCATTGGGATCTGGATTGCTTTCGCCCTGAGCATTTTAGGCATCTATATTACCCAACACTTTTTTAGCCGTCGTAAAGATGTCTTGATTTATATTGTGGGCTTTATCTGTGGTCTATTTTGGTATTTTGGCATGGAAGCACGCCAAGATCGTGAATGGAATCCTGAAGTAGCAGAAATTCTACATTATGAAAAGCAAGGCAATCTCATCACCTTGCACAATGTGCGTAATTTCGACTGGCATGCCGATGGCAGCTATACCCCGCGTTGGGAAACCCGCCAATATGACCTAAGTCAAATCAATGGCGTCAACATCATTACCTCGTATTGGATGGGGCCGCAAATTGCCCATACACTGGTCAGTTTTGATTTTGCTGACAGACCACCGCTGACGTTTTCGATTGAAATTCGCAAAGAGAAAACTGAAGAATTCTCTGCGATTGGTGGTTTTTTCCGTAAATATGAACTGAGCCTCATTGCATCAGATGAAAAAGATATCATCTATACCCGCAGTAATACACGCGGAGAACAGGTTTATTTCTTCCCCGTAAACATGCCAAAATCTGAAATGCAGGCGCTGTTTGTAGAATATCTCCATAAAGCTGATGAACTGCAGACTCAACCTAAATGGTACAACACGCTCACCAGTAATTGTACAACACTGGTGTTTGACATGATTCAAGCGGTTTCCAAACATCAACTTCCAACCGATTACCGCTTATTTGCATCCGGTTATTTGCCGAATTATTTGTATGACCTCCATGCCATAGACCAAAATTGGGATATGAAAACATGGTATCAAAAAGCCCATGTTAACCCTCGTGTCTCTCAAATCAAGCAACTGAGCAGTGAACAATATTCCAAATTAATTCGACAAGGTTTGCCGCATTCACATTCAAATCCAAGCGCCAATCAATTGTAATTCTTAAATAATGATACAAATATGGCTAGCTTATCTGTGCGATATTTGCTTAGATAGTTGAAATGCTTCCACGGGGAAATTCCGATGCTAAAACAAATATTTGTTGCTGCAACTTTGGTTTCAACTTTAGTGGTGACAGGCTGTGAAAGCATGCCTGCACAAGACAACACCATAACTGAAAATTTAAACCTATTACAGAATCGTACTTGGATTGCCACTCAGATTGGCAACACTCCAATCAAAACAGCACCCAATGCGCAGAATATTCCAAGCATTCAATTCGATGCGGCTTCAAAACGTGTCTCAGGTGCAGACGGCTGTAATCGTATAATGGGTGGCTATAATGCTGGCAAAGACACCATAACGTTTGGCCCGATTGCTGCGACACAAATGGCTTGTCTCAATAACAATGGGCTAGAGCGACAGTACCATGCAGCACTCGAAAAGGTAACGCATTATCAAGTTTTTGGAAAAACCTTGAAATTGCTAGACCGTCACGGCAATTTATTAATTCAATATGAAAGCGCTGTTCAACCGCGTTAAATCATTTTAAAAGTCTGCTTCGGCAGACTTTTTTATTCACTGTTCAGTCATGCCAGAGACATTTAATGCACATAAACTTGTGATTAGTATACAGACGTACATTGCAGTTTTTAGCTATAACCCCATATTAAACATCAGGGAACAAGATAGGATTTCACTATGCAACAAGCGGTATTTGGTGGTGGGTGCTTTTGGTGTGTAGAAGCAGTTTTTCTACAACTAAAGGGCGTGCAAACAGTCGTCAGTGGTTATGCAGGGGGAGTTACTCAGCATCCGAGCTATGAGCAAATCTGTGAGGGAAACACCCAACATGCAGAAGTCATTCAGATCAATTTTGATGACAGCCAAATCAGTTTTAGCCAATTGCTAGATGTATTTTTCGCAACTCACGATCCAACCACGCTGAACCGTCAAGGCAATGATGTCGGTACACAGTATCGCTCAGTGATTTTCTATCAGGACGAATCACAAAAGCAGCTGGCTGAACAACGTATTGAAGAATTAAAAGCTGAAGGCATCAATATCGTGACTGAACTGAGTCCAATGCCGACCTTCTACCCTGCCGAAGAATATCATCAAAACTTCTTTGCACGTAACCCAAACCAAGGTTATTGTAATTTCTCAATACCACCTAAACTCATGAAATTACGTAGCAAATTTCAAGACCTACTCAAATCTGAGTGATCTAATTAAACGGCATCTATTTTCAAAATAGAGACATAAAAAAAGCGACATTTCAGTCGCTTTTTTTAGTTATCTTTGCTCAGTGCTTAGTTATCACTGGCAAAGGCGATATCGCTGAGTCCGGCTCCACTCGCACGCGACATCACTTGTGCAACTGTGTCATAACGTGATTCTTTATCGGCTTTTAATACCAATGCAGGCTTACGTTCTTGCTGACCAGCTGTATTTAGACGACTTTCTAAATCTTCGAGCGTGACAATATCACCATTCCAAGCGATATCACCCGCTGAGTTAATGCTGATGGTTACGCTTTCAGTTGGCAGATCAATCACTTCTGCAGTCGTTTGTGGCAAGGTTAATGGAATTGATGGGTTGGCAACAGTCGCAGTCACCAAGAAGATGATCATCAATACCAACATAATATCGATGAGCGGAATGAGGTTCATCTCATTCATGCCAGCATCGTTGTCTTCACCCAATTGAAAAGCCATTAAGCTTGACCTCCAGCTAAACTTTGCTGCGCAGTTTTCACGTCTTCTTTCTTCGCTGCAGATTCTTGTTGCAACATAGTATCAATCAATAAACCATGCGCTTGATCTTGCAATTCATTCGAAAGTGTACGATTAAAACGAACACAGATGTTATAAGCCAAAACCGCAGGAATCGCCACAGCCAAACCAAGACCCGTCATGATCAAGGCTTCACCGACTGGTGTTGCTACTTGTGCAAGACCTGCTTGACCGCTTTTTCCTACTGCTACAAGGGCATGAAAAATACCCCACACAGTACCGAACAAACCTACGAACGGTGCAATTGAAGCAATCGTACCCAATACAGATACGCCTTTTTCAGCATTAGCTTTTTCTACCGAAATTTGACGTAGTAATGCTTGTTCTGCCACAGCCTTACGTTGTTCAAAAGCTAAAGGAGCAAATTTCGCTTTCAGTTTGCTTAGTGCATCTGCAAGGTGGTTATATGCCACTTGCTTGAGCTGACGTGTGCCCATAATACGAAGAACGAAGATCGTCCAAGTCGCAATCGACATTGCAAGTAACACGAAATACAGTGTTTTGCTGACTGCATCTGCATGTTGCCAATAAACTGAAAAGTTCATATTCGAACTCCTAATGGGTTAGCCGGAATCTTAATTAAGTTTAAAGTTGAATGGTTGATCAACTCGCGTCGGAGTTGCCACACCATTATCAATATATTTGGATAAACGTGCACGCTTCACTGCAGCAGTCACTTTACGGTTTACAGCAGCGCCACAAGTCGAGTTTTTAATCGTTGCTGATTCGACTTTACCTTCAGCACTTGCTGCAATCGCAACTTCAACTGTACACGACGCTTTTAATTCACCATCTTCAAATTGAACATTAGGTTTCTTAATCCAACTGACACCATTACCAATGCTCACAGTTTTAGGTGTCGGTGGCGCAGGTGGTGCTGGAGGGGCAGGTGGTGGTGCAACAGGTGCCGGAGGTGTTGGTTCAACACGAACGACTTTCGTTTCAGAAACCACAGTTGAAACAACAGGTGTTGGTGGTACGTTTTTGACCGCTTCAACAGTTGGTTTCGGCGCATCTTTCTTTTTCACCTGTTCCACTTTTTCCACTTTCTTCGGTGGAGGTGGTAAAGGCTTATCTACAATTTTAACTTCTTTTGGCTTTGGTGGCTCTTTCTTCGGTTCTGGTTTTGGCTTCGGAGGTTCTGGTTTTTTCTCTTCAACAATCTTCACAAAGCGAACTTTAATCGGATCTTTTTCGATCGGTTTAAGTTCTGGTGCTTTCATATTGCTGACCGCCCACAATACCCCCATATGCCCTACCACAACAGCGAGAAGCGCAGTAATGATTTTCTTTTTCATCGGGTTAGGTGATTGCATCATTGGAGCGGGAGATTGACTCATTAAACTCAGTTACCTTGAAGAAGCGATTGCATTTATTTTGTCAAAAATACAATCATGCTCATCGGTTAGCACAATTAAAGTACGGCAATAATAAATGAGAAGTGTTTTCATTTGCAACTATTAATTCGTCAGTTTTAATGACTTTTTTTAATCATAATATAAAAAAAGGCATACCTAAAGTATGCCCTTTTAATCAACAATTCATCTCGTTTTATTGAAATACAACAGTTTTATTACCATCGACAATAATACGATCTTCAAGATGCCATTTGACTGCACGTGCGAGTACATTACGCTCTACGTCCTGACCTAACTCACGCAATTGTTCAACGGTAAAGTCGTGACTGACACGCTCTACGTCTTGCTCAATAATCGGACCTTGGTCAAGATCAGCAGTCACATAGTGCGCTGTTGCACCAATCAGTTTCACGCCTTTTTCATGCGCTTGCTTATATGGGTTCGCACCAACAAAGGCTGGGAGGAATGAATGGTGAATGTTGATCACTTTCATTTCCCACTTTTGAACAAATTCTTCGTCTAAAATTTGCATATAACGAGCAAGAACCAATAAATCATTGCCTTGCATCAACTGATCAATTTGCTCATAAGCTTCACGTTTGTTTTCTTTATTCACAGGAACAACTTCAAACGGAATACCGAAATTTTCTACAGATTCACGTAAAGCATCGTGGTTAGACACGACTTTGGTGATTTCACATGGCAAACCACCACGTGCATGACGCCACAACAGCTCAAGCAAAGCATGGTCAACTTTTGACACCAAGATACCGACTTTCTTCACATCACTGACTAAAGCTAAACGCCAGTGCATGTTGTAACGCTCAGCAACATTGCTCGCAAATGTTTGAGTTAGACTTTCTTTACGGCTTTGTAAATTGTCCAATTCAAACTCAACACGCATGAAGTATCGCCCCCCTTGAGCTTCAGTCGCGTATTGATCAAGTGCGGTAATATTTGCTCCCTGATGATACAAAAAGCTCGATACAGCTTGCACAATCCCTGGTTTATCTTCACAGGTAATGAGTAAGCGTGCTGTGTTAGCGGTCGACATATTCATGTTGGTTTATATCACTAATCAGTTAAATTGAAAAAAGAGCCGAGTATTCTAACGCTTTTTAAAGCCAGACTAAATAGTCTTATTCAGTAACCTGATGCTTTACGTTTGAAAGACTTGCAAACAAGTCCGACGGCCCTAAAGTTTCGAGCAATCGCTCATAGGTTTCACGGCTTTCACCACGTAGATATGCGCCTTCTAAGAACACCATTTGTCGCAGTGCTTGCCACACCCACTTTTCTTCCAAAGTATTGGAGTCGGTAATATGGCCCGACATATAAAGGAAGTTGGTCCAGTTGGTCAGCACGATCCACAAGTTAATGGTTAAGGCCTCAATTTCAGAATCGGTCATCTGCATTAAGCCTGCATCGACAAAAGCACGATAAATTTTCTGCCCTTGTTGCATAACTTGACCGGCAAAACGTGGATACATTTTGCGGAAATCTTCATTATTTTCGACCAAGTGATAAACATCACGATGTAAAAATCGATAAGCCCATAATTGGCTACTTAACACTTGGAAATAGCGAATTTTATCATTGGCATCAAGCTGACGATCATCAGGAAGCGCTAACATTTCTAGCGTTTCATGCTGATATTGCTCCATTAATTCCTTAATAATTTCACTTTTATTTCGGAAATGGTAATACAAGTTACCAGGACTCATTCCCAGTTCAGCAGCAATATGATTGGTTGTCACTGAACGCTCGCCACGCTCATTAAACAACTGCAAACTCAGCTGCAAAATACGTTCTTTCGTTTTTAAGGTTTTGGTGTGAGACATCCTAAAACAACCATTTATTTCAAAGCATTAGAACACTAACACATAAAGTAACTTGACTATTTAGAGTATTTGCTCTAAAAATTAATTAATCGCTAATTTGGATATGGTCGTGCGACATGAATAGTCAAACAAAAACAACTTCAATGACACCACATTCTTTTGATCACCAGCATCTCAACAATATGTTGGAACAGCAGAAACAAGCGTATTTACGTTACCCATTGCCTACAGCGAAGGAACGTATAGACCGTTTGGCTCGGCTTAAGCGTATCTTAGTTAAGTATCAAGATCAATTTGCTGATGCAATTAATCAAGACTATGGTAACCGTTCTATTGGTGAAACCAAGATTGGTGAGTTGCTCACATGTCTTGAACACATCAAATATTATAGCAAGCATTTGACAGACTGGATGAAACCATCCAAACGCCATGTCGGAATTATTCATCAACCTGCAAAAGCATGGGTGCAATATCAACCGCTTGGTGTCGTCGGCATTATTACGCCATGGAACTACCCACTGCTTCTTTCTATAGGCCCACTGATTTGTGCTTTGGCTGCGGGCAACCATGCCATGATCAAAATCTCGAGTGCCTCTGCGGCATTCGGTGATGTATTAGAAAAAGCCCTCGCAGAAGCATTTCCTCAAGAATTGGTCGCAGTCGTCAATGGTGGTGGCCCAATTTCAGATGCGTTTAGTCACCTTGCCTTCGACAAAATGATTTTTACTGGCTCGACCAATGTCGGTAAAACCGTCATGGCGGCAGCGTCTGAAAACTTAGTTCCGGTGATTTTAGAATTAGGCGGAAAGTCACCTGTATTGGTTCATCCGTCTATTGACCTAGCAGATGTCGCACAGCGTCTTGCTGTTGGTAAACTTTGGAATGCAGGTCAAACTTGTGTTGCACCTGATTATGTGTTCTTACCTCGTGGTAAAACTGCTGAATTTTTAAATCACTATAAAGTGTGCGTTGAAGCTATGTACCCAAGTATTGCTCATAATCAGGACTACACCTCGATTATTAATGACAAGCAGTACAACCGCCTACAAGGTTATTTAGAAGATGCGCGTGATCAAGGCGCACAAATCATCAGTTTTAACCCACAAAATGAAGATGTGGACGCTGTACGTAAAATTGCACCGACTGTTTTAACGGGTGTCACTCCAGACATGCAAATTATGCAGCATGAAATCTTCGGTCCGATCCTTCCGATCATGGAATATGATCAAATTGACGAGGTTATTGCTTTTATTAATAGCCGTCCTCGTCCACTTGCTTTATACTATTTCGACTTTGATCAGGCACGTGCCGACTATGTCGCAACACGTACCCATTCAGGACATTTCGGACAAAACACGGTATTAACCCATGTGGCTCAAGATGACCTGCCGTTTGGCGGTGTGGGGGCTTCGGGTATGGGGAAATATCATGGTCCAGAAGGTTTCTTCAGTTTGTCGCATGAACGCTCGGTGATGTCGAATCCAAAACTCTATAGTTTGAAATTCATTCTTCCACCGTTCAATAAGCCGATCCACAAACTGATTTCGAAGACACTTCTTCGATAAACGATCAAGGCATGAACGATCACACTAGGTGATCGTTCGTTTTATGCAAAATCGCTTGTCTTTTAAGCGCATTTTTGATATAAAACGCCCCTTGAATGAATTCAATGTTTTTTTTGACTGGCCATACAGATTTGCTGTTGGCTAAATCAATGGAGTTACACCATGTCTAAGGTTTGCCAAGTTACCGGCAAGCGTCCAGTCGTTGGTAACAACGTCTCACACGCCAACAACAAAACTAAACGCCGGTTCGAGCCGAACCTGCATCACCACCGTTTTTGGTTAGAAAGCGAAAAACGTTTCGTACGTCTTCGTCTAACTACTAAAGGTATGCGTATTATCGACAAATTGGGCATCGAAAAGGTTGTTGCTGACCTACGTGCTCAAGGTCAAAAGATCTAAGGAGCTACGAACATGCGTGATAAAATTCGCCTAGTTTCTTCTGCTGGTACAGGTTATTTCTACACTACCACTAAGAACAAACGTACTATGCCGGAAAAAATGGAAATCAAAAAATTTGATCCAAAAATCCGTCAACACGTAATTTTCAAAGAAGCTAAAATCAAATAATTTTAGTTTTTTGAAAAAAACGACCTGCTTAGGTCGTTTTTTTTTGCATTTTTTTTATTCGAATTGCTAAACTTTCAAAATGCTTTTGGCACTTTTTGTGCTTGTCTTTTTTACCCTTAACTTAGGCTTAAGGAGTTTTTAGTGCCTCATGATGTAGAACTCATAATATTACTTGCTGTTGGCTTTGGTTTTGCCTTAATTTTTGGCTATATAGCTGCGCGCCTGCGACTTCCTCCCCTCATCGGCTATCTGATTGCCGGTATTATTATTAGCCCAAATACGCCTGGAGTAGTTGGTGATATCCACCTTGCCAACCAGTTGGCAGAACTTGGTGTGATGTTTCTGATGTTTGGTGTAGGTATGCACTTCTCACTCAGCGACCTAATGCAAGTTCGACGTATTGCGCTTCCAGGTGCAGTATTACAAATTGCAGTGGCGACCTTACTGGGTATGGGAATTTCCATGCTTTGGGGCTGGAGCATGGGCTCAGCCTTAGTGTTTGGCTTAAGTTTGTCGTGTGCAAGTACGGTGGTTCTCCTCAAGGCTCTCGGTGACCGAGGCTTACTTAACTCCGTGAATGGTAAAATTGCTGTAGGCTGGCTCTTGGTTGAAGATCTGGTCATGGTCTTGGTTCTGGTCTTACTCCCTGCCACAGCAGTATTGCTTGGTGGACAGCCACTCACAGAAAGTAGTGCAGATGAAAATATCTGGCTCACCCTTGGTATTACCTTACTCAAAGTGGCAGGTTTTATTGCCTTTATGCTAATCATTGGTAAACGCTTAGTGCCAATGATTATGCAAGTGGTTGCGCGCTTAGGCTCACGTGAATTATTCACGCTCACCGTGGTTGCAGCAGCCGTGTCTATTGCTTTTGGTGCCTACAAGGTATTTGGTGTATCCATGGCACTGGGCGCATTTTTTGCTGGGATGGTAGTCAAAGAATCGGACTTTAGTCACCGTGCAGAAGAAGAAACTCTGCCGCTTCGTGAAATTTTTTCGATTCTGTTTTTCGTCTCCGTCGGCATGCTGTTTGATCCACGGATCTTGATTGAACAACCGCTTCATGTCTTAGCTGTGGTCGGTATTATCATGATTGGTAAGACCATCGCTGCAATGGCGTTGGTGTTGTTCTTCCGTTACCCCATCAATACCGCATTAACCGTTGGGGCGAGTTTGGCGCAGATTGGTGAGTTCTCATTTATTTTGGCGACCTTAGGTGTATCTCTAAATCTCCTTTCAATGGAAGGTCAAAATCT
This sequence comes from Acinetobacter sp. YH12076, assembly GCF_013419525.1. Taxonomy (NCBI): domain Bacteria; kingdom Pseudomonadati; phylum Pseudomonadota; class Gammaproteobacteria; order Moraxellales; family Moraxellaceae; genus Acinetobacter; species Acinetobacter sp. YH12076. The sequence goes on along the minus strand of NZ_VOZY01000004.1, from coordinate 101,134 downwards.
GATACTGGCAGGCGCTTTAATCTCGATTACGCTGAATTCATTTATATTTTCTGCAATCGAGCCTATGCAGCGACTCATCCGTGAGCGCTCGAATTTGGCCCGTTTACTGGAACGTAGTAGTGACCCATTGGCCATGTTGCCGGATGAGGTCTCACAGGATTATCTGCGTGATCAGGTGGTGCTGATTGGTCATGGTGAAGTCGGTCGTCGTATTACTCGCGAATTAATGAATGAAAACATTAAAGTGGTTATTGCTGAAGAAAACCGTGAAATCGTGGAAAACTTGCGGGAAAAAGGCATCGCTGCGGTATCCGGTGTAGCAACAGAACCGGGTGTTTTAATTCAAGCCCATATTCAACACGCACGCCTTTTGGTCATTTCACCTATGGATATTTTAGATATTCATAAAATTGTCGATATTGCCAAAATGCTGAATCCTTCTATCCAAGTATTGGTGTGTGCGGAAAGTAAAGAAGAAGCTGAAGTCATTCGTCGTGACAATATCGGTGAGGTTTATTATGCCAAAGAGGAAATGGCGAAAAATATGAGCAATCATATTTTAAATCAAATCCAAATTGCCCATCACCAAACTCCGACACACTAAACTAAGTGCCTAATTAAGTTCTTATGAGCAAAACCCAAAAGGCGATGCATTTAAGCATCGCCTTTTTTTAATGGATATAATTCATTAATTTTAAAATTACAACTAATTGAATTTAAAAAACATATTGATAAAATGAGCATCAAACAAAGCATCATTTTAAAAACTTCAAACAAGAAACGAGAAAAACATGTACATACTCTATTTAGGCCTTGCCATTATTTTAATTGGCGGTCTGGGCTTTCTCATCGCTGCATTTAAAACCAGTATTTTATGGGGACTGGGCTGTCTATTGTTTTATCCCATTTCCCTCGTCTTTCTGATTCTGTATTGGCAAGATGCCAAAAATCCTTTTTTTCTTACAGCTCATCGGGGTCTTTATTGTATTTTTAGGTTCGATACTGATCTCACCTACTGAACTGGGCACAGTCTAAGTGTCATTTTGGGCATAAAAAAACGCACCGAAAGGTGCGTTTTCATCATGATCTAAAAATCAGTGCCTATATGATTAGCTCATATATTTAGGCTTTTCATCGACCACTTCGGCATGCCATTCATCCACTTGTTTTTCTAACAAACCAAACAATGCAGCCTGAATCATTTGCTGAGCGATCACACTCATTTGATCGCCCAAAATATTGCGTAATTCTTCATTGAATTGGATAGTCACCAAAGGCTCTTTTTCTGAGCCTGCATTACGCAATGCCAACTCACCACCTTCCAATTGAACCAGCTCTAAAATTGCTTCCTGGTTCCCAAAGAGTTCTTTCAACTGTTCTATAGACATATATCCCTCCATGCGCAACATGGTGATAAAGGCATCTGCACTTTGTATTACTTAGATAATCTTATATCGGGTTAAATAAATTTATTTCAAGTAGCAATAGTCCAATTAGAACTCCACCATCTCGTTACGAAATCCATCAATTAATTGAGTTAGATCACGATGCCATTCACGCAAAATAGCGGTATCTGGCAACCATGCTTGCGGTGTTTGGGTAACTTTAATAATTAAATTTGAAGACGTTTCATCTTCTGGCTCTGGTGCAGACGGTTCAGGTGCATACTGACACATACGATGTGCGCGTTTCAGCTCTGCAATAAAGCCCTGCTTTGCCAATTGCTGCATAACAGTCACTTCAGGTGATACCTGACCTTTTTCAGCCATCAGCGTTTCAATCGACTTTAACGTGGGCGCAGGATCATTTAAACGATAGTAACGCACCAACTCTTGTAAAAACGCAAGTACTGCACCATGCAAATGAAAAACCGCTGCTTCGCGATAAGCCTGAGCTTGTTGAACATGATCGGTCTGCTCGGCTTGCTGACATGCAAGACGGCTAAAATATAACTTTTGATTGGTACGATCAGCATGAAAGCGAGCAACACGAGACATGAACAATTCCCTAAATTTTGGCGTTTTTCTACATGAATAAGCTTAAACGGATTTTTAGGAAATTCACAATAAATATTATGGATGATCGATTTCAATTAAATAAATGTCACGCTTTGCGGGAACAGGCATATCCCAATCAATCATCCTGATATTTTCCAGACGCCAAGCCCAGTATCCTGCTGCCCAATATGTTGCCTGTGCTTGCTCTACCTCATTTTCAGTCCATGCATGAACGTCATATACATCGACCATCGCCACTGCACGTCCAATATCTTCATCTCCGCTTTCATGTAAGTAGCGTTGATTTTCCACGATCACTAAATCTTTTAAAGGCAAATGTTCGGGCTGCCATGAGCGGCCTTCAAGCGTTTTAAGCCCGCACGCAATGTTCAAACCAGATGGCGCAACAATCGACAAAGCCGAGTAGCATTTTTTCATAGATCACCGATAAAAAAAGGAGCGTTACGCTCCTTTTTGAATTTATGCTTTAGGCTTATCTTCAGCCGCTTTTACGCGAATACCCGCACCTTTGACTTTCAAAGTATTCAGGCCTTTAATCGCTTTTACAGCTTCACGACCATTTGGCATTTCGACAAAACCAAACCCTTTCGATTTACCTGTGCTTGCATCCATAACAACAACAGCAGACTCTACTGCGCCAAATGGTTTAAACAGTTCAACCAATTCTGCTTCAGTAACTGAACGCTCTAAGTTACGTACTAAAATTTTCATTCAATCTTCCAAATAGACAGCATCATCAAAAAGCATTTGTCTATTTTGCTTTTTAACTTGCGTGTAAATCACGTCAAAAATCTATTTTAATCGAGATCGATACCAAAATCTAAATTAATCGATTTTCTTTCGATTAAGGCACTTTTTACGGTTTGCTGACGGGTTTTATAGTGTGTTTCCAAACTACATAAATTTCGAGTTAAATCATTCATAAAGTAACTTTCTACTTTACGGCCTTGCTCATCGACAGTTTCACGTGCCCAGTGGTTCAAGTTTTGCTTTGTCAAAATTAATTCATTTTGCGCACGTGTCAGCGCCACATATAACACGCGACGCTCTTCTTCCACTTCATCGAAATTGCCTTGGGCACGTGCATGCGGGTATTGCCCTGGCGTGACATTCGCCACATAACAGACTTTTTGCTCCGTTCCTTTTGCCGAATGAATGGTAATTAACGTCACGACATCACTATCTGATTGCCGTTCAATTTCAGAAATGGACACAGGATCGAGCACATACTCTTCAAGAAATTCACTGAGCTGTGTATGCTTTGATGCCAGTTGTTTCACCAGATCAAAATCCCCGACACGGCGGTTCCAATCTTTTTTATAGTTTTCTTCTAGCTGCTCAGAAATCGCTTGAACAGCCAAGCTTACACATTCTTTGACCTGATCTTTCAACACCGACATTTGCTTCATCATCAGAATCGCTTGGTCAGGTACTTTGCCAAACTTTTCCAACTTGGTTGCAATGGCTTGCATTTCTGGCTCGAGTAAAATCTGCTGCGATAACTTACTCGCACCTACATCACCCACACCATTCCACAAGGTTAAAAAGCGCATCCACGCAATATCATCTAAGGGATTAGCCACTACACGCAGCACACTGAGTAAGTCTTTGACATGGGCTGTTTCAAGTAATTTCATTCCACCAATAAAGCGATACGGTACGTTTGCGGCAATACAGGCTGCTTCAATATGACGGGCGGCAAAGCTTGAACGCACAAGCACCATATGATCCGACCATTTGCTGCCTTCGAGGTAATGACGCTCTTTAATGTCGATGGCAATCCATTTGGCTTCATCAAACTCATTCGGGAAAATATGCATTTTCGGCTTAATCCCTTCACCACGATAGGCATCTAGGCGTTTGTCATATTTAATTTCACTTTCATCCAACAACCAATTCGACAGATCTAAAATTTCTTGGGTTGAACGATAATTTTTTTCGAGTTTGAAAATCTGTGCGTCGGGTACACGCTCTTTGAAATGATGAATATTTTCAAAGTCTGCACCACGGAAGCCGTAAATGGACTGTGCATCATCGCCGACACAGAACAAACTGACACGTTCTTTTAATGGCTCAAGTAACGCCCATTGCAGCGGATTGGTATCCTGCATTTCGTCAACCAACATGTGGCGACAAATCGAAGCGACATAATCGACCAGTCCATCTGATTCCGCTAAGGCTTTTGCCACAATCGCCAAGATATCGTCATAATCTAAAAAACTTCGCGCACGTTTACGGGCTTCGTATTCTTTCATGATATCCGCGATTTGATCTTTCAACGCAAAGTACTCTGGCATTTGCTTTTCCATGGCAATGCTGAGTTTTTGGCGCGTATTCCGCGCAAAGGAATACAGATCACAGAGTTCTTTCGGCTTGGGCAAGTGATTGGGGTTTTTCTTATCATCACGGCCACGAATCAGGCGGAACATCATGAGCTGATCATCACGATCAATAATCGAAAACTGTTCTAGACCAAAAGCTTTTGGAATGCGGCGCAAGAGGTACATACAAAAGGTATGAAAGGTTGATGCACGTAACCCTTTGGCTTGCTCCCCCAGAGCCAACTCCACACGAGCGACAATTTCACTCGCTGCACGGCGAGTAAAAGTCAAAATTTGAATTTGATTAGCAGGCACGCCTTGATCAATTAAATAAGCTGCACGCGCCACGATGGTTTTGGTTTTACCACAACCTGCTCCTGCCAAAACCAAGCTATGCTGTGCTTCTGTTGTTGCGGCTTGTTTTTGTTGAGGATTTAATTCATCAATCAGGTTGGCTAAACTCATATGTACTCATCATTTTATGGATAGGTATAGTTTAGCAGATTGAAAAAAAATACATGTTAATGTAGGATCAAAATTACAACTAGAAAAAGATAAGTTTATGAAAAATTTTAAGCTAATTAGCCATTTCCTTCAGCCAGTTTTATTACTTTTAATATTTACAAATCATCCATCTTACGCAAAAAAATTGACTCAAACTGAATTTGATCACTTGATAAGTAAAAATAATCAGAAAGGAATTCAACTCCATGATGATCTAGCTGTAGCTCTAATTTCTGGCAATCATAAGCTTATATCCGATAATTTATGTGCAACTTATAAAATGAGTAAAGCACAATATGAAATTGCTTCAGAGAATTCTGAATTATTAAAAGCGAAACGGGCAAAAGAAAATGCAATAGAAAATATAAAAAACATTGAAAATATAATTCCAAAAAATCAAAAACCAATGGAAAAATATTGCAAAGATTTTCAACAAAATTAATCATATTTTCTAACTATGATTATCTTAAAACTCACTAGATGCATGTATAAATTTTACCTTGATTTTTATTTCAAACATCTCATCACATTTCTACAGCAATGTTCCAAATTTAGTTCCGCATTTTTTAATGCATCTTCCAACTTACAATCTGGTGGATTAATCCCAACAATCTGTGTGAAACCTAAATCATAGAGTTCTGCTATCCCCTCACCCACTAGACCAGTAAAGGCGATCACAGGTTTATTAAACTTTTTTGCAACTTGCGCCACACCAAATGGCGTTTTACCGAACTTAGTTTGATGATCAATTTTCCCTTCACCTGTCAGCACATAATCTGCCTGTGCTATTTTTTCCTTCAACTGAGTTTGTTCAATGACCAATTCCACACCTGATTGCATCGATGCACCTGCAAAAGCCATCAACCCAAAACCTAATCCACCTGCAGCACCTGCACCTGCGACATCACGTAAAGTACAACCCAGTGTCGCTTCAACGACATTGGCATAATGATTGAGGTTCTGATCTAACTGACGCACCATCTCCTGCGTTGCGCCTTTTTGCGGGCCAAAAATATGGGATGCACCATTTTCACCACATAATGGATTCATGACGTCGCTGGCAATGATAATTTCTGTATGCGCTAAACGTGAGTCGAGCTGCGTCAAATCAAGACTGTTAATTTGATCGAGACAACCACCACAAACTGCTATTTCCAAGCCATTTTCATCTAAAAATTGCGCCCCCAATGCCTGTGCCATACCTGCACCGCCATCATTGGTCACACTCCCGCCCAAGCCAATGATAATTTTACTTACTCCGAAGTCTAGAGCAGCCTGAATCATTTCGCCCGTACCATAAGTTGACGTCAGTAAAGGATTTCGCTGAGCCATATCGACAAGATGAATACCATTGGCTTTTGCCATTTCAATCACCGCAGTTTTTCCACCGTCGATCAAACCGAAATACGTCGTCACACGTTGATTGGGCAAAGGACCTGTAAGCGCTATCGTCACTTTTTGACCGTCGCAAGCACTGAGTAACGCATCTACAGTTCCCTCACCGCCATCTGCCATTGGCACAGCGATGACATTTGCGTCAGGTATGAGCTTTAAAATTGCACGCCGCATCGCGTCACAGGCTTGTTGAGCACTCATACTTTCTTTAAATGAATCGGGCGCAAGAACAAAAGTGGTCATCTAAATGCTCAAAATAAAATTTATCCTCAACCATAACGGTTTTAAAATAGCAGGTATATCTAAAAACATCAGAAAGGTTCGAAATGTCACGAATCAACCTAGGTCAGTCTGCACCTGAGCTATATAAAAAAGTTGCAGAACTTGATGCACTGGCAATGCAAAAAATAAATGAAGCTGGCCTAAGTGAAGGATTAGCTCATTTACTCAAATTACGTGCATCCCAAATCAACGAATGTGCGTTCTGTATTCGTATGCATGCACACGATGCACTGAAAACAGGTGAAAGCAGAACGTATTAGCCTACTCAATGCATGGCGTGAAACTGCGTACTATGACGAAAAAGAACGTGCTGCTTTAAGCTTGATCGAAGCAATTACATTAATTGCCGAAGGCCAAGTTCCTGATGCAGTTTATGAAGATGCCCTACCATTTTTAACGGATGATCAAATCAGTGCGATTGAATGGCTCGCAATTGTCATTAACACATGGAATCGTATCGCCATTAGTAGCCGCTATAGCGTGAAACCTTAACGGGTTGTACACATTAAAAGTGAATAAAAAAAGAGTACCTCAGCACTCTTTTTTTATTTATCAGATCCGCAAGCAGCTTACTGCTCTGCCGAGCTTTTCGGTACTTCACGTCGAATATAAGAAGCCAAAGTAAGGTAGTTGACCCCTTGGAATAAAATATCAACCGCCAAGAATAATCCTAATACCCAAAATGGCGCATCAGGCGACATCAAAATGATCACACCAGTAATCAAGGTCAATAGACCTGAAAATAGTGTCCATCCCCAACCTTGAAATGCTCTAAATAGCACAGCATTAAAGATACGAATGACCCCTGCAATGATCAAAATAATCGCCAATAAATTGGTCAGGACAATGGCCGTTTTGACAGGCGTTGTAAATGCATAATAGCCTGCGACCAAATACAGCACACCAAATAGTGCCCAGAACCAGCGGTAACCGCCTTCAAAAATTTTAAATGCCGCGATGAAGTGGATTACACCACCTAACATCATCAGCACACCAAAAATATAAATCACCGTAAGTGTCGCAAATGGCAAAGCTGCCAAAAGGACCAATCCGAAGACCACCAATAAAGCACCTAAACCGAGATACCACTTACGGTTTTCATGGAGCTGACTGCGAATTAAATCGTTGCCTACTGTTCTCATGTTTTTTCTCAAGTTATTCGTTATTCAATGGATTATGCAACTTCATGATGAAGAAAAATGAAAGAAAAGTCCAAATCTTATCCACACTACCAATTGAAACTGTGGATAAGATACGTTTTATCCACATTATTTTTTCCATCCTACTTCAATCGCTGTGACGTCATTCACCACAGTATCAGCTAAATCTTCAGGCATTTTACTTTGCGTCTGTGAGGTAGGAATATGCCCCGCCATTAATTCAGCTTTGCTTTGTGGAAACAAAGGCTGCCGCTGGGGTTTTGCATAACCGACAGGGAAGATTGGCTGACCTGTGGCCAAATCATACTTATCCGTTGCACCAAAAGCGTGTAATAACTCATGGGCTAAAACGATTTTATTCTGCGCTGTCTGTTTATTCGATGCAAATAAATTCACCGATCCAATTCGACCATTTTCCAAGGCTGTGGAATGTTTAAGTTCTTTGGTTTGAGTCGGATCGTAATAATTTAAAAATAGCGTCACACTCGAAACACCATCTACATTTTCATGCTGCTGCCAAGCATAGTAGCGGAATTTCAAACTCCATAAGATAACGTCCAACATGCCGGCGTCATTGGGTACTTTGGGAGGTAAAACTTTCAGCTCGCGACCTAACTTAAAATACACATAAGTCGGTTGCCCTCGGTATTTCTGTGCTGTCGCTTGTAAATATTGTTGAACATCGTTTAAATCATTGACAGAGAGCTGCTGTATATAAGCTTGTGTGCTCTCTCGACCATCTGCATTAATTGGATGTAACAATACAAAGATCGGTTTACTCCAGTCTTGATTTTTGTCTTTATAGGCATTGACTGCAACAACCAATAAAATCAGCAATAAGCACAGTACCCGAATTTTTTTCCACATTGATGGTATATCCAATCTATTTAATCAAGCTATTAGTCTTTTAATTTTTAAAAATTTTTTGGATTTTTCTATTTTTAAATCCAACCATTCACTATTTATTGACTCTATTGCTTCTTCGTAATTTCTAATATTTAAATCTGAGTTTTCTAAATTTTGAATGATTATGCTTAATTCAACCCATTCACTTTCATTAGAATTTTGATTAATCGCTTTTTGCACTAATCGTATGAAGGTACTAAAGCTTCTTTTTCTTAGAAACATTTGGCTCCCAACTAATTTCGTTTCAAATACACCTAAAGCCTTCACCAGACCTGATAGTTTTTCATGTCCATAATTTCTAGTATCAAAATCCGACTTTACCGCATTGATATACCCTCCAACTAGACCTAAATATGCCCAACCACTGTCATCCGCATTATCTTTCACAGCTTTATAAATCAAATTTAAAGTGGGTTTATCAATGATTTCAGTGATTGTATTCTCTTTAATCTGCACAGATGGCTTTGGTTCACTTACTTTTGTATTTTCAATGACTTCTTTAATTGGTGAATTAATAAGATCTTCTTCAGTATTTTTTAGCTCATTATCTTGCAGTAAGTTTTCAACATAAATAAATTTATCACATGCTTTTTTAAATGCCTCTGGCGTCGACTTTTTTCCAAAACCGTAAACACTTAGCCCATTTTCACGAATTCTAGATGCTAAAGGGGTAAAATCACTGTCGCTTGAAACAATACAAAAGCCATCCAATGCACCTGCGTACAGCAAATCCATCGCATCAATGATCAAAATCATATCCGTTGCATCTTTGCCCTTTGTGTAAGCAAACTGCTGAACAGGTGTGATTGCATGAGGAAGTAAGACTTCACGCCAATTTTTTAAGGTTTCGCTGCTCCAATCTCCATAAACTCGTTTAACACTTGCGATTCCATATTTTGCAACCTCTTCCAACACAGATGGAATAGCATTGGTCGATGAGTTATCCGCATCTATGAGTACAGCAAACTTTTTCGTTTGAATTTCCACTATTCCCCCAATCATTTTTATCATTTAAATTTTGATTAATTCTGACATAAAAAATGCCGACCGAAGTCAGCATTTTATTGATTTTAAAGCTTAAGCCTCAACCCACTTACCGTCTTGGTACACCAAAGACCATTTGGTTTGTTTTCCTTCAGCATTTTCAGAACCAATATATTGCGCTTGGTTCTTACGGCTGAATTTCACCAATGTTGGGTTTCCTTCAGGATCGACATCCGGCGCTTGCAAGATGAACTGATATTTTGCATCCAACTGATCTGCGACAGAACGTAGTTCAGCCACTTTCGGTGCACGAGTTTCACGTACTTTCGGGAACTTACTTGCAGCTAAGAATAAACCTGCTGCGCCATCACGAAGGACAAAGAAGTCATCATGTTTTGTTGAACGTAAGTGCTCCATTTTAATTGGATCTACACGTGGAGGTGCAGGTTGACCGCTCTTCAACACTTTACGTGTATTGTCACAGCTATTACATGCAAAGTAAGGACCGAAACGGCCTGTCTTCAATTGCATTTCGCCATCACATTTGTCGCACGGAATGGTTGGACCATCATAACCTTTGATTTTGAACTCACCTTCTTCAAGCTCAAAACCAGCGCAGTCTGGGTTATTACCACAGATATGCAACTTACGCCCACCATCAATCACATAGCTATCCATGGCTGTTTCACAGATTGGACAGCGTTTTTTCGACATTAAATCTGCTGTTTCTGCCGAGTCATCGTCAGACAGTGCAGCCAATGATTCTACAGGTGTCAGGTTCAAAGTCCCCTTACAACGCTCTTTTGGCGGTAAGTTATAACCTGAACAACCCAAGAACACGCCTGTAGTCCCTGTACGAATCTGCATCGGACGATCACATTCTTTACAGTGCACAGCATCCACTTCTACAGGTAAATTACGGCGCATGCCATTTTCACCCTGAGCTGTGGTTAAGCGTGTTTTAAAATCACCGTAGAAGCTATTGAGTAACTCTTTCCAATTACGATCACCATCCGCGACTTTATCCAACTGACCTTCAAGATCTGCCGTGAATGCATAGTTCATCAAGTTATTAAAGTTTTCATCGAGACGGTCTGTCACGATTTCACCCATTTTCTCGGCGAACAAACGACGGTTATCGAGCTTCACATAACCACGGTCTTGAATGGTTGAGATAATTGCCGCATACGTCGATGGACGACCAATCCCTTTTTTCTCAAGCTCTTTGACCAAAGATGCTTCAGTGAAGCGCGCAGGTGGTTTAGTAAAGTGTTGAGATGGATCTAATTTTTCTAGCTTCAGTACTTCCCCAACTTTTACGGCAGGTAGCAGTACATCATCATCCGATTTGTTTTGGCCACGCACTTTAGTGAAACCATCAAAGACCAATGTACGGCCTTTGGCTTTGAGTTCAACACCATTGGCATTGACTAAAATCGTTGATGATAAATATTCTGCTGGGGTCATTTGACATGCAACGAACTGACGCCAGATCAGGTCATAAAGACGCTGCGCATCACGCTCTACACCCACCAAACTATCGCCTTTTAGCGCTACATTTGATGGACGAATCGCTTCATGGGCTTCTTGCGCACCAGCTTTATTGCCGTAGCGATTTGGCTTCGCCGGCAGATATTTTTGACCAAATTCAGACTCAATATGACCACGTACCATATTGACTGCGTCATCACTCAAGAATGTTGAGTCTGTACGCATATAAGTAATAAAGCCGGCTTCATATAACCGCTGTGCCAACATCATGGTTTTCTTCACAGAAAAACCTAAACGTGTACTTGCTGCTTGTTGCAATGTAGACGTGATGTAAGGCGCGCTTGGATTAACCTTGGTTGGTTTGTCTTCACGTGCTGAAACTGTGTAGTCGGCATCTTTAATCAAGTTCAGTAAAGCATCCGTTTCAGCTTTATTGTGCAGTTTTAAAGTCTTGCCATTTTGCTTCACCGCTTCTAAGCGGATATCGTCTTTCTTCGACTTGGTATCTGCAAAAACTTGCCAAAATTCTTCTGGAATGAAGGCACGAATTTCACGTTCACGCTCAACCACAAGTTTAACAGCCACTGATTGCACACGACCTGCCGATAGACCACGGGCGATTTTTTCCCATAAGAGTGGCGAGATCATAAAGCCCACAATACGGTCGAGGAAACGACGGGCTTGCTGAGCATTGACTTTATCTGTATCGAGGCGAGAAGGATGTTTAAACGCTTCTTGGATGGCATTTTTGGTAATTTCGTTGAACACCACACGTTGATAACGTGAGTCGTCACCGCCAATCACTTCTTTTAAATGCCAAGCAATTGCTTCTCCTTCCCTATCCATATCCGTTGCGAGATAGACCTCGTCAACTTGCGATGCAAGCTTTTTCAGTTCCGCAACAACATGTTCTTTACCCGGTAGGACTTCGTACTGTGCCTTCCAGTCATTTTCAGGGTCTACACCCATACGATTAACCAAAGCTTTTTGTGCTTTTTTGGCTTTTTCAGCTTCAGTTAATTTTGCACGAGTTACTGGCTTTTTCTCTGCTGTTTTACTCGAGCCGCCTGTAGGTAAATCACGGACATGACCCACCGATGATTTCACGATGTAATCAGAGCCCAAATATTTATTGATTGTTTTCGCTTTTGCAGGCGATTCCACAATCACTAACGCACGCTTTTTCCCAGCATCGGCAGATTTTGCTGTGGTACTTTTAGATGTGGACCGAGGAGCGTTCGCCATAGTTAACCATCATTCCTGTTTAATAGGTTTTTTAAAATTTAAAGTTCAGCCAATGAATGTAAAAATGCTTTCATATCATCAAGCTGTGTGGCTCTTAAGTCAGATTCTTCGTTCCAATAGAGTCCTACACAGTTTGCCTGCATATCAATAGCATAAATGCCCTTTAATGTAATGGCTAAATCCTTGAACTTGTCATCACCATGCACCAGTTCAAGTTTGTCATCGACCACTAAAGCACGCATTAAAGGCAAACGCGCATCTGGAATCAGCACACTGTAATACGCCACCATACTGGCACGTTTTTCAGAAGCCATTGGAATCTTGGTCCAAGCAGGTGCAGCCACTAAACGTGGGTGCAGCCCCATCTTACGCGCCTTCTCGCGCATAATGCCCAAGGCTTTTTCTCTAGGATTTACTCGAAGTCCAAAAATCGACCCAAGTACAAAGACCACAATAAAAACAGTAACCCAGATTCCAGTATTTTCCATAGCACAACCTTTATATTCCTTTATTAGAGTTGCATAAGCGCAATATAAAACGCAAGTTCACTCGATAAAATTAATTCAGGAACATCTCGTGGCTATACAGCACTTCGTGACCATTCCAATAGATATATCCTTTTTCGATCAACTCTTTAAGTAATAGTCGAACATCAGATTGTGGGAACATTTGCTCCAATAAATCACGTAAGGCGTAGATATCTTTTGGTTTATCTGACTTTAATTCATGCAATTTTCGGATCACTTCCATTTGCACAGGATCAATCTTATTGAAATTTTTAAATAAGCCTTGTTGTGCAGCCTGAATCATCGATGCCATATTATCAGTATTTGAGGTTTGATCTTCGAGTGAAGCACTAAATGCATTCAGGTCTGTTTTTATCGGCAATGCTATTTCAGCAGTCGCATTTAAATCTAGCTGTACCCATTGTTTGAGTACTTTTTTTCGAATCGAAATTTGCTCATCAAAGTGTTTGACGATTTTTAGATTGATCAACATACCGACCAAATGCTGAGCTTTTTCGCTAGAGACTTGCAAAATATTCATCAGCGAGTTTTTCAGTTTATCCAAACTGTTTGGCTTGCCACTGAGTTTTTCCAGACCATCACAATAGTGTTTAATCAGTAATAAATCAGGTTTATTCCGAATGGTTTCTAGGTCAGGAATTTTATACTCCACTTTATGTGAAACTTCTTGTTCTGATTGAATTTGAATAAGATGTGCGCTGAGTCCAGTGCCGTTCAATTGTTCCATCAGTAATTCAATATCAGGCATCGCTGAAATGACTTCAATATGCGCATCTGGATCCATCAAGGCCATCAGTTGCCCCACAATCACCGCATATTCAAATTCTTTTTGCGGCGTTTCCGGAATATCCAAAACCACCAATTGACCACTCGCGATCCACCCTGCAATTTCAGTTAAATCTTCAAGTGCATATTCAAATTTTCCGCTGCAGCTAAACACATACAAAGTACTGTAATGTTCAATGATATTGCGCAATAGATTTGCTGTGGGCGGGTTATTTTCCAAATCTAGCAGGACAACTTTTTGACTCATGAGATGAAATAATGGGTTTCGATCAGCAGATGCGGTGCATTAGACCTGTCACGCTGCAAAAGGTCAAATAAATTTACACCAATCCACAGCTTTGGCGCTGATTCGTCATCTGCCTGTCATTCAAAATCGACATTAATAATGCGGTGGGCGGTTGGTCATCGGGTCAAATGCCGCAATACCTTCAGATAAATCTGCCGATTCAATACGACGATACAACATCTGCATTTGTTTCTTTAAATCAGCGATTTCGGCGTTTTGACGCGCAACTTGATCATTCAGTTGGTCAACTAAATCATCTAAAAATGCAATTCGGACTTGCAAATCTTCAATGGGTGCGGAAAATGACGCCTGTTCATCAAGATTTTGTTGTGTAGTCAATTTACACTCCTCATATAAGATTTCAGGAAACATTATGGCCTATATTACTTTAAGGGACGTCCAGCTTGCGTTTGGCGGACCTTCCCTACTCGACGGCGCGAACTTCAGTTTAGAACGTGGCGAGCGAGTATGTCTAATCGGTCGTAATGGTGAAGGTAAGTCTACTTTACTTAAACTGATTGAGGGAACTTTATTGCCAGATGGCGGTGAAGTTTCATTGCAAAATGGCATTACGATTTCAATGCTTGCGCAAGATGTACCCATGGATTCGGGCAAAGTTGCTGATATTGTTGCCGATGGTGCAGGTGAAGCTGCTACTGTACTGCGTGCTTATCATGAAGCCAGTGAAGCCTGCGTACTCGGCGATATGGACGCCTGTGAGCGCATGGGTAACTTACAACATCAGATGGATCAAATGGATGGCTGGTCACTTGAAACCAAAGTGAATGCTATCCTCAGTAAAATGGGCCTAGACCCAGAAGCTGACCTTGCAGATTTGTCTGGTGGTCGTAAGCGTCGTGTTTTATTGGCACGTGCTCTCTTGACGCAGCCCGATGTCTTACTACTCGACGAACCAACCAACCATTTGGACGTTGAAAGTATTGAATGGCTCGAAAAATTCCTGCTTGATCAAAACAACTTAACCCTGTTGTTTATTTCGCATGACCGTTCATTTGTCGACAGCATCGCAACCCGTATTGTGGAACTTGACCGCGGCATTTTGCGTAGCTATGAAGGCAACTATTCACGTTACCTCGAACTCAAAGCTCAGCAAATGGAAGCGGAAGAAAAGCAAAATGCGCTATTCGATAAAAAACTCGCTGAAGAAGAAGTGTGGATTCGTCAGGGCATTAAAGCGCGTCGTACTCGTAACGAAGGTCGTGTTCGTGCCTTAAAAGCGTTGCGTGAAGAGTCTAAAGCACGTCGTTCACAACAAGGTAAAGTGAGCATGGCAACGCAAGATGCGCAGCGCTCAGGTAAAGTGGTCTTTGAAATTGAAAACTTAGCTGTGCAATTTGGTAACAGCGCACCAATCATCAAAGACTTCTCGGCACTGGTATTACGTGGTGACCGTATCGGCTTAGTCGGTGACAACGGTGTGGGTAAAACCACTCTTATCAAAGCTATTTTGGGTGAGCAAGAACATACTGGTACTGTGAAAACAGGTACACAGCTTGAAGTTGCTTACTTTGATCAGCTTCGAAATGCACTTGATCTTGAAAAATCAGTGAAAGATAACGTTTCTGAAGGCTCAGACCATGTCGATGTAAACGGTAGCCGTCGTCACATCTACAGTTATTTACAAGACTTTTTATTCTCTCCAGAACGCGCACGTACACCAGTTAAAGCACTGTCTGGGGGTGAGCGTAACCGTATTCTGTTGGCGAAACTGCTATTGAAACCATCGAACCTTATCGTGATGGACGAACCGACCAACGACTTGGATATGGTGACTCTTGAACTGTTGGAAGAAATGCTCAGCGCTTACAAAGGCACACTGTTACTGATTTCGCATGACCGTGCATTTATGGACAACGTGGTGACGTCGACTTGGGTCTTTGATGGTAAAGGTCAAATCGATGAATACATCGGCGGTTACCAAGACTATTTGGAACAGCGTCCTGACCAAACTGTCGTGGATCAAAAAAGCGATGTGAAAAAAGCCATGGCTAAAGCCGAAGCAGCGGCTGCCGCTGCCGTGCCTAAAAAAGTCAAGCTCAGCTATAAAGACCAACGTGCCCTAGAACAACTACCAACTGAAATTGAAGCATTAGAACAAGAGCAAGCTGAATTGTCTGAAAAATTAGCCGACGGTACTTGGTTTATGACTGACGCCAATGCTGCCACCAAAGCATCACAGCGTCTTGCTGAAATTGATGACGAAATGCTAGAAAAAATGGAACGTTTAGATGAGTTAGAAACGCTCGCTAAAGGCTAAGTCCACAAATATTCCACACAGAAAAAGCCGTATTTCGATACGGCTTTTTTTTGTCATATGACTCGGCTGAATTATTAGATCGGATAACTCAGTTTCAAATTGGAGTATACAGCGTCTGTAAAGAGGATTCCGCTAATGCGAAAAGCTTGCTATGGTGACACTCAACATTAGATTGAGTCACGAGCATGCAAATTTCAGATCAAATTGTCTTGGTTACAGGAGGCGCACGTGGCCTCGGTTTGGCAATTAGCCAAACTTTAATAGCTGAAGGCGCACGCGTGGTCGTGAACTATCTATCCAGTCAAACTGCGGCAGAACAGTTGGCGACCGCATTTCCTCAGCAAGTGTTTGCCTATCAAGCAGATGTCACAAATAAAGCTCAAGTAGAACAGCTCTTTGCCGCAGCAGAAGCACATTTTGGTACCGCGATCACCTCTGTCGTAAATAATGCCCTCATCCATTTTCAATTTAATGGCGATGCCCGTCCTAAAATGGAAGAACTGACTGCACAACACTTACAGCAACAGTTTGATGGCGCAGTCGTCGCTGCACTCAACACCACGCAAGCTGCACTTCCAAAGATGAAAGCACAGGGTTTTGGTCGCATTGTCAATATTGGTACCAACCTGGTACAAAACCCTGTCGTGCCTTACCACGACTACACTGCAGCAAAGGCAGCACTTTTGGCCTTCACTCGCACAGCGGCGCATGAGCTGGGTGAGTTTGGGATTAATGTGAATATGCTTTCAGGTGGCTTATTACAAAGCACCGATGCCAGTAAAGCGACGCCCGATGCCGTGTTTGATTTAATCGCAGCATCGACACCTTTACGCACAGTGACCACACCTGAAGAATTTGCGGCGGCCATCATGATGTTCTTGTCCCCTTACTCACGTGCAGTCACCGGGCAGAATTTGATTGTCGATGGCGGTTTAGTCAAAGGTTAAGTCTAGCGCAGCATGAGTTTGAACTTTCTCTTTCAATTCAGCTTCATGCTAAACTGAACCCTATTTTTTAATCTTTGATTTAGCCCTATGAGTCAAAAGCCAACATATCAACCCGGAAAATTCCAATGGTCTTTCTTACTTCCTCAGTATTGGGGAATTTGGATAGGGATTGTATTTCTTATGATTTTGGCGATTCTTCCGTGGGCAATTCAGTATCGACTTGGGCAATTCCTCGGTTCTGTCGCATTTAATAATCTCAAATCACGTCGTAAAACCACGATTCGCAACTTGGAAGTTTGCTTTCCTGAATGGACGGCAGAACAGATTGAAGTTAATGCAAGACAGGTTTTTATCGACCAAATGATTGGCATTTTTGAAACTTTAAATGCATGGTACAGTCCGCAGTGGTTCAAAAATCGGGTGCAAATTGAAGGCTTAGAACATATTCAAAATGCACAAGCTGAAGGCAAAGGTATTTTACTCCTCGGCACACATTCTACCCTGCTCGATGCTGGTGGCTATTTATGCGCACAGTTCTTTGAGCCGGATGTGGTTTATCGTCCGCAAAATAATCCGCTGTTGGATATGTTGATTGTGCGTTGCCGTGCCACCATCTATGCCAACCAAATCGACCATGACGATATGCGTGGCTTGATTCGCAATCTGAAAAATGGCCATGCCATTTGGTACAGTCCCGATCAAGACTTTGGTTTAAAACAAGGGGTTATGGCACCGTTTTTTGGTACTCTCGCAGCCACTGTTACTGCACATCGTCGCTTATTAAAAATTGCTAAAGCCGAGGCGATCCCGTTGTATTTTTATCGCGATGGCGACATCAGCAACCCTCAATATCATGTGCTGATTGAACCTGCTTTGGATAATTTTCCGAGTGAAGATGAAGTTTCGGATGCTGTTCGAACCAATAAAATTATTGAAAATCAGCTACGAATCGCACCGACACAATACATGTGGTTCCATCGCCGCTTTAAAACCCGCCCACAAGGCTATGACAAAATCTATTGAGTTCAACTCAGCACATAAAAAAGAGAAATGCTATGAAAGTAATGCAGCTTTTACCTGAATTGAACAGTGGTGGTGTCGAGCGAGGAACCTTAGAAATAGCTCGTGCTTTAGTGACCGCCGGTCATGAGTCCTTAGTGGTTTCAAATGGTGGTCGCATGGTAACTCAATTGGAAGCTGAAGGTTCAACTCACCTCACGCTCGCAATCCATAAAAAAGCCTTATCAAGCTTATGGCAAATTCGTCCTCTACGTAAACTGATTGAGCAACATCAACCAGACATAGTGCATGTGCGCTCACGTGTCCCTGCGTGGCTCACGCATTTTGCCCTCAAAGGGATTCCTGCAAACAAGCGACCTCACCTGATTTCAACTGTACATGGTTTTTATTCGATTAATCGCTATAGTCAAATCATGACGCAGGCTGAAAAAGTCATTGCGGTCTCGGATAGTGTTGTCAAATACATCACGGACAACTACAAAAACTGTCCTACCAAGGACATTGTGCGTATTTATCGTGGCATTGACCCCGCTGCTTTTCCACATGGTTATCAACCCTCAGCACAGTGGCTCAATCAAACCCTAAAAGATTTCCCTGAACTAGAAAATAAGCGTCTGATTTGCTTACCAGGCCGTATCACCCGTTTGAAAGGTCATGAAACCCTGATCCATTTAATGGAACAGCTACAAACACAGTATCCCGACGTACATGCGGTGGTGGTCGGTGGTGCAGATCCGAAAAAAGCGGCTTATTTACAAGAAATGCAAGACAGTATTGCGGCTAAAGGGCTGAGTGATCGGATTACTTTTGTCGGTCATCGTTCAGATATCCGTGAATGGTTAGCTTTTAGCGATTTGGTTTTATCTTTGTCGAGCCAAGCGGAAACCTTTGGACGGACTGTACTCGAAGCACTGTCTGTAGGTACACCTGTGATTGGTTGGAACCGTGGTGGTGTAGCTGAAATTTTATCCAATGTCTATCCGCAAGGTTTAGTCACTGTCGATAATGAAACACAATTACTCGACACCTTAAAGTTGCATTTAGACCAACCACAACACGTGCAGCCTATCAGCATGTTTAGTTTAAAAGAGATGTGTGATCAGACTTTGGAGTTGTATACGCAAGTGGTCTCTCAGCATTCAGCTTGATTGACTACACGCCATAGATCTTTGCTGCTCAGGATGAAGCTCGGAAAATATTTTTAATTCGGCAACTCAATCATCATCTAGAAAAGATATTGTGCATTTCACAATATCTTTTTTTCTATTAGGATTTTTTAACTGGCGATTTAATCCTTCCATTTCGCCCTTCAATTTCGGGCTTCCACTTAGCCCTTCCATACACGGTATCGGGACATCAACCAAAGGATTAGCGGCAACAACATGACATTCAGAATATATTTCAAACTTTGCCCTATACGCCAATAACCTCTATCTAAAATATCATGGCGTGCATTAAACAATTCCAATCCCACTGCGACGACCACAACGGTCCAAATCGCATAATGTGATTTCAATTGGCGGTGGTGGCAAAAGGCCACAAAAAAGAACAGGATTAAGCCAAGATAAATGGAAAGTGCATCTGTCGATAAGTGTGTAATCTGCAATATTTTCTGGTGCCATTCGGACAGCATAGAATGCCTCGTACTTATATTTATTGGAAATTCATCTCTTTTTTCTTGGCACACTGTATAAAGAAATTGATCATAAGAAAAGCAAAAATATGTATATCACAAAAGCAAAACCCGAGTTCTGCATCCTGCAAAACTCGGGTCTATGAGGTTGTGCTTTCACAAGTATTCTTTTTATTTTTTTATTGGCTTTCCTTTCCTGCATCTGTTCCGTGATGCTTCCATCGGCTTCGTCTTCCTTAGTGGGATGTTCCGTTCCCAGTTCCATGTGCCGATGATCAAAGAATAAGTCAATACACTTGACCTGACCATTCGTCAGAAGCCGAAAGCTGTGTAAGCTATTTCTTACACTTTTCTCTTAAATCAAACAAAATCAAGGTATCTTCGTACCATCCTTATAATCACGGGCGATTTCATCGGTCACAATCTTCTCCTCTTTCTCAGCTTTTTCTATACCCTCCTGAATTGCCTCTTGCGCTTCTTGTTCATCTTCATCTGTTTGCTCTAATTCTTCTTGGATTTGCTCAAATACCCTGCCTGTTTGCAGCACCACATAGACTGGAAAATGGTCTGAACCGATATTGGGCAAGCGTTCCATATGTACCAAGGCAAAATCTGTACTATGAAAAATATGGTCGAGCGACCAACGCAGCAGTGGATAATTGGCATGAAAGGTATTTACGAAATGACGTCCAACACGCGGGTCTAAAAGCCCACTGATTCGTTGAAAGAGTCGTGTAGTACGTGACCATGCCACATCATTCAGGTCCCCCATAACGATGCAACTTTCATCTAAATCTTTAATCTGATCGCCCACAATCAGCAATTCTGCATCGCGTAAAGTTGAATCTTTGGCTTCTGTTGGACTTGGCGGTTTGGGATGTAAACAATACAGTTGAACCTGATTTCCTGATGCTAAGGTGACTCGGGTATGGATCGAAGGAATTTCATCACTGAGAATAAATTTGACTTCAGTTTCACTAAGTTCTAACTTGCTATACAAATGCATCCCATACAAATTATCCAAAGGTACGGGTACGCGATAAGGATAATCAGCTTCAATCACTGCCAATTCATTTTGCCAAGTTTGATCGGTTTCTAGCGTGAGTACTAAGTCAGGTTGATGCTTTTGTATTTGTGCCAATAATAAGTGATATTGAGTATTCGGCGTAAGTACATTTGAGACAATGATTGAAATTTGTTTCTGTTTATCTAACTGGTCTGATCGAACTTTTTTGACTTGTTTTTTCCAAATAAAGGTATAAGGCAAAACCATTTTTAATTGATATGCCAAGGCAGCAATCAACCCAATTAAAATGATTTCACGCGCCAAGTCCCATTCAGCATTCCATAAAATTAAGCCTATGAAGGCAAATATGCCCAAAGCCAAGATTTGCAGACGCGGAAAATCTGCACCACGAAACCACCATTCATCTCGTGGTATGAGTGACCAAAATGTCAACCAAATGACGAAGCCAGCCAGTATTTCAATCCAAATCATTACGCCTCCCTTATATTCTTTATTTTTTATTGATTCATAAATTTATATCAGTTTTGCATGTAACATAAACAAGATATATTGCACAATATTATTGGTGTTTTCATTATGTAGCGCTTGCAGTTATGCGCCCTTTTGGTACACTCGAACCCCCTTTTTATTTTTTTAACGCACCGAGGCAAAGTGACATGAAAGTAGGTCTGGTCGGTTGGCGCGGGATGGTTGGTTCCGTCCTTATGCAACGTATGGTTGAAGAAAACGATTTCGCTCATTTCGAACCGTTTTACTTTTCTACCAGTAATGCAGGTGGTGAAGCCCCTGCGTTTGGTGGTAAGACTGCCCCAGCACTTATGGATGCAACGGACATTGATAGTCTGAAGCAAATGGATGTCATTATCACCTGCCAAGGTGGCGATTATACGACTGAAGTTTTTCCTAAGCTTAAAGCTGAAAACTGGAATGGTTACTGGATCGATGCTGCATCGACTTTACGTATGGACGATGAAGCAATCATCGTACTTGACCCAGTAAACATGAACGTAATCAAAGACGGCTTAGTAAAAGGTACAAAAACATTCGTGGGCGGTAACTGTACCGTTTCATTAATGTTAATGGGTTTAGGCGGTCTATTCCAAAATAATTTAGTGGAATGGGCAACCTCAATGACTTATCAAGCAGCATCTGGTGCAGGCGCGCAAAACATGCGTGAACTGATTTCAGGTATGGGCTACTTGTACAACAATACCAAAGACTTGCTGGATGACCCACGTTCACCAATTTTAGATATCGATTCTAAAATTGCACAGTTACAACGTGGCGAAGGTTTCCCATCTGCAAACTTCGGTGTGCCTTTAGCGGGTTCTCTCATTCCTTATATCGACAAACAGCTTGAAAGCGGTCAGTCGAAAGAAGAATGGAAAGGTCAAGTTGAAACCAACAAGATCTTAGGCAACCAGCAAATCGTTCCAATCGATGGACACTGTGTCCGTATTGGTGCAATGCGTTGTCACTCACAAGCATTGACTTTAAAACTTCGTAAAGATGTTCCACTGGATGAAATCGAAGATATTATCGCAAGTGCCAACGATTGGTCTAAAGTGGTTCCAAATACCCGTGAAGCGTCAATGACTGATTTGACTCCTGTTGCTGTAACAGGCACCTTGTCTGTTCCAGTTGGTCGTCTCCGTAAGCTCAACATGGGTAAAGAATACCTAGGTGCATTCACTGTAGGTGACCAATTGCTTTGGGGTGCTGCTGAACCTTTACGTCGTATGCTAAGAATTCTCATTGATTATAAAAATGCTTAAGCATTTTTAAGTCTCTGAACAGGAAGCCGATCACAATTGATCGGCTTTTTTATGTAACTGTCGTGTAAATATTTTACAATTCTTTGACAACTCGCTAATCTATAATTTTCGCCATGCGACATATATTCGAGCTAAAGATTAAGATGACCGTATATAACAAATTAAAGATCGCCATTTTAGCCGTTATTGCATCTCAAAACATTCAAGCGATCAGCATTGATCCTGTACAAGTCCAGTCAGCACCCGGGGAATTGCTGTACGCTGAGATTCATTTTCGCCACTCAAATACATCTGTGCCGCTCGATGCAAGTTTAGCCACGGCAGAAGATTTGTTGAGTATGGGTACAGGGCATCAACCACCGGGGCATTTAAACTTCTTTACGCGTCGTGATGGTGCGGGCAATGGGGTAATTACCATTACCTCTTCGCGTCCAGTAACCGATGCAGAACTTAATTTTATTGTTAATATTAAAGAAGGGAATGCTTCACGCCTGCAACAAATTCGTACCCCATTAAAACGCAATCCAGCGCCGTCAAATGCGACTCAAACCCGTGCCAATGAGCGTGCTTTAACACCTGTCGTGATTGTAAATGAAAAAGAAATTGCCTTAAATTTACCTGTCAGCACACTGTATACCGCAAAAGCACCCGTAGCTGCAGAACAACCCTTATTACTCAGTACCAAAGCACCTCCACAGTTAGCAACGTCAACGCCTGTTGCGATTGAACCTGTCACGCATGTACAAAATTATAGTGTTACGCCTGCGGAGCAAAATAGCGCAAGTACTTCATCAGGTTCTGAAACATCAATTTCGAAAGTTACAAAAACCAATTCGACCGGCTCTGTCAGTTCAGAAATGCAAGCCACACAAACTGCAACAGCATCAACTGCAAGATCTCAAGACCCATTGGCACAAAAATTTGCTGCGGAGCAGGCAGCACAAAAACGTGAAAATCCAACAACGACAACTCAAACAGCATCTACACCAAAACCAACAAGTACTGCAGCTGCATCAACAGCAACACCTGCGGCAAAATATGTGGTTCGCTCAAATGAAAGCCTTTGGGGGATTGCCTCACGTATTGCGACAGAACAAAACCGCCCTGTCTCTGAAGTCATGCAACAGATTAAAAACAGCAACGAACATGCATTCATTCAGGGCGACGTAAACCGTCTGCGCCGTGGTGCGGCATTAAATCTGCATGGTATGCAGCAAGCAAAACAGCCTGTAAAAGTCTCTGCGGCAGAACTTGCCAAAGTGCCTTCGAAGCAGTCAGGCAAAACCAAATACCGTTTGAATCAAGCTGAAATGAGTCTGGTTGCAGAGAAAGCGCAAGATTCGGCACAATCTTCTGCCAACAGTGCGGCAGAAAAGAATAAAACTTCGAAAGAGTTGTCATTAAAAGTTATGACATCTCGTGAAAAAACCGTTAAATTACAGAGAAACGTAACTCAATTAGAATTGGCGCTAAATCAAAAGGATCACAGAATTCAATTATTAAATGCTCGTCTTGCTCAACTGCAACAACAGTTGAAAGCTCAACAAGCAGATAAAAGAAGCCAATAAACTAAAACGTTACCAATCAAGATTTTATAGGGATGAGTGCAACTTTATATCGCTCTATCTCCAAGGGGTTAAAACATGCTGATTTATGTGATTCCATTAGTGATCTTAGTGATCGTATTGGTTTTTTTAAACAAACGCCAAAAAGATCAAGAATCAGATAAAGCCAAACCGACATCCACTAAAACCAAGAAAACGGGTGTTTCGGCCAAAGCGACTCCGAAGAAAACTCAAGTGGTTGAAAGCAGTTTCATTGAAAAAAAATCAATGACGCCATTAACGACCGATGCTCGTGGCAAAATTGAAAAATTAATTGCGGAACGTAATTTCTTTTCTGCTGAAGCGCAAATCAATCAATCATTAAAACGTGATAACTCACAACATGAGTTGTATCTATATCTCTTAGATATTCACATTTTACAAAAAGACGAATTTGCCATCAGCCAATTGCTGAGCCATATTCGTTCACTTGAACTCGATGAAATTTTAGAACAAGCTGAAGCAAAAAAAGTAGAGTTTGAAAATTCTCAAAATGTGAAAGATGATGCCATTAACTTTGTATCACCAATCACTGAAGAGGTTCCATCAAAAGCTCAAAATACCTCTGATTTTGATGCTTTAATGCAAAGTTCAACTGCTGCACCTGTTGAACCCAAAGCAGCAGAAATTAAACCTCTAGATTTTAATTTCACCACTGAAACGCCAGCAAAAGCAGACATTTCAACCCCAGTTGAAAGTGCGCCTGCTGAAAAAATACAGACGCTTGAATTTGACACGCTTTCAATTTCACCAGAACCTGCACTTGAAGCAACACCGAAAACTGAAGAGATTGCTCAGCCATCTCCTGCCGTTGAAGAAATCAAACCGATTGATTTTGTAATGGACTTTGCCCCAAGCACTGAAGCTGCGGCTGAAACCAAAACAGAAACTGTAGAAGAAAAAATCGAGCCTTTAGATTTTTCATTTACAACAGAAACATCGGTTGTAGAAGAAAACAAAGTTGAAGCTCCAACCTTAAACTTTGACTTAGGTGCTTTTGAAACAGCAAAAACAGAAGACGCGGTTGTCGCTCCTGCAACAGAGATTAACCTTGAGTCTACGCCTGAAGATAAACCTGCCGCACCTGCTTCAAGTGGTGTGAGTTTTGACATTAGCGGTTTAGGCACACCGTCAACCCCATCTGCTACAGACCAAAATGATCCATTGGTTCAATCATTCCCTGAACTGGTTGAAGTCAATGAAATTGAATTGAATCTTGAATTGGCAGCGCAATACATCAAACTGGGTGCTTATGACGCTGCACGTGAAATTTTAACTGAAAAAGAGGCTGAGTTTTCTTCATCTCAACGTCAACAAGCAGATCAGTTACTGAATCAAATCGCATCTTAAGCAAAAGCGATTTAAACTAAAGCAGTCTTTCAAGGCTGCTTTTTTTATGATGAAAAAAATTGCTCTTATTTATATGGGTGGTACCTTCGGTTGTATCGGTGAACCATTAAGCCCCATGCCAGCGAATGCGTTTTTACCTAAATTACAGCATGTGCTGCCACTACACCTAAACATTGAATGTTTTGTTGCACCTGTCATTCGTGACAGTAGTGCTTGTACTGCACCCGACTGGCTAGCACTGATCCAACAAATTCAAAGTTTACAATTACAACAATTTCAGCATTTCGTAATTATTCATGGCACAGACACGCTTAGCTATGCCAGCGCAGTACTTGCACACTTTATGGCACATTCTGCTCATATCGTGCTTACAGGCAGCCAATATCCGCTGTTTAATGTGGCTGGTGACAACACGCGTGAATTTACCGATGCCATCGACAATTTAAATTTTGCATTGGAATCGGTACACCAATCCAGTGTTGGGGTTTATTTGGCCTTTCATCATCAACTGATGCATGCTCAATCCGCACTAAAAGTACATACAACCGATCTGAAAGCCTTTGATGGGCTGCCAGCCACACAGCCACTTTCAATGCTGACATCGCCTTATATTGTTCAAGTCAATGATTTAGACAAAGCGGCTCATTTCAATTGCCTGAATTGGATGTGGCAACCGATAACAACTGATCTACACATTCAAAATTTAGCCGCCCTGCTTACACACACGCCAGATGTTTTAATTCTGCAAGGTTTTGGCACAGGGAATATTGCCGTTGATGCTGAATTACTCAATGTATTGAAAGCCATACAACAAAAAAATTGCAAAATTATCTTAAGTACACAGGTTGTTCATGGCGGTATAGATCAACGCTATGCTGTGAGTGACTGGGTCAAAGACAGTGGAATATTACTGAGCAATTGTTTGGGTCATGCAGATCTTTATGCCAAATGCTTGAAAATGTATTTACAATACGGCAGTGCCGCAGACTGGACTGCGCATTGGAACGATTAAGTCATTTGAGGTAACTATGCAACGTTTTGCGATTGGGATTGAGTTTTGTGGCATGCAATACAAGGGCTGGCAAACTCAGCAACCGGGCGTACCAAGCGTGCAAGAAACCATTGAAACCGTCCTCAGTAAAGTGGCCAATGAGCCAATCATGTTGCATGGCGCTGGCCGAACAGATGCGGGCGTCCATGCAACCAATATGGTGGCACATTTCGATACTCAGGCGATTCGTCCCATTCGTGGATGGTTAATGGGCAGCAATAGCCAATTACCCCGTGATATTTCCATCCAATGGATTAAGGAAATGGATCAGGACTTCCATGCCCGCTTTAAAGCGCAAGCACGTCGTTATCGCTATGTGGTCTATAACAATCCACAGCGACCAGCTTTACTGCACAAGCAAGTGACCCATGTTTATGCAAAATTAGATGTGCTAAAAATGCAACGTGCCGCGGCCAAATTTGAAGGCACTCATAATTTCGAAAGCTTCCGTGCCGCAGCCTGTCAGTCCAATCAGCCTGTTCGTCATGTCAGCCATTGCCGTCTGATCCAACACGGATGTTACTTGGTCCTAGATATTCAGGCCGATGGTTTTTTACATCACATGGTGCGTAACATCATGGGCTGTTTGTTGGAAATTGGGCAAGGTATGTATGACGTTGACCATATTGACGATATTTTTGCTGCTGAAGATCGTAAAGCAGCAGGTGTCACCGCACCACCCGATGGACTATATTTTATCCATGCAGACTATCCAGCTCAGTTTGAACTTCCTCAAGTTCCGTTAGGACCACATTGGCTAAATATGCCTGAATAAACAATCCCTCCCAACCTCACTTTCACAGAGAGGGTGTTTCATTTCCGCCATTGCCAGATTCTAAAGATGAAAATCCCTCTTTGAAAAAGGGGGATTCTGTTTAGGGAAGGATTTTATCGAAGATCAACCTTAACGCTGCTTCCGCTTACGATATTCCACGGGCGTTTCATTGGTCCAGCGTTTAAATGCGCGATAGAACGTACTTGGCTCAGAAAAACCCGTTAAGTAGACAATGCGCTCCACACTTTCATTGGTATTGGCCAATAATTTTTTAGCCAAACGACAGCGATAGTCTGACAAAATTTGCTGAAAACTGGTATTGGCTTCTGACAACTGAGTCCGTAAACGACGCGGAGTAATGTTGAGCTGCGCAGCGACCGTTTCGAGTGTGGTTTCACCGCTTTCAAGCGTTGAACCAATAGCACGGCGAACTTCACCGACCAAATCATAACGCGCCAACTCCTGAAGCTTTTCAATCGCCAACTGCTCATGCAATTGTAATAACTCAGGTTCTGCCTGCCACAATTGATACTCTAAAATAGCCGGATCAAAATACAATCGGGTTTCTTTCTGCCCTAAGCTCACAGGACATTCATAAACACGGAAATACTCATCATCTGGCGCGCCCTGACTAAAGTTAAAGTCGATATAAATCGGCTGAAAACGCCCTTCAGTAATAAACTTAAAGAAACGCAAAACACCGGACATCGCGCATTCAGAAAAATGACGATTCACGATATTTTCTGCCCAAGGCTGATGACCATTGGTCAAATAGCAGCGGTCATATTCAATCACCAATTGTGCATGAAAGGCATCGCTAATTAGGCGTTGATACGCCAAAGCTCGCTTTAAACCTTCACCAAAATTCTCAGATGAAATAAATAAGTGTTCAATCACCTGCCCTCGATATAAAGGCAAATGCTCTCCCAGATGCAAACCAATATCAGGATCCTTACTGACTTCTTCTGCAGCCACCCAGAACGCAAATTGCGCATTCAATGGGGTACGGTCATTGGTTTCAACCTGATTTAATGCCACACCCGCTTTTGTTAAAATTTCTTCTGTTGGCAATCCGGCACGACGAATCGCTTGATACCCTAAACGCAACACAACAGATGCATCAGTTAGCTGACCCACTCCAGAACCTTCCTTGTATGTACTTCATTTATACCTAAAAAGATTGATTTTAGATTAACTGCGATTGACCAAACTGACAACTGTTACTGCACATTTTTTGTTGAAAATATTTAACTGAATTGTTCGCTTATTTTACTGACAGTCGATCAGTTCAAAGCCTTTTACGGCTTGTATTCTGAAAAAAAATTGACTATAATTTGCGCCTTGCTAATTTATTCATTCAGGTAGGCTATGGCCAATAAAGAGGAACTCATCGAGTTCGAAGGCGTTGTCACCGAGACGCTTCCTAATACTATGTTCCGTGTACGTTTAGAAAACGGTCATGAAGTGATTGCTCACATCTCTGGCAAAATGCGTAAACACTATATCCGTATTTTGACTGGCGACAGTGTTAAAGTAGAAATGACACCTTATGATTTGACTAAGGGTCGTATCACTTACCGTGCGCGCTAAGTTTTAGCGAAGCGAAAAAGCCACTTTATCAGTGGCTTTTTTGTATTTATTTCAATACAATGATAAAAATTGACTGCAAATTTGCTTTCCTTTACAGTCTAAAAACATAAAAATTCGATTATAAAATTCAAAATATAAGGACATAAAATCATATGAAACATCTAGGATTAGTCGGTGCTATCTTTTGTGTTGCTTGCGCCACGACAGGCCAAAAGCAACTCAATCAATCCCTACAACACTATATTGGACAGCCAGCTGATCAAGTTCATAAAGAGCTCAACTTGAATCAATTGGGCTATAAAGTGATGGGAGCACCCGTACAAAGCAATGAAAAACTTAGCTATACCATTTTACGCTCGATGCCAATCCCGATTGGTACACCAAATATCGGCACCAGTATAGCCATGGGCGCCCCTATCCCAACGCCGTCTAAAGGTGGTGTCACTGTCGATATGGAATGTAAAATCGAGTTCAAATTACGCAATCAAATAGTTGAATCCATTGACTATGTTGGCAGAGCTTGTTGATCCTGCATGAGAATCCTAGAGGCTAATCTTGCTCGGATGACCGTGTATCAAATGACTACAGTGTTATACAGACCGAACTGACTAAACTGAATTTATTTCGTGAGGAACTGACCCATGGAATTTATTTTAGAACATCAGGTTTACAAAGATCAGCGTTTTATTCGCCCAATATTGAGCATGGGATGCGTTCTAAGCATTGTATGGTTG
The DNA here is from genome assembly GCF_013419525.1 of Acinetobacter sp. YH12076. NCBI lineage: Bacteria > Pseudomonadati > Pseudomonadota > Gammaproteobacteria > Moraxellales > Moraxellaceae > Acinetobacter > Acinetobacter sp. YH12076. The sequence goes on along the minus strand of NZ_VOZY01000004.1, from coordinate 71,445 downwards.
GCTGGTTGTACCACGACATCAACGATATCCTCCGTTGAACGTGAACGCTATTTAGCCTCATTTATTGGTCAATCGAGCCAAACGATTCAAGCAGAACTTAATCTCAGCAAACTCGGCTATCAAAGAACCTCTCCCGTAGAGGTCAGTTCAGACTACCTTCGTTATCGTGTTACGCGCCCGATCAGTATTCCTTTACCGATGGCGGAAAATCCTGCGATGCGCATGCCGATTCCCAGTGGAAATACACGCTATGAGGTTGAGTTAAACTGCCTTATTCAATTTCGCATAAAGCATAATATTGCAACTGATGTCCGATTAACTGGTCGCACCTGTTAGCGCATCAATTCTAGGATTGATAATTTCTAGGCACAAAAAACGCAGCATAAACGCTGCGTTTTTTGATTCGCCATTAGTTCAATGCAGAAACTACAGCTTGACCCATTTCAACAGTACCGACTTGAGTACTGCCTTCTGACATGATGTCACCTGTACGTAAACCTTGATCTAAGACATTACCTACTGCATCTTCAATCGCTTTTGCCGCCGCTTCTTCACGGAAGGTATAACGTAGCATCATAGCAACAGACAGAATTGTAGCTAATGGGTTCGCAATGTTTTGACCTGCGATGTCTGGCGCTGAACCGTGGCAAGGCTCATACATACCTTTACCATTCTCATCTAAAGAAGCCGATGGCAACATGCCGATAGAACCGGTTAACATCGCCGCTTCATCAGACAAGATATCGCCGAACAAGTTACCTGTCACGATTACATCAAACTGTTTTGGCGCACGGACCAATTGCATGGCAGCATTGTCAACATACATATGAGACAAGTTAATTTCAGGATACTGCTCTTCTTTTAACGCAGTTACAGTTTGTTTCCAAAGCTCAGTCACTTCTAGTACGTTGGCTTTATCCACTGAACATACCTTACCACCACGTAAGTTCGCCATTTCAAAAGCAACTTTGGCAATACGCTTGATTTCAGATTCAGCATATACGTCAGTATTGAAACCTTGTTTTTCGCCGTTTTCGAGTTCACGAATACCACGTGGTTGACCGAAATAGATCCCGCCAGTTAACTCACGTACGATCAAAATATCCAAACCTGCTACGATTTCAGGTTTTAAGCTCGACGCATCTGCAAGCTGCGGATAAAGAATTGCTGGACGTAAATTGGCAAATAAATTTAATTCTGAACGAATTTTTAATAGGCCACGTTCTGGACGAATTGAACGCTCAATGGTATCCCACTTAGGACCACCCACTGCACCCAATAAAATCGCATCAGCAGTCTTCGCTTGTGCTGCTGTTACATCTGGATAAGGTGAACCGTGCGCATCGATCGCTGCACCACCTAAAAGACCTTGTTCCCAAGTCAAACCTAAGTTGAATTTCTCGTTTACACGTGTCAGCACTTGTTCAGCCGCTTTCACGATTTCAGGACCAATACCATCACCTGGTAAAATCAAAATATGTTTTGACATGAGTCTTTCCATTTATACGCTGGCTTGATTACCAGTCAGATTTAAAGTTTCTTTTCTACAAACTCACCAAGTCCTGTGAGGACATTGTACGGTCGGCAGAAACGTCGAATCGTTTTTGCACCTTGCTTTAAGTCTACACAGAGCGGATCAGGCGCAGATTTATCCAGTAAACTGCCTCTGTTTTTTGAACGCTCACGGTACATTTTAAAGGTGTACTCGTGTTTGGACCTAAAGTTATGAATGACATGCAAGCGCTCTGCTTTTTCCTGAGAAATTGGATAATAGCGAATCACGATTTCATGCTGACCTGTAGGTACAGACAAATACAAAGGATTAGGTTCAGACAATGAACGACCATTCAACCGTACAATGCCTGCTTTAATCGCAGCACGTTGTACACGTTGATTATTTGGATCAACCACCTGTATTTGATCAAAACGCTCAAATTCACAGTGCGCTGTACCTGCACAGTAAATCAAAGCATTATTGTTTGTACTTTCAGTTTCTTTCACATTTTTAATGCGTGCCGTGTCAAAGCTTTGACAGGCAGAGAGCGTTGCAAACAGCGCTCCCGTTACAACCAGCTGACCGAAGAACTTTTTCATTTTTCGAACCCAACCTGATAAATTCTGGCTAACGTATAAATTTTGTTTCGCCTGATATTAACAAGACTTAAGCCGACTGACTACTAAGAAGTTCTACAGTGACACTGACTTAAGCTTTAATTTCTGCAAATACCCAAGGGCGAGATGCTTTGGTTTTTTCTTCATAAGCACGGATATCATCGGCTGCTTGTAAAGTTAAACCGATATCATCCAAGCCATTCAATAAGCAGTGTTTACGGAATGGATCGACTTCAAATTTAAATGCTTCACCACTCGGTGTACGCACTTCTTGCGCAGCCAAATCAATGGTTAATTGATAGCCTTCAGATGCAGCACATTCTTTAAACAACTGATCGACGATCTCTTCAGACAAGATCACTGGCAACATGCCATTTTTAAAACTGTTATTAAAGAAAATGTCCGCATAGCTTGGTGCAATGACGGTACGGAAACCATATTCTTCTAATGCCCAAGGCGCATGCTCACGGCTCGAACCACAACCAAAGTTTGCACGAGAGATCAAAATCGACGCACCTTGATAACGCGGTTTATTCAATTCGAAATCTGGGTTAATTGGACGTTTTGAAATGTCTTGACCTAAATAGCCTTCATCCAAATAGCGCAACTCATCAAATAAGTTGGCACCAAAGCCTGTACGCTTAATAGATTTCAAAAACTGTTTTGGAATAATTAAATCTGTATCCACATTGGCACGGTCTAATGGTGCAACGATACCTTGTTCAACGGTATATTTTTTCATGTTTATTTCTCACTGAATCCGTGACCTCTCCCTAACCCTCTCCTAAAAGGAGAGGGAACTCCTTCTCCCTCAGGGAGAAGGTTGGGATGAGGGCTTAAACTAGAATGTACGCACATCCACAAAGTGACCTGCAATTGCCGCAGCTGCTGCCATTGCTGGACTCACCAAGTGTGTACGACCGCCATTGCCTTGACGACCTTCAAAATTACGGTTAGACGTCGATGCACAGTGCTCACCTGGTTGCAATTTGTCGGCATTCATTGCCAAACACATTGAGCAACCCGGCTCACGCCATTCAAAGCCTGCTTCAATTAAGATTTTATCTAAGCCTTCTGCTTCTGCTTGTGCTTTGACTAAACCTGAACCCGGCACCACCATGGCTTGCTTAATCGATGCCGCCACTTTTTTGCCTTTGGCCACTTCAGCCGCTGCACGAATATCTTCGATGCGTGAGTTGGTACATGAACCAATAAATACACGGTCTAATTGAATATCAGCCAATGCCTGACCTGCTTCTAAGCCCATGTAATTGTATGCACGTGTCCAGTCATTACGCTGTACGTCATCTTTAGCTTGTTCTAAAGTAGGCACTGCTTGAGATACAGGAATCACCATCTCAGGAGAAGTCCCCCAAGACACTTGTGGCTCAATCTCTTCACCTTGCAACACCACAACAGTATCAAAATGCGCGCCTTCATCAGACACTAAAGTCTTCCAATATTCTACTGCAGCATCCCACTGTTCGCCCTTCGGTGCATATGGACGGTCTTTTACATAGGCAATGGTTTTGTCATCGACAGCCACCATACCCACGCGCGCGCCACCTTCGATCGCCATGTTACACACCGTCATACGACCTTCAATCGACATATCACGGAATACTTGACCACCAAACTCAATTGCGTGACCTGTACCACCTGCCGTACCGATTTTACCGATAATTGCTAAAACCACGTCTTTAGGAGTAACGCCTTGACCCAAGTGACCGTCAACACGCACCAACATGTTCTTCATTTTCTTTTGAACTAAGCATTGAGTCGCCAACACGTGTTCAACTTCAGATGTGCCAATACCATGAGCCAAGCAACCAAAAGCACCATGCGTTGCAGTATGTGAGTCACCACACACCACGGTCATACCTGGCAAGGTTAAACCTTGTTCTGGCCCAACCACATGCGCAATCCCTTGGCGTACATCGTTGATGTCAAATTGGGCCACATCAAAAGTTTTACAGTTGTCATCTAAAGTTTGCACTTGGATACGTGAAGTATCATCTTCGATCCCCGCAATCCCTTCAGAACGCTCTTTCGTAGACGTTGGTACGTTATGGTCAGGAGTTGCCACGTTTGCACTTAAACGCCAAGGTTTACGACCTGCAAGTTGTAGCCCTTCAAAGGCTTGTGGAGAAGTCACTTCATGCAATAAATGACGGTCGATATACAATAATGAAGAGCCATCATCTCGTTGTTTTACTAGATGGTCATCCCACAATTTGTCATACAAGGTTTTTTTTGTTTGGGTTTCCGCTTTTTGGGTTTCGCCTGCCATGTCGATTTGCTCCACTGGACTGGGTAAATTCTTTCGTTAAATCGATTATAACCACGTATTCACATAAATCTAATTTATCATTTTTATTAGTTTAAAAACTTATAGGAATGATATTTAACTGCTGATTTCCGCTGCATTTTAAAGACCATTAATGCGTTTAAAACACGCTCACTTCAATACTTTCAGCAGATGAGACTTTAGAATTTTCTCCGACTTTTTGTTCACTTTCTGCCATTTTTAAACAGTAATTTAAAAATTCAATGATCATAAATTGAATTTTCTCTTTTACATTACAAATAAGAATCATTATCATTAACTCATTGCCAAGATTTATCAATTTAACAAGGAGCATTTTCATGGCACACATTAACAAGTTCGTCGAAAATAATCAGCGCATGTTAAAAAAACCTTGAGCTATTACATTATGCATATCACGGTTGCGATGTTGGTTGGTTATTACGTGACAGGCAGTATTGCAATGGCTATTACCTTAAGTTTACTTGAACCAACTGTTCAAGCGGTTGCCTTTTTCTTCCACGAAAAAGTCTGGGAAAAGAAAGATAAAGCCGTAGAGGAAAATATCCCCGCTTAATCCAATCCTGCTCCTTGTAAAAAAACCACCATCACGGTGGTTTTTTTAATGACCTTAAAACGTTCTTTTACTCTATCCACTTTAACTTTCTATTCATTTCATCCTATAGATTCAATTGTAGACAGATCATCAAAGCTTGGGTTTTTGTTGTAAGACCAGCTGATCATGCGCCTCGATCAATTGTTCTATCGCAAGAATCAGTTTGTTTTTTGCCGCATTACACTCGGCAGCTGCACGGTTTTCGTCGTCTTCATCATCTGCGATTTCATATATCGCACAGCGCTTTTCGACTGTCCCTTCAAAAATATCCAATAAATTTTTAATGTGTTTAATATCCATCGCCTTCTCCCTGTGAGCTACAACATCGCTAATCGATGCCGCCCTGACTGTACCTGTTGCTATAATTATTCACTGAAAACTATGTTCTCCAAGCCATCAAAACTTGAACTCATTTTTTGTTCTAGTTTAAAGCTGAGTTAAAAAGAAAAGCCATCTCTCCTCTTTAATTCAAACGGTTAAAAATACTTTTCAGCCCTATATTTTTTATATTATGCATAACCGTGGTTTCTGTTTAAAAAACAACTTTGTAACAGCGCATTTGAGCTGAAAACGTCACAGCTCAGTCTCGAATCATGCAACAATCAAGCACTCGAATAACGCTATAGAACTCGGAAAATCCCCTCAGATTTAACGCGTAGTATGGCTTGAACGCCTAGTTTTAAATCAAAAGATACAACTTTTCCTTTGATTTATTCTTAAAATATTATAACAATGAGACTACGCATAAAAATTCTTTATAGGAATGAAGATGAATCTCGCAGCCTTTGAAGCCTTTGTAAAAGTTATGGAAACTGGTTCGATCTCCTTGGCAGCAGATCAGCTCTTCATTACGCAACCTGCTGTGACCAAGCGTATTCACAGTTTAGAAGAATACTTCGGTGTCAAACTTTTTGAATCAGCGGGTCGTGGTGTTCAAGCGACGCATGCAGCAAACTCTCTCTTGCCAAAAGTGAAAAGCTGGCTGAATGAGTTGGGCGATATTCACCATACGCTCAGCCATGAGCAAGGTCAGGTTCAAGGTAAACTGAAAATTGGTACCAGCCATCATATCGGCTTACACCATTTACCGGCTCATTTGCGTCAATATGTACAACAGTTTCCTGAAGTGACCTTAGATGTACACTTTGTTGATTCTGAACAAGCCCATGAGCAAGTTTTAGCTGGCGACTTAGAGTTGGCATTTTTGACTTTACCACCACAAGGTGACAGCCGTTTAAAATACATCACGACATGGAATGATCCGCTGGTATTCGTGGTTGCGCCTTTCCATCCTTTGGCGCAAGTTGAACATTTAACCTTAGAAGATTTGATCCAATACCCGAGTCTGTTACCTGCAGCGCAAACCTATACCAGTCAAATTACCTTAGCTGAGTTTGAAAAGTATGGACTCAAGCCGAAAGTCACCATGAGCAATAACTCACTTGAGTCGATTCGCATGTTGGTTTCAATTGGTCTCGGTTGGTCAGTCCTTCCTAAAACCTTATTGAACCAAGATTTAAAACAATTGAATTTACCTTCAAACATGAATCGTCAACTGGGGATGGTATGGCACCCAGGCCGTACTCAGTCACTTGCTGCACAAAAGCTGGTTGAATTGATGAAACACATCTAATTCATTTTTTTGCCTACAAAATTCAATTATTAATCAAGCCACCGCTATGGTGGCTTTTTATATTCATCTGTTTAAGCATTTAGAAAAAGCGAATAATTTTCTATATGTTGAATGGTCGCTTAAATTTCTTTTGCATTAAAAATGGGATCGCCTATTTCAGCCGATCCCATTAAAAAAACCAAGGAAGACCTGTCGGTTTTATTTCGTCAATGAATCTTCATGTAATGATTCATTCAATTGATCGACAATAATCGCCCACTCACCATCTGACTTAATTTTTTCGGCCAAGAACTGGCGCTGAGCATCTGTCCAATAATCTGCTTCGGTAATTTTAGTTTGGGCACTGAGTTGATGCGTCACGATAAATAAAGCAATCGCGTCTTCACTCGAATCTAAACCCAGTTGTTCAAATAGATGAGTCATGCGTGGACGTACACTCATTGTCATTCTCCTTGTTAAAACTTATTGTTTATGGATACAAAATTATTCTGTTTTAAGGATATAACACGGAACGAACACGCACTCAATTACAGAATTCTATAGCGGTGAAAATTGAATAAAAGGCAAACTGAGCATAATCATCACGACAGATTGAATAAATACCAACAATAAAGGCAGCCCCCAGTTCACTCCTCCTTCTTCAGCAAACACCTGTTCACTATATTTCGGCTGCTGCATATAGGCTTTGGTCTTTTGCACAGCAAAATCGCTATAAAGCCGCTTTCCGATCCCTGCGAGTATGAGGTTAGGAATCAATGACAGCCCCATCAAGACTTGTTCAGGCACACCGATGATGAGTGCCAACATGCTAATCAAAAAACCAACCGCAAAGAATAAGAAGAAATAGCGGTACATCTTTCGATAGAGTAACCAATAGGGTCCAAAAATTAGCCCTGCCCAACTCAGACCATTGTTCTGTCCAACTTGTTGTTCAATGAAATTTAAATAAGATTGAGCACGTGGCCCAATAAAGATTTGAATTAAATGTTTAAAAGAAGCTTCTGTCTGCATACGGAGCGATAGTTCAAATAAGTGAGTCGAGGGTTAATCAAAAGAACATCAAATAAAAAAGCATCTCAAGATGCTTTTTTTCCTATTCATCTTTAGGCTTGAATTGACCAGTCTTGAATGTCCCAACCTTGTTCTTTTGCTAGGACCTCTAAACGATCATCTGGATTGACTGCAATTGCATGATCCGCATATTCCAATAAGAATCGATCATTGATTGAATCTGAATAGGCCCACGACTCTGTAACATCACGACCTTCTAACCATTGATTCAAACGGACTAATTTGCCCTTTTGATAGCACGGAGTATTAATTACTTTACCTGTATATTTACCATTCACAATTTCGGCATTGGTCGCAATGATTTCAGTAATGCCGAATTCACGAAAAATCGGTGCGGTAATAAAATCAGACGTTGCGGTGATCCCGACCAATTGATGCCCTGCATCTTGATGGCGCTGAATGGCAGCATAGCCCTCTGGACGCATTTGCGCACGAATAACTTTTTTCATAAACAACTGATGTAACTCAGTTAAGTAGGCATTATCATGTTGGGTTAAAAACTCAAATACAAATTCGTTATAGGCAATCGGGTCAAGCTGGCCTTTTTTATAATCATCATAAAATTTGTCATTCATGGCACGATGACGAATTGGATCAACCAAGCCTTCATTGACCAAAAACTCCCCCCAAGAATGGTCTGAGTCGGTATTTAATAAGGTGTGATCAAGGTCAAACAGTGCCAATTTCATGAAAATACTCGTAAAAGCTGAAATTTAAGAAAAAAATTGTAAATCTATCTCCGCTAGTCGATAGAAATTCGTTAAGATCATAACAATTTTAACATTTTTACACTTTGCTTTTTCGAGATGGACACAGAAATAAACGTCCCCGTGAGCAAAGTCATAAATTACACAATATTTAGGTAGCCAAATGATCGATTCAGAAGGTTTCCGACCCAACGTCGGGATCATTTTGGCAAACGACATTGGACAAGTTTTATGGGCAAAGCGCATTGGTCACAATGCCTGGCAATTTCCACAAGGAGGTATCCAACATGGAGAAACCCCCGAACAGGCACTTTACCGTGAGCTGAGAGAAGAAGTTGGCTTACTGCCCGAACACGTCCAGGTGATAGCACAAACCCAAGGGTGGTTGCGCTATCGTTTGCCACATCGGTATATACGTACCGATTCAGCCCCCGTTTGTATTGGTCAAAAGCAAAAGTGGTTTTTATTGAAACTGACAGCTTCAGCACAGCATATTCAGCTTGATTTGTCAGATCCACCTGAGTTTGATCAATGGCAATGGGTCAGCTATTGGTACCCACTAGGACAAGTGGTGAATTTTAAACGCGATGTATATCGTAAAGCCATGGTGGAACTTTGCAGTCAGCTTCCACAAAAGCCGTAAAAATTTGCAGAATGGATGCAGATTTTTAGGATGAGTGTTGTTATAAATAAAGCAGAATAAATTTTGGAGCAGACACGATGTCGAACATGCAGCTGGATACATTAAGACGCATAGTCCAAGAGATTAATGCGTCAGCCAGTTTGCATGAATCTTTAGACATAATGGTCAATCAAGTGGCAGAAGCCATGCATGTGGATGTCTGCTCAATCTACTTGCTTGATGAACGAAACCATCGTTATTTACTGATGGCTTCTAAGGGTTTAAACCCTGAAGCCGTTGGACATGTCTCTTTGCATACCAGTGAAGGTTTGGTCGGCTTAGTTGGACAACGTGAAGAAATCGTCAACTTAGACAATGCTCCCAAACACGAACGCTTTATGTATCTGCCAGAAACGGGGGAAGAAATTTACAATTCCTTCCTCGGTGTTCCGGTAATGTATCGCCGTAAAGTTATGGGTGTCTTGGTGGTTCAAAACAAAGAACCTCAAGACTTTAGCGAAGCTGCCGAATCCTTCCTCGTAACCCTATGCGCTCAACTTTCAGGGGTGATTGCCCATGCACATGCCGTCGGCAATATCGAAGTCTTTCGTAAGCCGAATAATCTGCCAGCGTACAAAACCTTCCAAGGCATTTCAGGTTCAGGCGGTATTGCCCTAGGTCGGGCAGTTATCCTATATCCACCTGCTGACTTGGCGTCAGTCCCTGATCGTGAAGCCGATGACATTAGTGAGGAACTCGAATTACTCGACAATGCCATAGACGCAGTTCGCCAAGAAATTCAGTCGCTTGATGAAAAAATGCAAGATGCCCTCATGGCTGAAGAACGGGCATTATTTAGCGTGTTCTTACGGATGCTCGATGCCAATGCCCTCCCCGCGGAAATCAAAAGTGAAATTCGCGACGGTAACTGGGCACAAGGTGCTGTTCGCATTGTCATTGATAAACACATTGCGCTCTTTGCACAAATGGAAGATGACTATCTCCGTGAACGTGTTTCAGACTTAAAAGATCTAGGGCGTCGTATCTTGGCCTTTTTGCAAGAAGCAGATGCTAGTCACCGTGAAATCACCGATGAAAGTATTTTAATTGGTGAGGAAATTTCTACAGCTGCTTTGGTTGAACTCCCAGTCGATAAAATCGCAGCGATTGTGACCACTGAAGGTGCCATGAACTCACACATGGTGATTGTGGCGCGTGCCCTCGGCATTCCAACTGTAGTCGGTGTGACTGAACTGCCAATTAACACCCTCGATGATGTCGAAATGATTGTCGATGCACATCAAGGTCGTGTATTCATCAATCCACCTCGTCGTTTACGCACACGTTATAAAGAGATTCAAAAAGAAGAAGAGCAAATTGCCAAAGACCTAAAACAATACGAAACAAAAGATGCCATCACGCCAGATGGCGTCGCTGTTCGATTGTTTGTAAATACCGGCTTGATGATCGATGTAGTTCGCGGTGTACAACGTGGCGCCAAAGGTGTCGGTCTATACCGTTCTGAAATTCCATTTATGTTGCGTGATCGCTTCCCAGGTGAAGAAGAACAGCGCGCGATTTATCGTCAACAGCTCAGTCATTTTGCCAATAAACCAGTGGTGATGCGTACCCTCGATATTGGTGCAGATAAAGACCTACCTTATTTCTCGATTGAAGAAGAAAACTCTGCACTGGGTTGGCGTGGGATTCGCTTTACCCTCGATCATCCTGAGATTTTTTCAGCCCAAATTCGCGCCATGCTCAAAGCCAGTATTGGCCTGAACAACTTGCATATTTTACTGCCGATGGTGACCAGTGTCAGCGAAGTCGAAGAAGCGTTGTATTTGCTCGATCGTGACTGGCAAGCGGTGCAAGAAGAAGAACAGGTGAAAATTACCAAACCCAAAATCGGCATCATGGTCGAAGTGCCGAGTGTGCTGTTACAGATCGATGAATTTGCTGAATTGGTTGACTTCTTCTCAGTGGGATCAAACGATTTAACCCAATATTTACTTGCGGTTGACCGTAATAACCCACGTGTTGCCAATGTCTATTCACACTCACACCCAGCCGTACTTCGTGCGCTGACTCGTTTGGTGCAAGAATGTCATAAATACGACAAGCCGATTAGTATTTGTGGGGAAATGGCTGGTGATCCACTCACCGCTATTTTATTGATGGCAATGGGCTTTAATACCCTATCGATGAGTTCGAGCAATATCCTGAAAGTTCGTAAAGCCATCTGCCATGTGCCGATGCCAGATGCAAAAGAGCTCTTGGATCGTGCCTTAAGCATGAATAATCCACTGATGGTGAAAAGCTTAATGGAGTATTACTTTAAGACTCATGGTCTAGGTGATATGGTGAAATCTGCCACACGAATAGTCAGTTAAATTATAAAAATACAGACCAATAAAAAGGGAGATAGTCATTTGAGTATCTCCCTTTTTTGTGCTTGTCATAGCCACGTTTCGCATTTTTCTTTCGATCTACAAAAGTTTGGCTTTTGTTAAAATCATTCATGTGTTTTGCCACGAAGTTGCGAACTTCAACTTCAGGCAGGACTTTTTTCTTTGCCATTTGCATTCACCTTTTGCCTATACAGCACCCTCGTGCTGTAGTGCATATATTGGTCTATTTTTAGATTTTTTCAAGCACTTTCCTATGGCTTTTTGATACAGCGTAGTTAGTCCCAAATCCATAAAAACTTTGCTTTGCCACATTTTTCCCCCTCTCCCAAAGGGAGAGGAAAATACGTTGCATTTAACTTGCGAAAGCCCGTTCCAATAAACGCTCCACATCGACCATTTTGGCATCCAGCATCCCTACCACTTGACCATGCTTTGCGCTATAACGGCTTTGAATAAAACCATTTGCTACATAGTCAGGCGCATAGCGTTTCAATAACACCGCTTGTGCAAGTACCGTTAAACGACTGACTAGGCTACGCCCCATAAATTGTAAATCTTCAGGTGATTGATGAAATGATTTAAACAAGTCTTGTAACTCGGTTTGCAAGCTTTCATCTGTACTTGCTGTACTGGCCAAATCTTTAAACAGCACCTCAATAGATTCAGGATCACGCCCAATCGCGCGCAGCACATCTAGGCACATAACATTGCCTGAACCTTCCCAAATGGTATTCACAGGTGCTTCTTTAAAAATGCGCGCCATGATGCCGTTATCAACATAGCCATTGCCGCCAAAAACTTCCATCATCTCACCAGTTAGTTCGACTGCACGTTTACAAATCCAAAACTTAGCTGCTGGGGTCATAATGCGTTTCCATGCCACAGACAAGGCATCATCTGATTCATAGCACTGCGCCAAATGGAAACTGAGCTGCGTCGCTGCTTCACTCTCTAAAGCCAAATCTGCCAAAACTGCACGCATTAAGGGTTGTTCAATCAAATGTTTACCAAAAGCCTGACGCTGACGGGTATAGACAATGCATTGCACCAAAGCTTGACGCAGCATGGCGCTCGAACCGACCGAACAGGTCAGACGGGTATAATTCGCCATTTCAATAATGGTTGGAATGCCACGCCCTGCCTCACCAATCATAATGCCCCACGCATTTTTGAATTCGACTTCCGAGCTTGAATTACTGCGGTTACCGACTTTTTCTTTTAGGCGTTGCACCTGAATATTATTCTTGGTGCCATCTTCCAACCAACGCGGCACAAAGAAACAAGCCAAGCCATCTTGTTCGGTTTTTGCCACCACCAAATGCGCATCACACATCGGTGCAGAGAAAAACCATTTATGCCCCGTGAGTAAATAAGCTTTGCCTCGTCCTGTTTCTGCCACAGGCACAGCTATAGTTTCATTAGCACGTACATCTGAACCGCCCTGCTTTTCGGTCATGCCCATACCGAGCCAAATCGACTTTTTCTGCGCAATCGGTACATCGCGTTCATCATATTCAGTCGATAGTAGTTTCTCGCCAATTTTGGCCCACAGTTCAGGTTCGCGCTGAATGAGTGGAATACTGCCGAGCGTCATTGAATTTGGACATAAATTGCCGCACTCGACCTGACCTGCTAAATAAAAACGTGCTGCCCATTCCACCCATTTTGCCTTGGAATTTGGCTGATTAAATGGATGTGCATGGGTATCAAACTGGCGGTTGAGTCCCATCCATTTATGCCATGAAGGATGAAACTCGATAAAGTCAGTACGGCGACCTCGCGCATCGAAGGCATGTAAAATTGGGGTATGTTTGTTGGCTAAAGCCCCATGCTGAAAGTATTCACTCGAACCTGCCACTTTGCCCATTTCGCATAAAGTCGGCTGATCATGGCTGCTGCAGCGTTTTAAGATTTCATGTAAAACCGTATCGCTTGAAAATAGATTGTAGTTTTCTAGTTCATCAAATTGGTTGCTGATTTGATGCGTCATCCATGGCTGTTCTAATGTATTCATCGTTTATATTTTCCACTTGTTCTTGTTGGCTTTTCATTTCAGTATAGAGAAAATTTAAAGCATAGACGTTCGGTTTTCAGCGCTTAACAATATGAAGAATTCAGCCATTCAGATACGGCGTAAGCCGCGTCAATCACGTGCAAAGCTCACCCAAGAAGCCTTACAGGAAAGTTTTGTTCGGCTTTTGCATGAGCGCCCTGCCGACAAAATTACCATTCGTGAAATTACCGACCTTGCAGGCGTTGGCTTAGGGACATTTTATGAATATTTTTCTAAGAAGGAAGATTTGATTGCGCTAACCATTCATTTGCATGTGAAACACAATGCCGAACAGATGAAAACTTATGCACAATCGCTGATCAAGTTATCCACAGATTTGGATTTTCAAGAGTATTTACAGCAAATCATCCACTTTCAAATTGAGCAAATTCAAGCGCAGCAGTTTTTATGGTCCCAGGTGTTTTTATTGGAACGGCGGATTTCAGATATTGAAAGTTACCGTAAAAGTTATGTCATGATGGTGCAAATGTGGCAACACATGCTTAAGCCTTTTATAAATAACGAGGAAAAGCTCAAGCCAATGGCTTTAAATATACAAAGAGTGTGTTATGGCTTTGTGTCGCAAAGCTTGTTGATCGTACCCAACTTTACTGAATGGGATGAATTAAAGCGAGATATAATTCATATGTTGCGCGATTAGACTTCGCGGACAAGTCTAATGACGTTTCAAATGCATCGGTGAATAAAATAAAGTCATGTTATTTACAAAAAAACCGGCTCTTAAACCAGTTATTTTAGATATTTAGGAAATTCATTTTTACGGTAGAAGAAAATCATTCATCACTTGGTTCATCCTTCAATAAAAGTGCTTTAGAAGTTAAGCTTTTATTGCCAGCTTACTTATCTCATTTATACGCCTTTGCAATGCTGGCCAGTTGTAAGCTCTTTAAAAATTCAGCCGTATATTTTGGACTATGGCCTAATGCACCCCGAGGATAGCCATTTGGGATCGCCTGATAACTACTGGCAATTTTTTATTTGCACACTTTCTGGTAATAACTTTGAGTACCAAGGTGATCTACAAATGGTCTGCGGCGCCTTAAACAAACATCAGTGTTACGGTTAGGGTCATATATTCAATCGACTACCGTTTTAAATAGCTTAGGGATGGCCTTAAGTCTGAATTTTTTAAAAGATTGGCTGAGGTGCTTGTTTTAACTAATTTTTTAGTTCTGATAAACAACGTTTACGGGCCTGATTTAGTAAAGACTGCATATCTGGACTTACCTGTTGATCTACATTGATCGATCTGCTGCGGCTGCTCCCTACAACACGCTGGGGAAAAATGCCGCTACGTTGGTATCTGGATTTGGATTGGTTTCTACGTATTCAGCAATACATTCATATTGATAACCACCCGGTGCCAAGGGTATTGCAGCTTTAAGATTCAATTCAAGCGCATCTTTTTGTCCCTGATCTGCAACCGCAATCACAGCTGCACCACCTTGACTACGCCCCATCAGCATCCAGTCTTTACTAAATTGCCTCGGCTTCCAAGAATGCAATGCACGCACAGAATGCACCAAATTATAAACTTAACTGACTACATTCATATGAGGGTGCAGTTTTGGCTTACCCAGTCCTTATAATCTGTTGCAACCACTACATAGCCATGCCTCAAACAACTGTCGATTGCACCATCTATGACTAGTTGCAAACTATATACAGGCCCATTGTATAATCACTTGAAGGAGCACTTGTATCAGCCACACAGTCGTGCCATGTGCTCATGCCAATACGGTCCAGTCTTGTTTAAGTGCTTATCCTTTTGGGCGTAAAATATATCCCGAGGTCAAAATGGGTTCGTCATTAACCCCCTCAACTACGATATGCGATCACGTAAGGTTGCCTAGTATGTTGATATGATGTAGGAATCGATTCAAGCTGGAGTGACAACACCTGACCTGACAACAATAAAGATAGGTGTGCCAACCATCACCCCATAAAGAATTTATTTACAATTTTCTAAAACAACTTAGACCACTTGCCAATATTTCTTCAGCTGTATTTTTAGCTTATTTTAAGTATTAAATAATGTCTTTAATGTTGAAAAGCTCTGCAATATTAACAACATAAAAATGTCTTTCATTAACTAGAATCAGCAAAAAAACCTATATTAAGGCCAAAATCCATAATAAAAATATGGATTTAGATATTTCGTCCTGTTTTACCTATCATAGCTTTATATTTGAGTTTAATTCATGGATAAAATATTAAAACAAAATATATAAATAAATAATATAAATTCAATAACTTAATCAATCGAATTAACCATTTATTCAAAACTATTTTTCCATTTGTCAAAAGCCACAGAAAGCTTTAGAGTCAATAAGTATATAAAGATTTTTAAGCTTTTAACGGCTACAGTTTTATGACTTCTCTTCGATTGATTGCTGCTTGAAAAATTTTAGAATGAGAGAAAAACTGTTGTCACATTGTCACTTTAAAATGAATTAACAAAACGGTTAATGTCATGTGCTGTTGAGCGTGTTATCAATTGAAAGGTTATAACTCCCAACTTTAATACATGATTATAATAATGGAGATACTCAATGAGCGACGACGTTAAAAAATGTCCTGTCACCCACCTAACAACTGATGCTGGTGCTCCTGTTGTAGATAATCAGAACAGTATGACGGCAGGTGCACGTGGTCCTTTGCTTGCCCAAGACCTATGGCTTAATGAAAAACTCGGTAATTTCGTTCGTGAAGTAATTCCAGAGCGTCGTATGCATGCCAAAGGTTCTGGTGCTTTCGGTACGTTTACCGTGACTAACGATATTACCCAATATACCCGCGCTAAAATTTTCTCAGAAGTTGGTAAAAAAACTGAACTTTTTGCTCGTTTCTCTACCGTAGCGGGTGAGCGTGGTGCTGCAGATGCAGAACGCGATATTCGTGGTTTTGCCCTTAAATTCTATACTGAAGAAGGTAACTGGGATTTAGTTGGTAATAACACCCCTGTCTTCTTCCTACGTGATGCTCGTAAATTCCCTGACTTAAATAAAGCAGTAAAACGCGATCCTAAAACCAATAAGCGTAGTGCAACTAATAACTGGGATTTCTGGACTTTACTTCCTGAAGCTCTACACCAAGTTACTATTGTGATGTCTGACCGCGGTATTCCAGATGGTTACCGTCATATGCATGGTTTTGGTAGCCATACTTTCAGTTTTATTAATGCCAATAATGAACGCTTCTGGGTTAAATTCCACATGCGCACTCAACAAGGCATTAAAAACTTAACCGATGCTGAAGCTGAAGCGATTATTGCCAAAGACCGTGAAAGCTCACAAACCGATCTGTTCAATGCAATTGAACGCGGCGATTTTCCAAAATGGAAAATGTACGTTCAAATCATGCCTGAACTTGATGCAGAAAAAGTACCTTATCACCCATTTGATTTAACCAAAGTATGGCCTAAAGGCGACTATCCGTTGATTGAAGTGGGTGAATTCGAACTCAACCGTAACCCTGAAAACTATTTCCAAGATGTTGAACAAGCCGCTTTTGCACCAAGTAACTTGGTGCCGGGCATTAGCTTCTCACCTGACCGTATGCTGCAAGCGCGTTTATTCAACTATGCTGATGCTGCACGTTATCGCGTGGGTGTAAACCATTACCAAATTCCTGTAAATGCACCACGTTGCCCTGTTCATTCCAACCGTCGTGATGGTCAAGGCCGTATGGATGGTAACTATGGTGCAACACCGCATTATGAACCAAACAGCTTCAGCCAATGGCAAGAGCAACCACAATACAAAGAACCACCATTGAAAATTACTGGTGATGCTGACTTGTGGGATTACCGCGAAGATGACAGCGACTATTTCAGTCAACCACGTGCATTATTCAACTTAATGAATGATGAACAAAAACAAGCATTGTTTAATAACACTGCTGGCGCAATGGGCGATGCACTCGACTTCATCAAATATCGTCATATCCGTAACTGTTACGCATGTGATCCAGCTTATGGTGAAGGTGTTGCAAAAGCATTAGGCTTAACTGTAGCGGATGCGCAAGCTGCTCGTGCAACTGATCCAGCTCAAGGTAATCCAGGCTTGCTTTAAGTTTTATCTTTGAATAAAAAAACCACCTTTTAAGGTGGTTTTTTCTTGGCATTAAATATTCCAATTACCTTCTATTAATCCTTAAACAATCAATTTTTTGCCTTCATGCATGGTTAAAAATGGATTCATTAACTTTGATGTTTTTCGCATTGCATGATGTAAGTCATGTTCAGGTTGGTCTCTAGCTTCATCAGTCAACTGAAAAGTCCGATAATGCATTGCCAATGAACATTTTGACTGTAAATCTTTATGCGCCTGAAAAGCTTCTTCGGGATTCATGTGCAAATATTTCATTAAACGACGTGGCTCATAAGCTCCAATCGGTAATAACGCTACTCGGGGTGCACCTAAGCGTGTATGGATTTGTTTGAAATGTGCGGCATAGCCCGTATCTCCAGCAAAGAAGAAATGTCCTGTACTATGCACGATGGAAAAACCTCCCCATAAGGCATGATTTTGATCTCGCCAACCACGACCTGAACCATGCTGTGCAGGCGTATAAACGATACGCAAATCTTCAAACATTTCCGATTGCCACCAATCAAGTTCAATGACATTGAAATGTGTGGGTAAATAATAAGCATTGCCTAAACCAGTATAAATCGGCATAGCAAATTGTTCATGTAACCAATTCAAGGTTGCTAAATCCATATGATCATAATGATTATGGCTCAGTAAAACCCCATGAATTGTAGGTAATTCTTCTAAGGCAATTCCTGCAGGACAAGCACGTCGTGGTCCAGTCCCTTGACGTGGGCCTGCATACTCCGCCCATACAGGATCGGTCAAAAAATTATATGGCCCAATTTGAATCAAAACCGTCGCATGTCCGACAAACCAAACCAACCAATCATCCATTTTAGCCAATGGCCGATTGTGCGGAATGCTACGCGAAGAAGCAAAAAACTGTTGGTATTCTTGCTCACGATCTACTTTCCATGTATCGCTTTTACGCGTCATGATCCATTTCAGCATATCTTTACGCGTAAACGCATCTGGATTTCGAAGGGTATTAAAGAATTTTTCCCCATTAAAATGGTCAGTTGCCAGATAATCAAATACAGGCTTCGTCCACGTATGTTTCATACAGCTTTTAGTACTGATTTGAAACTGTGCTGATTGAGTTTTTTGATTCATGTGTATTTAAAATTCATTCACTATGCTGACAAACCTTGCAAAGTATTTAACCTCGCAGACCTATTGATCAAGACGACCTTTCATGCGCTCAAGCCAAACCTTCCGAGATTGAGGCTTGACAAAGAGTGCCACAATTTCAGGATGAAGCTGTTTAATTTGTGCTTCAATTCTGTTGACACAAGCTTCTATATCATCTGACGTTAAATTATCTTTAAATTCAAGACTCAAAGATGCCAAAACTTGATGTGCACCCATCTGCTCTGTTAACACCCCATTGGCAGAATGCACTGCTGGATCTTGCTCTGCAACCATCAAGACATTATGCCTCAATTGTGGGTCAGCAGTTTCTCCCATGAGCAATCCTTTAGTCTCACGTGCAAGTAAAATTGCTGAAATAGCGAGTACAACCCCAATTAGAATTGATGCCAGACCATCAAGCATTGGCATATTCAGCGCGTGTGATAAATAGATACCGATCAGGGCAATAAACAGACCAATCAGCGCTGCTGAATCTTCAAATAACACGGTAAAGGTCGTCGGATCTTTACTCCGTCGAAATGCTTCAAAATAGCCCTGTTTCCCTTTGATTTTACGAAATGCTTTCAATGCCACAAACCAAGACGTCCCTTCACACAAAATCGCAATACCTAATACGATATAGTTAATCATCGGATTTTGCATTTCTTCGGGGTGATAAATATGACTAATCCCTTGATAAATCGACACGATCGCACCCAAAGCAAAGACCATCAACGCCACAATAAAAGCCCAAAAATACAGCTCTCTCCCATAGCCAAACGGATGGCGTGCATTTGCTGGCTGCTGCGATTTTTTCATACCGTAGAGCAGTAAGATTTCATTTAAAGTATCAACCACAGAGTGAATAGCTTCACTCAACATGGCCGAACTATTCGTGATATAGGCAGCGACAAACTTCACTAGTGCAATCGCTAAATTGCCGAAGAGCGCTGCATATACCACGATTTTGTTAGATTCAGACATTTAAAATTGTCCTAAATTTATTTTTATCAAACAGATCTATTTGATTTTATAGCTCATTCCATAGTACTCAAACTGACTGTAGCTGTTGTTTGTTATTTTGTTGTTTTTACACCAACTGTCGATTGTTTCGACAATGCCATCATGTTCCATGTGAAACACGCTCTTTAGCGCAAAGGGATAGAAAAAAAAGGAAGCCGCAGCTTCCTTATAATTCTGTAGATGTACACGGTTCAACGTACTTTATTAAAATATTGCTCGCGCCACTCTTTCCAAAAGTACATCACAATACCAAACATCACGACCACGATTCCAACAAAGGCATTGGAGCTAATATGTTCACTGTTCAACGTAGCTCCCAAAACCAATGCTATGACAGGTGTCATCACATTACTGAGTGACACCGTTGATGCGGCTAAACGTCTTATAAGCCAGAAGTAACACAGCATTGCCACAATGGATGACATGATCATGGTAAAGACAAAACCTATCATGGCACGGCCACTTGGCAATTCGGTTGGAAAATGCTGCCAGATAAAAGGAATAATGAGCATCGATCCTAAAGCAGAAACAATCAGGGAACCGGTTGCCTGTGACATCGGCTTTAACGGTGCGTTAATCTGCTTCACCCAAAAAATCGAACTAATATACGACACCATGCTGATTAGCATCAGTACAACGCCAATTGGATTGACTTTGCTATCAGCAGAATCTGCAAAGACAAAAGTTAGACCACCCACTGCAACCGCCATGCCCAACCACTGCAAAGCGACCAATTTATGTGTTTTTAAAATTACATGCCCAATCAAACCGGCAATTAAGGGTGAAAAACCAAAAATCAGTGCCATTAAACCAGAGGTGAGATAATTGGCTGCGAGATAAATAAACAACTGTGCGCCAATCAAATTCAAACTCCCTGCCACATAACTTTTTAATGAGGTTTCATCAAACGGCAAAGGATCACGCATCAATTTCAACAGAAACAGCGCAATAATAGATGCACCGAAGTAACGGATAATCAACACCCACATCGGATGTATTTCCTGTACACTCCACACAATCGCGAGCGGCGTCGTCGCCCAAATCAGTACCAAAAGAGCATATATACTTGCCGTCAGCGGCAGTGAAGATTTCATTTCATTCTCAAATTTGATTGTTCTAACGACTTAACCTGAAACCCACTATTCAGATCTGGAACTACTCGTAAGACCAGTAACTAATAAAGTTTAAGACCAATTATTACTCTCCACTTTATCAACTAAATTGGAGGCGGTATGAATGCCACCGATCGTTTGGGGTATATGGACTTCTCCTCAAACGATCAATAATCTCCCCTAGCCCCTCTTTAAAAAAGAGGGGGAATCATCCAAACGAAATCCATTCTTCACAAAGACTACTCCCTCCTTTGAAAAAGGAGGACTGGGGAGGATTAAAACCGTTGAATAGATCTACATAAGCTAAAACTATATACATGGACTACAAAATAGCTTTATAAGTGCGACGCTAAAACTAAAGACATAAAAAAACAGACCTACGTTACCGTAAGTCTGCTCCTCTTAGACATTCAGCTTACTTTACAAGTTTACGTAAATCTTGGCTTAAATCTAAATATTTATCCGCTTCAAACGCCGCATTCTTGCTAATCAATTTTTTCAAATGACGCATCTCTTTTGCAGCATTTACAGTAATACCACCCACGATTACACCGTCAGTAACACCAAATAAAACAAATGATGATTCTGCAGCTAATTCAGGATTAACTTCGCCACGTGCAATCCATTCGCTTGCAGCCATATCACCTACAAATTGATAGTTGATATTTAACTGATCTGTCCAGAACCACGCTGGATTTGGGGTTGGATGTTCAACACCCATTACATGACGAGCAAAGATACCTGCTTGCAAGTTCGCATTTTCCCAAGTTTCGACACGACGGTGGTTACCACAGTCACGAAGCTGAGTCGCAACGTCACCCGCTGCATAAATATCTGGATGCGAAGTTTGGCAGTTATCATTCACTTTAATGGCAAAATCAACGTCTAAACCTGCATCAACCGCAAGTTGAGCATTTGGTACAATGCCAATACCATAGATCACTGCATCGGCACGAAGTTCTTCACCGCCTTCAAGCGTGATCACCACTTCTTCGCCATCAAGCTTACAGTCAGCAATAGAAGTCGAAAGACGAACATCTACACCTGCAAGACGTTGTTGAGCCAATAAGAATTCGCTCAATACGCGTGGAGATGAACGCCCCATCACCATTGGACCCATTTCAATCACGGTCACGATACAGTCTTTAGAACGTGCTGAAGAAGCAAGCTCAAGACCAATCACACCACCGCCGATCAATACAATACGGCGACCCGCTTGTAATACAGGCACCAATGCTTGTGAATCTTCAAGGTTACGTAAGGTATAAACGTGTTTACCCAAAGCATCGAAATTCGGTAAACGGCGTGCTGCACCACCGGTTGCTAGAAGCAACTTGTCAAATGCAACAATTTCGCCATTTTTCAGTTCAACTGTTTTTGCATCGCTATGGATTTTCACAGCGCCATTGCCACGAATATGTTCAACACCGAGTTCTGCCAATTTTTCTTCTGACAGAATTTCGATTTTGGTCTCTTCAGGTTTTAGAATTACGTCTTTAGACAAAGGCGGACGTTCATAAGGAAGATGTGTTTCATCACCCACCAAAATGATTTTGCCTTCATACTTGTTCGCACGGAGTTCTAAAATGGCGCTAGCACCAGCTTGACCAGCTCCAACAATAACGATGGTTTCGATACCATTTTGGCTCATGGGTATATTCCTTATTTCAATTCTGCAGATACGATGCCGAAGCCCGCAATCCACTCACTAATATCTTCGTAGCAATGTGTAGTCATGTCATATTCGCCCACTTCATGTAATGCAGCAAAGGCAGCCATCCAAGAACGAACTTCTTGACCGCCACGACCACCTTCAACACGAATTTCAGCTTCAGTCATTGCTTCAATAGCCGCAAAGTCAGCTTTGGCAAAAGTATCAAGCAATGCACGATCCCATTCTGGGTTTAAAGGCACTGCGACAGAAGTATCACCCGCTGCGAGCTTTTGACCGACAGCAATGATTTTGCCTTGACGTGTATTACGTGCCTCTTCAGTTGGGTTACGACCTGCAATCAGGAACTCTTCCACTTCTGGTGGAACTGAACCCATTTGCGGTGTTGGTGGATCATGAGACAAACCACCTGTACCCAAAACAAGTACACGTTCATTCTCTAAGTTCAATGATTTAATGAACTGACCGACTGCACGACCCAAAGCGACTGTACGCTTGGTTGTTGGCATCGGTGCAGCTGCACCATTGATAAAAATTGGAATCGTTGGATAACGATCAAGCTTGCCACCACAAAGGAAATGTAATGGTTGAGTCACACCGTGGTCTGCCTGCATACGATAAGAGTATGCAACATCGACACCTTCATCCAATACGCGACGAACCAGACTAATTGCTGTTTCTTCAGGCACATTGATGTGGTCATTGTCTTTACCATAATCCCAATCACCTGCTGCTTTGGCACGAATACCGACGCAGAAAGATGGCATGAGGTCATAGAAGAAACCATTGAAATGGTCTGGACCAAAAGTAATGATCAATGTTGGATTATAGTCTTCAACTTCTTTAGCGAGTTTGGCAAAAGTTTCGCGAACTTTTTCCTCTTTGTATTTCTCTTGCGGAGAAGCGAATTCCATTAGGGGACTGTGCGATGCACAAATAAGTTTAACGGCCATGGGTGACTCCTAAACGGAAGGCAGCCAAGACGGCTGCCGAGTAAGTCCTTTACGTATTTGGCGAATTAAATCTCGTCAAAGAAGCCAGCACGTGGTTGACGTAAACCACGGATACCCAGACCACATTCAGCATTAATTAAAACACCAGTTAATGGGCGGTTGTTTTGACGAGAAGCCAATAACACGTATGAACCAGTCATATCTTCAGGTTCGGGTAAGAAATTGAGCGGCATGCCGCGTGCAATCTTCTCAGGATCACGTGCATCGAGTAGACCAAGGTTTTCTTGGCCTAAAGAAGCAGCACCTTTGATGTTGACATTCATACCCGACGGAGCAACAGCGTTCACTCGTACTTTAGGCGCAAGCTCATAGGCTAATTCTTTCATAATCCCAACGCCAGCATGCTTAGACGCTGTGTATACAGGGCCTCCGCCTGCCGAATACAGTGCTGAGTTAGACAAAGTAAATATGATAGAACCTTCCGAAGCTATCAATGCATCAAGTGCAGCTTTGGCACCTAAGATGAGAGATTTGGTGTTAATACCCATAATCTCATCAAAAGCTTTCTCCAGCTGTTCACCCGATGTATTGACGATATCTGCGTAATGATCCCAGATACCTGCGTTTCCGACGAAACAGTCAAGTTTGCCATAATGTTCTACAGTTGCTTGAACTGCACGAACATTATCCTCATAGCTGGCTACATCTCCTGCGATCGCAAGCACGCGGTCACCAAAATGTTCTTTCAATGCATCAACTTTCGATTGAGAACGTTGAAGAACAGCAACTTGTGCACCTTCTTCTAAGAAACGTTCAACCAATGCCCAGCCTAAGCCTGAACCACCACCGGTAATAAGTGCAACTTCGCCTTGTAGCCAACCCATGATTACTCTCCTGCCATCTCTACGTATAAAGCACCATCTTCAACAATCACAGGGAATGTCTTGATAGGATCTGTTGCTGGTAAGCATAATGCTTGACCAGTTTTCAAACAGAATCGAGCCGAATGAAGTGGACATTCAACAGTGCCATCATCTTCAAGGTAACCTTCAGACATTGAAGCATTACCATGTGAACAACGGTCGTTCATCGCGAAAAATTCGCCATTGTTGTTGAATACTGCAAGCGCATCGATACCGTTAACGCCGCAATCTACTTTCAATGCTTCGCCTTCGTCTAATTCGTCAACTTGGCAAACAAAAATCTTATTCATTAGAAGAACACGCTCAGGTTATGTGAGTTGTAAGTCACCTGATCAAGGGTAATCTTACGGTTGAAGATTTCGAAACCTTGCTCAGTGTCGACTTTGCGGATCTTGTCGTGACGCTTACCACAGTAGATTGTTACATCTTTCTCTTTCTGGGTACGGTACAACAAGTACGTTACGTAAACGTCGTATTCGCCTTCAACTTCAGTCGCTTCAACAATCACATTTGAAACCATGTGTGTTGTACGTGAAGGAGGTTCTTCAGCCCATGCCATACCTGTCTCAAGACGGGCAACACGGCGTTCCAACAAATCTTTGGTATCGTTAAATACCCAAGTTGTAGGTGGCTCGATCGAACGACGACGGTCACGTGTTTGCGCGTTTGGTGTTGTGCGTAGCGTATAAGAAATATCTTCCGCTAATACAGCTAACCAATCACGGAACTTCCAATCGTCCAGCAATTTTGCTTCACGATAAAGAAACTGACTAATTTGGTGATGGAGTTCTAAACTAATTTGACTCATTTCATAAGCTCCTTCTCATATTCGTCAGCCGCAGCTTCAACGTCTTCCCATTTTTCATGAATCAATAGGTCAGCCCAACGACGGTACATACCTCGTGCAGCTGTTTCTGAAAAAATGTAGTTGGTGATACCAGGGATACCATCTTCACGTACTTTCTCGTTACCTTTACCCATTTCCATAATTAATTTGTTTTGACGGGCTTTATAACCACGTAAAACTTTTTGAATTTCAATCCAGTTTTCAGAGTCATCTTGCTCTAGGAAACCAGCAGGACCGAAGGCACGTGTTGCAGAACGTTCAAATGCTGCTTGTACATCTTCTGGCGCGTCCGCATCACAGATACAGAATGCCCATACTTCAGTCTTGTTTGGACCACGTGGGTGCCATACACGAAGCGTTGCAGTACCGTTCAACCAAGATAGTGTTGGGAACATGGTGTTGTGACCAGCAAGACGCAGTGCACGAGTTTCACCTAGGCGTTCTTTCACTTCTTCATACGTTTCACGGAAGTAGTTTGCTACTTCACCATCCACCCATACGTTTGCGTCTGGTTTCTCAGTGAAGAAGAAGCCTGAACCGTGACCACGTGAACCGTATTGGATCGCGTCTTTGGCAGTTTCCCAAACTGGACGGGCAGTTTGTGCAGCACCTAATTTCTTAGAAGATTCATCATCTGGTTTAGCACCAAGCACCTGAATCGCAGATGCATGAGAGAACAACGCGTGGTATTGGTC
The DNA here is from genome assembly GCF_013419525.1 of Acinetobacter sp. YH12076. Taxonomy (NCBI): domain Bacteria; kingdom Pseudomonadati; phylum Pseudomonadota; class Gammaproteobacteria; order Moraxellales; family Moraxellaceae; genus Acinetobacter; species Acinetobacter sp. YH12076. The sequence continues at coordinate 45,441 of NZ_VOZY01000004.1, read as the reverse complement.
AGAAGCGAACTGTTCAGCTGCAAATTTCCAGTTACAGTCGATTTCCCATTTGTGTACACCACCAACGATCACAGTACCACCTTCACGACGGTCTACAACGCCGTCCAGGTACCAAGCGATATCGCCCATGTATTCTTCTAGATCTGGAGTTGTTTCATCCCAGCAGCCGAATACTAAGCCTTTGTATGATTTAACGCGGTTAACTTCTACCAGACCCCATTGCTCTTTACATGCACCATGTGGGTAAGCACGATCTTCAAGCGGGATATCTTTTAGAGAACCGTCAATACCGTATGACCAGCCGTGGTATGGGCAAGTGAACGCACGTGTATTACCACAGTCCGCGAAGCTCACACGCATAGAGCGATGACGACATTGGTTTAAGAATGCTTTGATTGAGCCATCTTTTTGACGTGCCACGATGATTGGATCTTCACCCATATAGGTATTGAAGAAATCGCCGGCTTTAGGAATTTGGCTCTCATGGCATAGGAATAACCATGTACGACCGAACACACGTTCTAATTCAAGTTCGTAAATGTCTGGATCGGTATAGATAGATGGCGTGATACGTCCATTTTGTGCATCGACTAAAGCATCGATTTCGCGCACATCAATTTTTCCACTCATGAAAAGCTCTCCTGTGACCATAAGGCACAAAGTAATAGACTCAACTTTTCAACGATGATGGATTTTAGAGCGATATTCGGGAAATATTTATTTTGTTTTAATTAAGAGATTTTATGGATTATTACGGTAGATTTTTTTTATAGTATTTTTTTTAAATTACCGAGAACACCATTTATTTCGTGAATGGCAAAATAATCCTCACGCAATAGTTGTTTATAGATTATACTGAACGAACTTCTAAGTAAGACATTTTTTGGATTACTCCACGGGTTGATTATATGGAATTACGACACTTACGCTACTTCATTACTGTTGCTGAAGAACTCAATTTCAGTAAAGCTGCGTTAAAACTTTATACTGCTCAACCTTCTTTAAGCCAACAAATTAAAGATCTTGAAGAAGATGTCGGCGTAAAATTGTTGCACCGGACTAAACGCAAAGTTGAGCTCACAGAAGAAGGTGCCGTATTTCTAGAACAAGCACGTTTGACACTAGCTCAAGCAGACAAGGCCGTAGCGATGGCACGTCAGGTTTCACAAGCCAAACAACAGATGCTGCGCATTGGTTTTGTGCCTGTCGCAGAGATGAAAATCTTCCCATACGTCTTGCCAAATCTGCGTGTTCAAAACCCAGAACTCAAAATTGAATTACTTAGTTTAAATAATCGCGATCAGATGAAATTGCTACAAAAAGGTGAACTAGATATCACTTTTACTCGCAATAACTTTCATAGCGACGAAATTGAAAGTCAGTTTGTACTACGTGAACCATTGATCTTTATTTTACCCAAAGATCACCCTTTAGCGAAGTACGAACGTATTCCAGTTAAAGCATTGAACGGTATTGATTTTATCATTCCTGCACGCGAACAATCAGGCACATTGCATGAAGCCATTTTAGACTTTGCTTCAAACCATGGCGTTCAATTTAATATCGTGCAAAAAGCCGACAATATCCTGTTTAACATTAACTCCATCGGCATGGGTTTAGGCTGCACGATCCTACCGGGATACATCGCGCCATTGACCATGAACAATACTGTGATTCGTCCTTTAGATGTCGAATTACCGTATCTAGACCTGTACGTAAGTTACCGAAAAACGGCGAGTTCTGTGGCTGTAGATAAATTCCTTGAACTGCTAACCAAAGTTTTTTATCTCGATATCAATCGCGAACAGCGTTAATTTTCGCCAAGTCATAATTTATAGATATAGCACCATTATTTTTGAAATAAATAATGGTGCTTTTTTTATGGCTAAAAAGTCGCTTTTTTAATCGTTTAAATGTTTTAATCGACGCATTTTATCTATCATGCATATCGACTTGATGGAAAATAACTTATAAATTTTAGTTTAGACATTGATAAAAATTGCTAAAAATAGCCGATTTACAACTTAAGTCTAATAAATAATTCCCCTTCCCCAACCATTTAGATGAGCTTATTTTATGCCTTTTTACTGATTTAGACCGTACACTGTCGACCTTTTAATGAGAATAATACTCATTTAAAGTATTTCTTTCAAAAGATTTATATAAAAAAAAGGATGGCAAAACCATCCTTTTTTTGAATTTCATGTCAGTGACAAGAAATTACACACCACGCGCTTTTAAATAATCTTTAATCACGGTGTTGAATTCTTCTGCTTTTTCAACTTGAGACCAGTGGCCACATTGGCTGAAAATATGCGCATCAGCATGAGGAACGGTATTCAAAATATCCCACGTACGAGATACAGGAATCACCACGTCTTGTACACCATGAATAAGCAATACTGGCACAGTAATGTCTTTCATTTTTTCAAAATCTAATGGGAATTCGAAACGGTCACGGTCGCGTGCGCCAACAACATCCATCAAACGATTTGATGCATAGTCATTTGCAGCAGAAGCGAAACGTACTTTTACTAATTCATCAGTAATCAAGTCTTTGTTTACAACAAACATAGACAAGGTTTTCTTGATGCCTTCTTCGGTTAATACAGGGTTTGCATGTGCTTTAAGTGCTGCAGTTTGTTTAGCACCGCCTGTACCCATAGAAACGATACCCAATACACGTTCTGGATAGTCCAAAGCCATTTGGAATGCTAACCAGCCACCGAGTGAGTTACCCACTAACCAAGTTTTTTCAATACCTAGGGCATCTAACGTACGTACAGCGTGATCAACCCAAGCACGGATACCATAAGCAGTATTCGGTGCAACAACAGTTTGACCATAGCCAATCGTATCGATAGCGATACAACGTGCTTGTTCACCAATTTGTGGAAGGTTTAACCACCAGTTTGCAGCAGCAGATACACCTGTACCTGAACCGTGTAAAAATAGAATTGGTGTGCCTTCACCCACTTCGTGGTAATGCGTTAATTCGCCTTCAGCAGTTTCAATCCATTTATCTTCTAAACCAAAGAATGAATCAGTTGTATAGTCAGGAATCTGAACAGTGCTCATACATGCTCCTCGTATTGCGTAGAGCTTATGTTTCAATCCATAACGGATTTAAACACAAGGGGGACTCTTTTGGATTTTGTGGTTTTTACAGTCTCATATTACCTGTTCAGCCACTGCTAACTGATACATATTTACGATCATAAACAATAAATAGACTATAATTTAAGTTATTGTTTTTAAATACATAACTCAAAAATATATCCATAAAATATTTGAGGTATTTCTTTTTTGAATAACCCAGCAAATAAAAAGGGAAGCGATGAATCGACTTCCCTCTTTTTTATCCTGAGAAATTAGAACTTATAGGTATAAGTTGTCGCGACACGGTACTCTTGCAAGTCAGATTTGTAATCGAAATCGGCATCGATATACATTGCCTGGAAGCCTAAGCCCTTCAACTTACCTTCAGGCACGGTGTAGTTCACAATTAAGTTCAATTCATCTGACTTCTGATCTTTAAGACCAGCAATTTCTGCATCTGAACCTGTGAAATACACAGCAGTTGTATTTAAGCCTTTCACACCCATTTCTGAGAAATCATAGCCATAAGTAAAGCCCCATGATTTTTCATTTTTTGCAGTAAATGTTGCTATACCCCAGTTGACTAAGTACGGCTGCGGCACCCATCCACCCAGTGTTGGGAATGCATTATCACCAAACATTTGTTGATAACCCAAACCAAAGGTATGCGAACCGTAATTCACTTTCGCACCAACCGATAACGCTTGGTTATCAATTTCGCCATACAGTTTGTCACCCGAATCTGAGTTGTCAAAATAACGGATATGGCTATCCAGTTTGGCTTTGTCACCTAACTTAGTTTTATAGTTCGCGCCGACATATTGCTGTGTGTAAATGTCTTGAACATCGGCATACCAATAGCTACCACCAATTTCAGGTGTAAATTGATGGTCAATACCCGCAATATACATACCATCAGAAGTTGGCCCAAGATCATAATGACCTATGGTGCCATCTGGTAATCTTTTACCTGGAGCGAACATTGATAAATCACGGAATTGGTTGTCATAACGGTTATTGATCCCGTCAATGTATGCCAAAGTTAACTTGGTATCTTTAATCTCTTTCGATTCTAACCATGCACCGCTATAAGTCGTCATTAGCTGACGAGATGGATCGAAAACCAACACTGGAGACACTGGTAATAACTCACCCACTTTCAACTCAGTTTCAGATACTTTGGCTTTAAGGGTCACGCCCACTTTACCAAAGTTATCTTTTGATTCTTTACCATCGTGCGGCAAGATCCAGTCTGGGTTTTTATCACGTGCATTAAGTTTAAATGCATGTTGAACCAAAAGGTCAGCACCCACTTGAATACCTGCACCAATATCTTGATACCCTGACTTGGCATCCAAAGTCACACCCTGTGACCATGAACCCCAGTTACCCGCCGGATTTTCTTTAATTTGACGGTCTAAGTAGAAGTTTTTAAATTTCAATTGTACTTGGCTGTCGTCAACAAAGTCCGCATAAGTTGCAGATGTTCCTAATGTTGCTGTCGCAGCAAGAATTGCTATCCATAAATTTTGACGACGCATGGCTTATTTCCCAGTAATCAAATTAAGCTATGGCACCATCATGCTCAACAATACCTTGGAAAAAAATCCGACTACAGTATTAAGGTTTATCAGGCTTTTGTACAACTTGAACTTTGGAAGCTATTTCTGCTTATTTTCCTTAGAGATTAAAACAATAACTCTTTTTTATCATTTAGAACGACTGATTAAATTAACCCCATGTTTTATTAACGTAAAATAGAAAGTTTTTTATTTTTCGCAATTACATACGCTGTATTAATTGCTTTTAAGTTTAATGAAAGTTTTTTACTGAGATTTATCCTTATTTGAGTTATAAAATTTAGCTATAACATGATATTTAATTTATATAATCATCAACAACTTAAAGTTAAATTTTAATACTATGGCTGCTCGAAATCAGCCATTGGTTCGCAGAACTTTTCTTATTTCAATCCGCTTTCTATGCATCAATTCAATCTCAACTAAAAACCAAGCCCATATAGTCAGTTGAGACATAAAAAAAGCGCCCATTTCGGGCGCTTTTTGATTTAAAGCAAATTAAGCATTGGCTTCTTTTGCTTTAGACATGGTCAATGCCAAATCTTCGATCATATCTTCTTGACCACCAACAGTACCACGACGACCAAGCTCAAGAAGAATTTCACGCGCAGAAACGCCATATTTCGCTTCAGCACGTTTCGCGAATAACAAGAATGATGAGTAAACACCGGCATAACCTAAAGTTGCTGCATCACGGTCAGCACGGATCTGATGTGTCATCATTGGAATGATTAAATCTTCCGCCACATCTTGAACTTTAAACAAGTCCACACCTGTCTCCATTTGCATACGGTTGGCAACCGCAACAAACAATTCAAGTGGAGTATTACCTGCACCTGCACCTAAACCTGCAGAAGCTAAATCGACACGCGTTGCACCAGCTTGAACCGCTGAAACAGAGTTCGCAACACCCATACCTAAGTTATGGTGACCGTGGAAACCGATTTCGATCTCTGAAGCCAGGTTGGCACGTAAAATACCCACGCGGTCAGTCACGTCTTGAGGCAACATATAACCAGCAGAGTCAGTCACATAAATACAGTTTGCACCGTATGACACCATTTTGCTGGCTTCTTCCAAAAGTTTTTCAGGAGTTGCCATGTGCGCCATCATCAAGAAGCCCACAGTGTCCATGCCAAGTTTACGTGCAGCAGTAATGTGCTGTTCAGAAACATCAGCTTCAGTTGAGTGCGTTGCAACACGAATGGTTGCTACACCAACATCATGTGCCATTTTCAAATGGTCAACCGTACCAATACCAGGAAGTAAAAGTGCAGATACTTTCGCCTGTTTTAGGTTTGGAATAACGGCTTTTAAGTATTCTTCATCGGTTGCTGCTGCAAAACCATAGTTCACAGAGTTACCGCCTAAGCCGTCACCATGCGTAACTTCGATTAAAGGTACACCTGCATCATCCAAAGCAGTTGCAATGGCAACCATTTGTTCAGGTGTAGTTTGATGGCGCATAGGATGCATACCATCACGTAAAGTCATATCATTAATAATAATCTTAGACATTTTGGTATTCCTTAAGCTTCAGCAGTGTTTAATACGCGTTCTGCAAACATTTCTGCAGTACGTGCAGCTGCCGCAGTCATAATGTCGAGGTTACCTGCATATTTAGGAAGATAATCACCTAAACCTTCAACTTCTAAGAAGATTGAAACACGGTTACCGTCAAATACAGGACCATTTACAAGTTTGTAACCTGGTACATATTTTTGAACTTCAAGAATCATCGCATGTACAGATTCAGTGATTGCTGCTTGATCTGGTTCACCTTCAACAAGACAGTGAACAGTATCACGCATCATCAGTGGTGGCTCAGCAGGGTTAATGATGATGATCGCTTTACCTTGTTTCGCACCGCCCACTTTTTCAATAGCGCCAGCAGTCGTACGAGTAAATTCATCAATGTTTTTACGTGTACCTGGACCCACAGATTTTGTTGATACTGTTGCAATGATTTCGCCATATTCAACAGGCTGAACTCGTGAAATCGCAGCAACCATAGGAATCGTTGCCTGACCACCACATGTCACCATATTGACGTTCGGAACTTCACCGGCATCCAATAACGCTTCTAAGTTTACTGGTGGTACGCAGAATGGACCGATTGCAGCAGGTGTTAAGTCAATCATTAACACGCCAAGTTCATTCAATTTACGGCTGTTTTCAGCATGAACATAGGCAGAAGTTGCATCAAATGCGATTTTAATGTCGTCTTCAATTACGTGTGCAAGTAAACCATCTACGCCTTCAGCAGTGGTTTTTAAACCCATTTTAGCAGCGCGAGCCAAACCTTCAGACGTCGGGTCAATACCAACCATCCATACTGGTTCTAAAAATTCGCTGCGTTGAAGTTTGTAAAGCAAGTCAGTACCAATGTTCCCTGGACCGATCAATGCACATTTAATCTTTTTCATGAATGTGTACTCTTAAAAATTCCGTAAAACCCAAGCTTATTTCGCTGCAAATGCTGCAGTCACAGAACCAAAGCCTTCAATTTCAACTTTGAATTCATCACCAGGATTTGCCACAACCATTGGGCCTAAGGCACCGGTCAATACGATGTCACCTGCAAGCAATGGACGACCACGACGAACCATTTCGTCAGCCAACCACACTGCTGCATTTAATGGGTTAGAAAGACACGCTTTACCCACACCTTGTGAAACCACTTCTTCACCACGAGTCATGACCATTTTGCAATTTACAAGGTCAAGATCTGCAAGTTTTACAGGCTTAGAACCCAGCACAAAACCTGCTGAAGATGCGTTATCTGCCACAGTATCAATCAACGAGATTTTCCAGTTTTCAATACGGCTATCGACCACTTCAATTGCAGGCAGTGCATATTCTGTTGCACTAATAATGTCTGCATAGGTGTGTTTTTCTTTGGTCAAATCTTGGTTAATCACCAAAGCAATTTCTGCTTCAACTTTTGGCTGAATCAATAAACCAGCAGGGATTTCTTCACCATCGCCATACGCCATGTCAGCAAACAACATACCGAAGTCAGGTTGATCAACGCCTAACTGCGCTTGTACAACTTTTGAAGTTAAGCCAATTTTACGACCTACAAGGCGACGACCTTCTGCCACCGCACGTTTGGTATTCACTTCTTGAACGGCATAAGCAATATCTACATCAGCACTTTCACCACCAAGTTGTGGACGGATCGGTGCAATCGCAGCCTGATTTACTTCCGCATCGCGTAATGCTTGCGCAACTGATTCAACAACAGCAGAATTCGACATCAATGTTTCCTTAAACTGCAAAAATTGGATGCACAACGTGTTTCATCCCGATCACCATCAAAATCAAAGTGATGAAAGTCATGTCAGGATTCGCCTAAAGCATTTCACTTGACATACTACACGTTATGTTTAGATGCATTTAGCATCGAGATTTTATAAAGTGAATACCAATACTTATTTTATTTATGACTATAGCTATTAGCTATAAATTAATCATTATTTATTATTAATATTCAAAAACTTAAGTCAAAATAATTAAATAAAATTCACTATTTTTTTCGCCCTTAAATCTGAATCTCTACTAAAAAACTTGGCTTATACGACTAAAAGATAAGATTAAAAGATTATTTTAGCGTCAGGCCAACTTTTAAGCATAGGTGTTCAATTTCATCTGATTTAGTTTAATAAATTGAAAATTTAAAAATAAATCAATAAACAACAATAAGATAAAACCAAAAATTCAAACAAAAAATCTATTCCAGCTTGTGGTAAAAGGCCAAATAGTTGCGCTCAACTTTTTAAGGTAAATTTGCTAGAAGACTGCTTGTTATTGTAGAAAAATCTAGTGTTATTACTTTTTTAAATAATTGAATTTACTCATTTCATCAAGTAGAGCTTGCGTTACTATTCATTTGGTAACAAAAAAGGTGAAAACAAATTTCACCCTTTTTACTCGTTTGTATCTAAAACTATACAGCTAGACGTAATTTCACGTGTTCTAGTAGAAATTCAGTCAAATCACCTACGCTATGTGCAATATGTAAGGGTTGAAAACACTGGAGTGTTTCTACAGTATGCACTCCATAGCTCACGCCTACACGTGGCATCTGAATATTGAGGGCCATTTCTAAATCATACGACGTATCACCAACCATAATGGCTTGATCGGCACGTAGTCCTGTTTCCGCCAAAATTTCTGCCAACATCAACGGATCTGGCTTAGATTTGGTTTCACTGGCTGCTCGGGTCGCACAAAATAGCTCATGACTTTGCGTTTGAGCCAAAACACGGTCTAGACCTTTACGGCTTTTCCCCGTTGCAACAGCCAATTGTAGACCGGCATCACGTAATTCCTGCAACATATCAGCCACACCTTCAAACCATATATCACCTTTGGAATGTGCCACATAGTAATCGGCATAACTTTGCAAAATGTCGCTGTGTAATTCGGGAACCGTCGGAAATAACCGCTGTGCGACTTCTGGTAGACCTAAACCAATAATACTTTTCGCATCAGCATCGGTCAGCGGCTGTGAAAATTGATCTGCTGCAAATTTTAAACTCTCCACAATTTGACCCACAGAATCAAATAAAGTGCCATCCCAATCGAAAATGACTAGTTTTATAGCTGAGTTCATACGTTTTCCTAGATTTGATTCAGTGTTTGGTAATTCAGATTCTGGAGTGCATCAATTTATTTACCTCACCCCGGCCCTCTCCTTAAAGGAGAGGGAGAAAGAAAACTTACGAAGCAGTCCTGCTCAGGGGGGAGAAGTCTAATATTTAAAACTTACTCGTCATCTTCCGAAGACTTCACCACTTTGTCGGCTTTTTGCGCGCGTAGCTGCGCCACAAGGCTTTGCATATCTTCTGGCAATGGCGCTTCAATGGTTTGGTAACCCGGAATTTCTAAACGCATGGCATGCAGACATAAACGACGTGGCTTTGGACCACGGTATTCAGTTTCATGACCATATTTTTCATCGCCCACCAATGGATGACCAATACTTAAACCATGTACACGGATCTGATGGGTACGGCCCGAAAGTGGAGACGCATACACCAATGTGGCATGCATAAAACGTTCTTTCACGTTCCACAGCGTCTTCGACTCTTTACCTTCTTTAGGTGATACACGAACACGACGCTCGCCATTTGCCAGTTCGTAACGATGCAAAGGCTGATCAATGAGCTGCTTATCCAAACTCACCACACCTTTCACCACAGCAGCATAAGTTTTTTGGATTTTGTGCTCACGTAACATGTCTTGCAGGCTTTTTAACACACTACGTTTTTTCGAAATCATTACCAACCCAGAAGTGTCGCGGTCAATTCGGTGAATCAGCTCAAGGTATTTCTTCCCTGTTGCGGCACGTAAGCCTTCGATCAAGCCATACGCCACACCACTACCGCCGTGAACAGCAATACCAGAAGGTTTGTTTACCACCATTAAGCCTTCATCTTCGTACACCACACGGCTCAGTAAACTTTGTGCCACTTTGTCCGATACGGGAACCGCAGACTCATCTTTTTGCTCATAACGAATTGGAGCAACTCGAACTTGGTCACCAATATTGAGTTTGGTTTCCGCTTTGACGCGTTTTTTATTGACGCGGACTTGGCTTTCACGAATCAGACGATAAATGCGACTTTTAGGCACACCTTTCAGACGACTAAACAGGAAATTATCAATACGTTGACCCGCCTGATGCTCGTCCACTTCAAACCAGGTGACGCTTTGCCATTCTTGCGTAGAATTCATACAGTTACTGTGACCTAAAAAAATACTAAAATTGATTAAAAATTGATCATTTAAGCTATACTTTTCGCAAGAAACATAAGCTTAGCCCATAGGCAGATGATGCAAGGTTTGATATAGTCAGCGCACGGAAACCACCGTAACTGAGTAAAAGTTGATTCATTTCAGTATTTACTGTCATTGAACTTTCAAGCAATTACTCATTTAGCTCGGAAAGGTCCCAAAAGAATTATGCCGACGCCGAAGGCTTATTATATCGGCAAAACTGCAAACTGTTGCGTTTAATTGTGCCGTAGGTACATAAAACAGTTTGCCCCAAAAAAATATGTGCCAACCAAGGTTGGTTTTTAAACGTAAACTGATACACATCAGACCAGTCGCTCCCTGGAAATCGTGTTCAGGCCACAACGTTTGATGCATTGGATCTGCACAGTTTGTAAAGGTACGATGATAATTCCGTATCAAGACGCTCTATCAGATATGAATGGATGCTCTTCGAGCAATGTGACAGTGAAAGTTACTCACATCCAATGCACCGTTTGTCCGCCAGTGAAACGCGTTCAGGTGACTTTAATCGTTTAAAAGATTGAAGCCGTATTGCCATCATCAATACGTGAATCAAAAACCGTTGCCCACCCAAAGAAGGTCGGTACACATGCACAGATGATGTTTTTCGATCTGTGCAACTTGATCCATGCTATCTGATGCTCGCTACGAGTCAGGCGATGTTCTTCTGTGTATCACTATTAGGTGTTACACCCATGAAACGTATGTTGATTAATGCAACACATGCCGAAGAAATTCGCGTTGCACTTGTCACTGGTCAGCGTCTTTACGATTTTGACTTAGAGAATCGTACCCGTGAACAAAAAAAATCGAATATCTATAAAGGTCATGTGACTCGCGTAGAGCCGTCTTTAGAAGCTGTATTTGTTGAATACGGTGCAGGTCGTCAAGGCTTCTTGTCGATGCGCGAAATTGCTAACTCTTATTACAAAGCAGATCCTCGCCAAACTTCAAACATCCGCGAATTGATCACTGAAGGCACTGAGCTTTTAGTTCAAGTGGAAAAAGAAGAACGTGGTAATAAAGGTGCTGCCCTTTCTACATTTATCTCACTTGCTGGTCGTTATTTGGTCTTAATGCCAAACAACCCGAAAGGTGGCGGTATTAGCCGTCAAATTTCAGGTTCAGTTCGTGAAGAATTGAAAGAAATGTTGGCGTCTTTAAATGTCCCTCGTGGCATGAGCGTGATTGTACGTACTGCAGGTATTGGTCGTTCTCAAGAAGAACTGCAACTTGACCTTCAACACTTGCTGGACCTTTGGTCACAAATCCAAAGCACATCAAGTTCTGGTCCATCACCAATGTTGGTTCACCAAGAAGCCGGTGTGGTTACACGTGCGATCCGTGACTATTTACGTGATGATGTTGCTGAAATTTTAATTGACTCTGAGCAAGCGTATAACGAAGCCTATAACTTTGTTAAAGCGGTGATGCCACGTCAAATCGACAAATTAAAAACCTATACTTTAAATGAACCGTTATTCGCTCATTTTGGTATTGAAAGTCAAATCCAAACTGCCTATGAACGTGAAGTGAAACTTCCTTCTGGTGGTTCAATTGTGATTGACCAAACTGAAGCATTGGTTTCAATTGATATTAACTCTGCAAAATCAACACGTGGTAGCGACGTAGAAGATACAGCGCTCAATACCAACCTTGAAGCTGCTGAAGAAATCGCTCGCCAATTACGTTTACGTGATATCGGTGGTTTGGTTGTGATCGACTTCATCGACATGACCAAAGACCGTAACCAACGTATGGTTGAAGCTAAACTTCGTGAAGCAACACAAAGTGACCGTGCACGTATCCAATTCGGTCAACTGTCACGCTTTGGTTTGATGGAAATGAGCCGTCAACGCTTACGTCCATCGCTTGAAGAAGCCACTGGTTATGTGTGCCCACGCTGTCATGGCACAGGTATGGTACGTGACCTACGTTCTTTATCACTTTCAATTATGCGTAAAGTGGAAGAAATTGCGCTACGCGAACGTCATGGTGAAGTTCAAGTTGAAGTGCCTGTTGAAATTGCTGCATTCTTATTGAATGAAAAGCGTCACAGCCTTGTATATCTTGAACAAACTTCAAATGTTCGTGTGACTGTACTTCCACACCCTCACCTAGAAACACCACATTACGAAATTTCGTATAACCCTGAAGGTTTTGCACCTACAAGCTATGAACGCACTGAAGCGACACGTTCTAGCGAAAAAGAATTGGGTTACGAAGCATCTGAGTGGCATTTAGGTGAAGAACAGGCCGCTGCTGCTCAGCAACAAGCACCTGTACAACAACAAGAAAAAGGCCACAAAAAGAATAAGCAACAACCCGTTGCTGCTCAACAAGCACCTGCACAAGTTGCCGCTCCTGCAGCATCATCTAGTCCATGTGCATGGTTAGAAAACTTATTTGTTCAAAAACAAGCTGCAACCGTTGACCAGTCGCGTACTGCAAACAATGCCGCTGCTGCAATTGAACAAATGGTAAATAGCGGTGCTGCAAGCCGTGGCCAGTTTGGTCAAATTACCCCTGCATCGGCAGCGCCTGTTGTTGTCGTAGACAATAATGCTTACCTTGCGCCTTCTTCTGTTGTGCACAAACAAGAACGTGACAGCCATTCAGAAAAAGCTGACCGTGAAGAAAAACGTCACAACAAAAAGCGTACTAAGCATAAAGAACCACGTGAACAAGAAGCTCAACCGCATCAAGTTCATGAAGAAGTGTTACAACCTTCACGTCAAGATCGTCAAGAGCAGCGCAATAACGAAGCACGTCAAAACGAACGCCAAGAGCAACGTTCTGAACGTCAAGAACCGCGCCAAGACAACCGTCAAGACCAACGTGAAAACCGCCGTAACTCACGCCGTCAACACAACAACGAACAAGTACAGCAAGATGTTCAAAATAATGAGCAACCGCAGTCTGTTCCACGTCGTGACCGCAACAACCAACAACGTCCAAATCGCCCAAATCGCCACCGCGATCAAAGCGTATTGAACGAGCAAGCGATTGCTCAGGAAGTTGCAACTGAGCAACAACCTGAAAACCGCAATCAACGTCAACCTAAAGTTGAAGTTGTTAATGCACCACGTCAAGACGTGATGCCAACAGCACTTGTAGTAAATGTTGATCAAGCTCAAAGCGAAATCGTAGCGCTAAATACTGCCCCAGCAGTTGAAAAACCTGTAGAAACCCCAGTAGTCCAAAAAGCCGCTGTCGTTGAAGCAGAAAAAGTGGAAAAACCTGCGACTGAAACAAAAGAAGTAGGATATAAACCACAGCATGCGCAGCAAAAACCGTCTCGTGCAAGCAATGACCCACGTCAACGCCGCCGCGAACAACGTGCAGCTCGCGCTCAACAAGCACAGGCTCCGAAAATTTCGCCATCTCAAGTGCCGACACTGGGTCAATACACTGTAAGCAGCTTGATTAAGCATGTATACGGTGAAGACTGCTCAGTACTGATTGAGCAATTTGGCTTAATTCCAACATTCAACCGTGCATTGCAAAAATTCACGGAAGAATATGCCGCGACTTTGTCTGCACCTGCAGCTGAAGCAGCTGTAGAGAAAAAGCCTGTCACTCGTGATGTTCAAGTTACAAAAGCTGCACCTGAAGCTGAACCAGCGCCAATGTTGGATTTAACACCACCAAAGCCTGTGTCAGATAAACGTGTTGCTAATGACCCACGTGAGCGTCGTCGCCTTGCTAAACTTGCCGCTGAACAAGCGAAACAAGACCAAGCAAAAGCACATGCTGAGGTGGAAGCTACGCCTGTCGCAGACACTGCTATTGAGGCGCCTGTAGTTGCAGAAGCTAAAGCTGCTACAGTTGAAGCCAACGTATCTGATGTTGTAGTTCAAACTGAAGCACCTGAACCCGTTCAAGCTGAACTGGATGTGAGTGCGCAGCCTGAAAAGACGGAAGAAGTGTCTGAAGCTCCTACTAAACCAGTAGAAGAAAAAGCTCAAGCCGTTGAAACGGAAAAGAAAGTTGAGGTTCCTGTAGACGAAAACTCGGCCGCTGAAGGTGAAAAACCTGCACGCCCTCGTCGTCCTCGCGGTCGTCCACCGAAAAAAGCAAACACCGCAACTGAGCAGTAATTTGCTATTTTGCAGGTGAATAAAAAAATCCAGTCATTTCGGTGACTGGTTTTTTTTTGATACTTTTGTCAAATTAGGTTGATTGCACTAGATCTAAACGATTAAAAGACAATTGTAGAATTTGCTGCAAATTTCATTGCAAAGAAATAGACCGTATCGGATTACGAAAAATAAATAGGATTCACATGAGCCAAACTACACAACACGACCTTATTGGGATTGCTGATGTTGCAGCAAAAATTCCCGCGTTCATTAGCAAAGTACCCAACCTGTTGAGTGGTCTAAAGCAAGCCTATTTACGCACCCCAAATACTTCCGCAGGCTTAGGGATTGCATTTGAAAAAGCCGTAAAGCGTAATCCCAAAGGCTATGCGCTATATTTTGAAGAGCAAAAATATACCTATAACGAACTCAATGAATGGGCCAATCAAATTGGTCACTATTACCTAGCACTCGGTGCAAAAAAAGGTGATGTGATTGCGGTGATGATCGAGAACCGATCTGAACTCGTGGCAACCATCGTGGCACTAGCCAAAATTGGCGTCACCAGTGCCTTGGTCAACACCTCACAAGTTGGCAAAGTCCTGACACACAGCATCAACTTAGTAAACCCAATTGCGGTGATTGTGGGCGAAGAATGCCGTCAAGCCGTAGAAGAGATTCGTAATGATCTCAGTGTGGCTACAGATCGTTTACATTGGTTCGCAGATCAAGCCACTCGTGTAGATGCCGGTCAAGCACCGAAAGGCTTCTTAAACCTTGCAGAAGCGATTGATGAATTTCCAAAGTTCAACACACCCACCACTGCAAGTGTAAAAGGCAAAGACGGCCTATTTTATATCTACACCTCTGGGACAACAGGCTTACCTAAAGCGGTGATTTTCACCAACAGCCGTTGGACTTTGGCTTATGGAACTTATGGTCACGTCCTTAATCTGAATAAAGATGATGTGATGTATGTGACCTTACCGCTCTACCATGCTACAGGTACTGTAGTTTGTTGGTGTGGGGTGATTGCCGGTAGCGCCACGCTTGCCCTGCGTCGCAAGTTTTCAACTTCATCGTTTTGGAAAGATGTACAAAAATTTGATGCGTCAGCCATTGGCTATGTGGGTGAGCTTTGCCGTTATTTGATGGATGCCCCACATTCAGACCTTGAAAAAGGCCATCGTGTGAAAAAAATGATTGGTAACGGCATGCGACCAAATATTTGGGATAAGTTTAAAGAACGCTTTGGGGTTGAGGAAGTCCTTGAACTCTATGCTTCAAGTGAAGGCAACGTTGGCTTTAGTAATGTGTTTAACTTCGACAATACCGTTGGTTTTTCACCAACGCCTTATGCGATTATTCAGTTTGATAAAGAAAAAAATGAAGCTGTACATGATGCTAAAGGTCGCTGCATTAAAGTGAAAAAAGGCGAAGTCGGCTTACTCATCGGTAAAATTACCCGTCGCTCACCTTTCGATGGCTATACCGACACGGAAAAAAACAAATCCGTCATTATGAAAGATGTATTCAAACATGGTGACTCATACTTCAACACAGGTGACTTGGTTCGTGACATTGGCTTCCGTCATGCACAATTTGTCGACCGTCTAGGCGATACTTTCCGCTGGAAAGGTGAAAACGTCTCAACCACTGAAGTTGAAAACATGGTGAGTGAGTACGATAAAATTGCTGAAGCTGTGGTTTATGGCGTAGAAATTCCAGATACAAATGGCCGTGCAGGTATGGCTGCCATCACGCTCACCGACGGTGCCGAACTCAACGAACAAGATTGTAGTGAAATGGTTCTACAATTTAAAAAATGCTTACCAGCGTATGCTGTACCGGTATTTTTACGTGTACAGAAAAAAGTCGAAACCACAGGCACATTTAAATACCAAAAAAACAAGCTGAAAGAACAAGCTTTTGATCCTCAGCAAACTGATGAACGTTTATTGGTATTGCTGCCAAATGCAACTGCTTACTGTGATTTAACTCCTGAAATTTATGCCAATATTCAGGCATATAAATACCGTTTTTAAGCAAATAGCGCTCATTTTAGCGACAGATATCCGCTAAAATGAGCTACTTTGTTGTATTTATAATCAAACACAAGCAAGTTTATGATTTTTTACTTGCGCTTGAAGCAGATCTTGCTACAATACGCACCATCAAGCGAAATGGGTCGTTAGCTCAGTTGGTAGAGCAGTAGACTTTTAATCTATTGGTCCCGCGTTCGAGTCGCGGACGACCCACCATTCCCTTCGATACCACAAGATGGGTCGTTAGCTCAGTTGGTAGAGCAGTAGACTTTTAATCTATTGGTCCCGCGTTCGAGTCGCGGACGACCCACCATCTTTCTAAAATTCCAGTTTTAGATTACAATCTTGTGCATACCCCCTAAGGGTCGTTAGCTCAGTTGGTAGAGCAGTAGACTTTTAATCTATTGGTCCCGCGTTCGAGTCGCGGACGACCCACCATTCTTTCTTAGGGCTTCTTTCTTCCGGCAGTTGAAGAAAAAGAAACCTGCAGGTTCCGACCAAGACAAACCATCACCATTATTGGTTTTGATTCGCCATTCTCGAAATTTTGCTATAGCGATGTTGCGAAGTATCATTCTTGTCTTGCTAGATGAAGTATTTGACCTGAAAAATTTTAGATAACAAATATTCCCTAGTATTCAAAGCTACGCGCTTCGTTTATCTTGCTAAAATTTTAAAATGCTCTTTTAAAATTTTCTCAGGGTTGTTAGCTCAGTTGGTAGAGCAGTAGACTCTTAATCTATTGGTCGTGGGTTCGAACCCCACACAACCCACCAATTCTATGTCGTATTAATAATTCAATTTTTTTTAGCTAGTTGCATTCGATTAGCCAAGAACTACGAATTTCACGCCGACGCTCAAACGCAATTTATAATTTTATGTACTTGATTCGCAGCATTTAATTTGGGTCTTTTACCAAGGTATAGGCATGTTGCGGCTGAGGATAACCCTTGGAAAATAATTCCTGATTTCGATCAACTTCACCTTGACGAATTTTGTCTAAATCCATGGTGATTTTATTTTCATTAATCACGCGATAATAGAAATTCACGCCTTCTTTTCGATGAACCACCAGCTCGGTATGTGCTTCATTAACACTCCACGTATCCTTACGGTATTTCACATTAATGCCTGGCGTATTGGTTTTTTCAGCAAACACTTTACCAATTTGAATAATACTGCGGTGTACCGTGCCATCTGGCAATAAGTTAAGAATGAACTCCGCATCGCCTTCTGGGCATGGAATAAAACTGTCATCGCATTTTACTTTGGCATGAAAACGTCCAATAAAAATTTTGGCATGCTCAGGAACAGGAGCTGACTTTATGTCATCGTCATTCGGCAATGTCGCCTGCCCTGCCACTTGGGTTAATTTTTTTCCATGATCTTGCTTCGCTTGAACTTCCGATGCGACAGTTGATGCTGAACTTTCACCCTTATCCGCTGCGGGTTGAGGCGTTGGACTACAACCAATAAAAGAGAGGCTGAACACTCCTGCAAACACTGAAAGATATGCAAATTTCATCAAAAAAGGTGAAGCCGATGTTTTCATATAATGTGCCAAGACCAATCATTCATTGGTTTTTTCAGTTCTTGCTGACTTAATATTGTAATCAAAAAATCAACGCTGTATACATATATTTGCGATATATGTTAATCATATCTCATTGTTATCGTTGATATTTAATTAATAATCAAGCTATTTTAAAGGCAAACTAATCAAACCAATTCTTCAAATTACATAACTTTACTTAATTTTTTTTCTGCACCCTTTAAATCGCAAAGCTTGTCACCATTTCTATAATATGAATTTGGAAATATTCAAATTTATTCTTTTTTGAAGGAGACCTGAATGGCCAATGTTGGTTTATATCGCTCAAACCGCTCTAACATGATTGCTGGTGTGATGGGGGGTATTGCTGAACGTTTTGGTTGGAATGCAAATTTACTGCGTATTATTTTTATCTTTGTATCATGCTTAAGCGCAGCCTTTCCCGGTATTTTGGTGTACTTGGTTTTATGGTTAGTCATGCCTAAAGCACAAGATAACTTTTTCTGTACCAATGGCTATTCAGACCCTATTCGTACTGTGAATGATGACAGACGTTAAAATCCTTTGACCCAGTTTGGTCGCTACGGTTTCTCCCCCAAGATTCCGTAGCTTTTTTTTGCCTATATATTGGCAAAGCCATATTTAAGTCTGATGAATTTAAATCAAAGTTTAAAGCTTAAGATTTTGTTTGCTGATTTAACTGTTGATATAAGGCGGCAATCATATCGGCACGGCTAATCATTCCCACCAACCGTTTTTGCTCAACAACTGGAATATAATTAAAAGATCTTTCCACAAAATATGGCACCAAGTCTTCAATCGGCTGATCCGGCTGCACGGTCACCACTTTGGGATTCATAATTTGATAAACGTGATTTTCCCAACTGGCTTTGGGGTCTGCGGCACGTTTAAACCATTCAACTACATCATATAAAGCCAAATTTCCCACCAAGCGATCCAAATCACTCACCACAGGCAAACTCATCAAATTGACTTGTTTAAACTTTTCCAATGCTGACTGAATATCATCTTCTGCACGCAGGGTAATCACTTGCTGACTCATGATGTCACGACAATGAAACTGGCTTAGGCCACGACGACTGGCTAATTGCTGTGCTTCTAAAATAATTTTTTGTAAGTCATATTCACTAATATCAAGCAACTGACTTTGCTGTTCTAAGACTTGCTGAATATCCGCTGGCTGAATCGACACTTTTTGTGTCGGTGTTGGATCTGTCGTCCGAGTATTGACTTGTGCTTTTTGTGGATACTGCTTGCCTAGTAATCGGTTATAAATGATAGCAACCACCATCAAGAGGACCGAATTTAAAAGGACTGGATAAAAAAGAAAGGCATAGCCTAAATCATGGACTGCCTCTCCGCCCAATACCGCTGTAATCGCCACGGCTCCACTTGGTGGATGCAATGAGTCTGTGGTCATCATTAAGATAATCGCTAATGCAACCGCGATACTAAATGCTTCGGTTAAATTAGGAATAAACATCGCACACGTCACGCCAATCAAGGCCGCAAGACTATTACCGACTACCATATTCCACGGCTGTGCCAATGGGCTGGCAGGTACAGCAAAGAGCAGTACGGACGATGCGCCCATCGGGGCGATATACCACGCATTTAAGTCATCTAGCGCCAGCCAACTGATCAGCGAAGAAATACTCAGGCCCAGCAAAGCACCTACCCCACACAGGATGCGGTCTTTTAAAGGCAGAACTTTAAAGTTGGGTTTAAGCGTATTGAGCCAAGCTGATTTTGCGTGAAACACGAGATACCTTGTTTGTTGTTTTGCGAGATGTGGCAATTATAAAGCCATGCAAGCAATAAGATGTATTCAACTTACATCTTTATCTTATAAATTTTACTTTTGATTCTTTTGAATGATGTATACGCCGCTTACTTGCGTAGTTTTATCCCAAGAAATGAGCCTAAAATTCTCATTATATGTTACTGATAATTAAAATAAAAAATCTATCAGCGCTCACATCTGTACTCACTAAAACAAAGGAACATTTAGGCGGTCAGCTTATTCATCTTGATCAATTAAATCTTCACTGCCATAAATAATTTTCTGAGCTGTTTTATCATACACAATAGGAAACCATTCATAATAAGCCGAAGGGATTCGTTCAACTCGAATACGTCCAATCACATAATTATGCCCACCCAATAAATCAACAGCGAATCGAGCTGGACGAGCGATAACTAGCTGTGAATTATGATCAATGACGAGCTCAGTTTTTCCCTGTTCTACAGCGGTGGTAAACCGTCCGTGAATAGGTGAGTCAAAAGCCATTCCTCGTGTGACTTTTCGCGTCCCCTGCTGACCATTGACCTCAAGCAAAAGACCTTCGCTCATTTGATACTTTGAGCTGACCACTAACTGCTGTTTAATCAAATTCTTACATTCCGCGTTGCAAGAATTTGTAATAGTCGCAATTTTTGAAGCGTGAAGTGATGAATCTGAATACAAAGCTACAGGCGTCGTACTACAGGCAGATAGCACCATACTTATCACAATAAAAGACTTCTTAAACATTGTTATCGCTCATCATTCAATTTATTCATCCACTTTATGCCACAAGTAACTTCGTTTTTATTCTGTACAATAGGAAAATATAAAATTCTGCGCATCATTAAAACATCAAAGCTTGATTCAAGAATGATTAACCCTTTGCCACACACCCCCAAAATCCTTATAATTGAGCACAATTTTTATCTAATTTTAAGTGGATGACCATGAGTCGCGCCATATCGCATATTGATACCTTCCAAGGCTTAATTCTTGCCTTACAAAACTACTGGGCTGAACAAGGTTGTGTAGTGTTACAACCTTACGATATGGAAATGGGTGCAGGTACTTTCCACACTGCAACTTTCCTACGTGCTTTAGGCCCTGAAACTTGGAACGCGGCTTATGTTCAGCCTTCTCGTCGTCCTAAAGATGGCCGTTATGGTGAGAACCCGAATCGTCTACAACACTACTACCAGTTCCAAGTCGTGTTGAAGCCAAACCCAGACAACATCCAACAGTTGTACTTAGATTCATTAAAAGCCATTGGTATTGATACCCTTGTTCACGACATTCGTTTCGTGGAAGACAACTGGGAATCTCCAACACTTGGCGCATGGGGCTTAGGTTGGGAAGTTTGGTTAAACGGTATGGAAGTGACTCAGTTCACTTACTTCCAACAAGTCGGTGGTGTTGAATGCTACCCTGTAACTGGCGAAATCACTTACGGTCTAGAACGTCTAGCGATGTACCTCCAAGGTGTAGACTCAGTTTACGACTTGGTTTGGACTAAAGGTCAGTTTGGTACAGTGACTTACGGCGATGTATTCCACCAAAACGAAGTTGAACAATCGACCTATAACTTTGAATATGCCAACGTTGAAAAAATGTTTGAGCTATTTGATTTCTATGAAGCTGAAGCGACTCGTTTAATGGAAGCTGAACTTCCACTGCCTGCCTATGAACAAGTAATTAAAGCATCGCATAGCTTTAACTTGCTTGATGCACGTGGCGCAATTTCAGTAACTGAACGTCAACGTTACATTTTACGTGTACGTACATTGGCTCGTGCGATTGCCCAAAGTTATGTCGCTGCGCGTGCGAAGCTTGGCTTCCCGATGGCGGAACCAGCTTTACGTGACGAAGTCCTTGCTCAACTTAAAGCACAAGTTGAAGCGGAAGCAAAAGTAGAATCTAAGGAGAGCAAATAATGTCTAAACATACAGTATTGTTCGAATTAGGCTGCGAAGAACTTCCACCAAAAAGCTTAAAAAAATTACGTGATGCGCTTCATGCAGAAACGGTAAAAGGTTTAAAAGACGCAGGTCTAGCATTCGATTCAATCGAAGCATATGCAGCACCACGTCGCCTTGCATTGAAAATTGTCAATGTAGACGGTGCACAAGCAGACACACAAAAACGTTTTGATGGCCCTGCTAAACAAGCAGCGTTTGATGCTGAAGGTAAACCAACTAAAGCTTTAGAAGGCTTTATGCGTGGTCAAGGCATCACGGTTGATCAAGTATCGACTTTCCAAGCGGGTAAAGTTGAAAAAGTGTGCTACTTAAAAGATGTAAAAGGTCAAAGCCTTGATGTTTTACTTCCACAAATTTTACAACACGCTTTAGATAACCTACCTATCGCAAAACGCATGCGTTCTGCGGCAAGCCGTACTGAATTTGTACGTCCTGTAAAATGGGTTGTGTTGTTGAAAGACAGTGATGTAATTGAAGCAACCATTCAGGATCACCAAGCAGGTAACGTGACTTATGGTCACCGTTTCCATGCCCCTGAAGCAATCACACTTGCAAATGCTGATGCTTATCTTGATGCCCTTCGTACTGCAAAAGTGATTGCAAACTTTGAAGAGCGCCAAGCCATCATCGACCAACAAGTCAAAGCTTTAGCTGATGAAGTCAATGCCATTGCGATTGTCCCTGCGGACTTACGTGACGAAGTAACAGCATTGGTTGAATGGCCAGTTGCGCTTCGTGCAAGCTTTGAAGAACGCTTCCTTGCTGTTCCTCAAGAAGCACTCATCACGACGATGCAGGACAACCAAAAGTACTTCTGCTTAGTGAATAGCGACAATAAACTTCAACCTTACTTCATTACCGTGTCAAACATTGAGTCGAAAGACCCGATACAAATTATTGAAGGTAACGAAAAAGTTGTGCGTCCACGTTTGTCGGATGCTGAATTCTTCTTCTTACAAGACCAAAAACAACCGCTTGCTTCTCGTAAAGAGAAACTTGCGAACATGGTCTTCCAAGCAGAACTTGGCACACTATGGAACAAGTCTGAACGTATTGCTAAATTGGCTGTGGCTTTGTCGGCTATCACAGGTGCAAACCCAGCAGATGCTGAAAAAGCAGCGCTCCTTGCAAAATGCGACTTAACCTCTGAGTTGGTGGGTGAATTCCCTGAGCTTCAAGGTATTGCCGGTACTTACTACGCACGTATTGAAGGCGAAAATGATGAAGTCGCTGAATCTTTAGGTGAACAATACTTACCTAAATTTGCAGGTGACCTTTTACCTAAAACCAAAACAGGTACTACGCTTGCGCTTGCTGACCGTTTAGATACGCTCACAGGTATTTTTGGTATTGGTCAGGCGCCTACAGGTTCTAAAGACCCGTTTGCACTACGCCGTTCAGCCATTGGTATCTTGCGTCTTGTGACTGAAAATGATTTAGATGTTTCGATTGAAGATCTAATCAAACTTGCACTTGCTGCTTATGGCGATGTATTGAAAGACCACGATAAAACTTTAGCGGATGCTGTTGCATTCCTTGAAGGTCGTTACCGTGCGAAATATGAAGACCAAGGCGTAGCAGTTGATGTAATTCAAGCAGTTCAAGCGTTGTCTCCAAAATCTCCACTTGATTTTGATAAGCGTGTAAATGCGGTAAATCATTTCCGTGACTTGCCTGAAGCTGCTGCACTTGCTGCTGCCAACAAGCGTGTTGCAAACATTCTTGCAAAAGAAGCTGCACCTGAAGGCGCTGTGGTTGAAGCGAACTTGGTTGAAGATGCTGAAAAAGCATTGTTCGCTGAACTTGCAAAAATCACACCTGTAGTTGAGCCATTATTTGCTGCGAAGGACTACACCGCTGCCCTTTCTGCACTTGCTGCACTTCGTGCGCCAGTCGATGCGTTCTTTGACGGTGTGATGGTGATGGCCGATGATGCTGACCTAAAAGCAAACCGTTTACGTATGCTTGCACAGCTTCGTGACTTGTTTACGAAAGTGGCTGATATTTCAGTGTTACAGCACTAAGTTTAAGCATTAATTAAAAACCCGCTTTAGAGCGGGTTTTTTTATGCCGTTTGAAATCTAGGTAGAATCCTGTTAGAAATAGCGGAATTTTTTGATAAGAACAATATATGAAAAGTATTACAGTCAATTATCCTTACCGCCCAGATCTCTATCTTTTTATCTTACATGCAGTATTGATGGCATGCAGCTTTTACCTTTGGAAGGTTTATCCATACATTCCAAACAAGCCAGATATGGGTGCTTTATTCTTTTTGATTATTTCTGTTTTGGGTGGATTTATTGGAATCATCATCGTTGCGGTGACTTTGCCCAGATTAGACCGCACTGTGCGTTACTTAACGCTTTCAAAATTTGTTTTAAGTTTGGTGTATTGGTTGTCGAGCACAACCATTTTCGTTTTATTTGGCAGTACTAAATTTATATTCAATAACCCCCTTGTGCTATTTGTCTTTGTTTTTCTATTTTTTAGCAGTCTGTATTTTTCAATAATTCGTGTTGCTGATATGCGTAAGAAAGATTGGCTCATTATCGGTGGAGTATTGGGTAGCCTTTTGTTGTTGTTCTTTTTGCCAAAACTTTAATCGCTAAATAAACCAGCTAAGGCTTCATTGTATATTTAGGATAACGTACTGATAATTCAATGAGACGGTTTGAAACATTAGATAAATCACCAAGCGAAATCACTTCTTAATACATCAATGTGAAAAAGATCTGGCATTGCACTCAATATCTCGTTTTAAATAAAGATGAATAAAACTTGAGCAAATAAATCTCGGCATGCTAAAAATAACTCAACCTGAATAAAATGAAATACCGATGATGAATAAAAAATTACTTAGCTTTGGACTATTGATTCTATCTTTTTCTTCTGCAAATGCTGGAACGGAAATGACTCATTCCCAAATCAGCATTTCTTCACCCGATACCGTTGCAAGTTATGATTGCGCAGGACGCTCAGTGAATATTCCTGCTCCAGATAGCCGTATTACTCTAAAAGGCAGTTGCCCGATGATTACGGTTGCAGGTCCAAATACGACGGTCTATGTAGAATCAGTCAATAAAATCAATATTTATGGACCAAATTCGAAAGTCTATTATCAAAAAAGCACCCATCCATCACGCCAAGTCAGCATCAATGCCGTTGGTCCAGGAAGTGCGGCCTATAAACGTTAAATATTAAGTGAATGAAGTTGAATTGAGGCTTAAAACTTAAATCTATAGCCAATAATTCACCAATTCCCTATACTCAATCCAACAACACTCAACAAGAATGAACCTTATGAAACTGAAAGCATTCCTTTTGACTGGTCTTGCGGGTATAACACTTTCTGCATGTACATCTGCACCAACGATTCCACAACTTGAAACAGGTGTATTACAAGAAGTTCAAAACATTGATGTCTACCCAGATACCACGGATAACAAAGCAAAACTGACTAAATTTGTAGATAAATGCGTGATTGAATTTACAGGCAATTTAAAAGAAGCAAAATCGGTTGAACAATGGTCATTTAAAGGCTTAACCCTAATTTCAGGTGGTACAGCAACCTTTGCTAAAGATGGTACAAGTTCAGCGCACAATTTTGATTTAAATGCAGCGGATGTACAGAAAAACTTCCTTGCATTACGCGGTCATTTTGCAAAAGATGCGCTTACACAATGTGAATAAATAATAAAAACCATATCTCCAAAATGGAGGTATGGTTTCATTTTTCCTTGAATCTTGCACAATAATTCGTTCAAACCCATAATTTTTAATCATGAAAATCGTAACTGGCACCACACCACAGCAACGCGCAAAACACATATAAGCCACTGTATTTTCATAAAATTACAATAATGCATTAACTTAACCAAGTTTCCACACTTCAAACTTCCGCGTATCTGAGCTGTTATTGCATTGTGTGACTTATCGCACAAAACCACTTTTTGCTTTTTTTTACTCTTAAGATATCCTCTGCTCCAAAAGCGCAAATGCTGAGTGCAACAGCAGCGTTCAATAAAAGAGGACAATTGCAAAGATGAAACCTTTATTTAAAACAACACTGATCACCGCAGCATTATTCGCAACCACTCCACTATTTGCGAACACCGCAGTAGAAGCCAATGCGAAAGTTGAAACACAGCAACCGTCTGTACTGCAAAATCTAAAACAAGACATTAATCAGTCTGCGCATACAGCGGGTGACAAAATTGAGAAAGGCGTCGATAAGACCAAAACCTTCACCCAAGAAAAATGGCAAGACACCAAAGAATTCAGTGCAGACAAAAAGCAAGATGCTAAAAATAAATGGGCTGACCTAAAACAGTCTAAAGATGAAAAATCAGATGCAGCGAAAGCCAAGATCGATGCCAAAGCTGAGCAAAATAAAGCTAAGCTTGATGAGCGTAAAGCACAGCTCGATGAAAAAGCTGCAAAAGACAAAGCAAAACTCGATGAACGTAAAAGCAATGTCGACAATAAAGTTGATCAAACCAAGAGCTATTTAGGTGAAAAAGCTCAGGAAGGTCGCCAATTTGCCAGTGAAAAATGGCAACAAACCAAAGCGAATTTCCAAAAAGGTCAAGAAGCCAATGTGAGTGGCAGTAGCAATGTACAGTTGCAAACGCCTATCGCACAAGCTGAAGTCCATAGCTCACATGAAGCCAGCTTAGGTGCTCACAAATAAATAAACTGGCTTTCATACCCTCTCCTCCAGAGAGTAGGCTCACCCTTCGGTGGGCCTTTTTTACCTTAAGCAAAATACAAACGTGTACAAAGCTGTCATTTGCTGTATTGATTTTGCTACGGCAAGTTTTTTTCGCTGCAATTTTTCCTATAATGCGTTAAAACCATTCATCAGATAGAAAATCTATAAAATTCAGAGGTGAAGCTGTGAAGATTTCATTAAAAGCAACGTTATGCCTAAGCTTAATATTCACGACACCCATGCTTTGGGCACAAGAAAACACAACAGCGCAAAGTACTGAGCAACAAGCGAAAAAACCTGTGAGCCCTTATGGCGATAATCCAAATTTATTGCATGTGTGGGCCTATAAAGCCCAAGAAGGCGTGGTCGGTGCTGCTAAAAATATTGGTGAAATGACTGAACGTGGAATTTCTAAAATTAAGCCTTCGGTTGACCAAGCTTGGGACAATACGAAAACTGCTACTCAAAATACAGTGCAACAGGTTGATCAGGGCGCACAGCAAGCCACTCAAAACGTCAATGAAAAATTGAAACAAACCCGTGAAAATATTACAGGTAAAACCAACCAACCTGCGCCCATTAGCCAACAGTCGTTGAGTGAACCGTCTTCAGGCAATACGATTAATACGGCTCCAAGCAACAATGCGGGGCAAAATAACAATCAATATCCACAAAGTAGCTATCCATCGAGTTCAACGTCTACGACGTATCCAGTGACTGATTTATAATTTAACACTACATTTAAAAGCTCAACTTTGTTTGGGCTTTTTTAAAACCAAAATTAAATACTTTTAGTCTTTGACCTATGCCTATAAAAACAATGAATTAATGAGAAAAAAATGCGAATTTTATTTGGTATCTTGCTTGGCATTCTGCTCTGTGTTGGCTCTGTGATTGGCTTACAACGTTTTCCACAATTGTTGAAAAGTTATCCACAGTTGCAAACTATTTTTCCCCAATTGTACGATTCATACCAATATAACCATGATGCCGAAGGTAAATTATTACAAACCTTAGAGATGCTAGATGACGAAGAATACAAATCGACTGAAGGCAATGAAGCGACACTGTATCAACTCGATGGTCAATGCAAAATTAATCTTTATCTTTTTGGTGAATCCAATCAATCCCTAACAAGTTTCTATTTTCACAATGATCAGATTTTACGTGCCTATGAGACAAATTTGATCTACCCAAATGGTGGCTTTAATCCTGTACCCAATACCAAAGAGCCTTTTAAACTCGAAAAAAGTTATTTACGAATCATGATGCCAAACAGTATCAAGACTGAACTTGAATTTGAGCGGATCAAAAATCATTTCAATGCTAAATTTTTGAAAAATTGCTAGAAGCTTCCTTTACATATTCTCTAAGATCTACCTAGCGAATAGGTGAATTTCATCAACTCAAATTTAGCTATTAAATTAAGCATTAAGGAGCAGGTTTGAGATATCGCCTACGTACAAACGATGCTGTACAGATTTGAATAAGCATCAACAGGCAAAATGGATAGTCAACCCAGACTGATAAATGATCAATATGCGCAACCAATCCAAAGACAGAAAAATAGACCTGTCCCACAATAATAGGTACTACAACCAGCCATAGTCTCCAATACCAATAGCGATTTAAAAAATCAATAAGTGCTAAGACGAAATGCGCAATAAAAAATACCGAAACCAGCACAACTTGTAAGGTCGGCATGAATTTATGAACTTCAAAATCAGGATTCTGGAATAAATAATTTTCACTGATATTTAGTACATAACTGTACCATGCCCAAGTAATGCATGCGGTAAAGAGAATCAGCATGCAAAATATTCTTAAACTTTTTTTATTGGCAAGATCGACCTGCATAGACATCCCTATTTATATGGAGCATTGTTCAAAAATAATGTTCCTTAAACTCGATTTTAATTGACCTGTCGAATGACCATTCCCGCTTTAAAGGCTTCTACATTTTCCACCAATTGCTGCACAATGCGTTGTCGCGCATCGACGCTTCCCCATGCACTATGTGGGGTAATAATTAAATTTGGAATACTTGGATCGAGCAGCACATTACCCTGCTTAGGTGGCTCAACCGTCAAGACATCGGTTGCTGCGCCTGCAATCTTTCCTGATTTTAATGCCTCGGCTAATGCCGATTCATTAACCACACCACCTCGTGCGCAATTGATCACAAAGGCCGATGCTTTCATTTGAGCCAAGCTTTCATGATTGAGTAAATCACGAGTATCATTTGTTAAAGGACAATGCAAACTCAGAAAATCGACCTGCGCTAACATCTCAGAAAAGGCCACTCGTTCAGCCGCCATGGGGCGATTCGGTAGTGCACCAATCATAATTTTCATGCCAAACGCTTTAGCCAAATGTGCCACGGCTTGCCCCAATTCGCCATAGCCAACAATCCCCAAAGTCTTACCAGCCAACTCAATAATTGGAAAATCCAGTAAGCAGAACTGATCCGCTTTTTGCCAATTTCCCTGTTGAACCGCCCGATCATACTGTCGAAAGGATGTCGCCAAGTTCAACATTAACATCAAGGTATGCTGTGCGACTGCAGCGGTGCCATAAGCTTGGCAATTACACACCACGATACCTTGTTGCTGCGCGTGTACAAGGTCAACGTTATTGGTGCCAGTGGCAGAAATTAAGATCAGTTTTAATTGCGGATTGAGCTGCATGTGCTCAGCATTGATGTGTACTTTATTGCTGATAATCACATCAGCCCCTTGTATGCGCTGAGCAACCTCTGCAGCCGTTGTTGCGGGATAGAGCGTCAAGTCATCAAACTGTGCTTCTAGTCCGCTAAAATCTAAGTCCTGTTTATCTAGAGACTGATAATCTAGAAATACCGCTTTCATGGCTGCTTCCCTTCTGGCCGATTATAAAAATTCGATTGTGGATGATTAAAACCTGTGATGCACCAAAGTGCAATCGAACAGCATATAAAAAAACCCGCTATTTCGCGGGTTTATCGAGATGATGTTGCAATGAATTTCGAATTTTGAGTATGACATAAATGGTCAGTATCGTAAGTAACAACATACTGCTGCTAAAAATCAGTATGCTTGAACTAACCCCCTGTGCATAGGCTGAATCCATGGTCAGCACTAAGATGAATAATACAGCAAGCATCTGCGTTGAATGCATACTGATAACCCTCATATTCCTTATGATGTTTTGGGCAGTATGAATGTTTTTATACTACCTTTCTTTCATCATAATCTCTTCCTACAAATTAGCAAGCTTTGGATTTTCAACCCAATGTCGAGCTTAAATTTGTTCTGGCTGCACCACGAACTGGCAAGACGCATCGGCATTTTCCACAAAGAAGACTTGACCAAATTCATCACTACTCAAACGCAGTTCTTTATAGTTCAGCGTGTAATAGCCCACATATTTCTGCATTAAAATCGGATGCATACCAGTCGCAAGCTCATCTTGAGCTAAGACCAATTTCATTACCTGACGGTCATTCATCACCACCATGTAACGCTCATCTTGGACTTGTACGTATACCAGGCCTGTGCCCTTCGGCTGCAAAGGAATCAAAAACTTGTGATTCAGCGCAATTACACCAGCTGCATAGCTTTCAATTTTTTGGCTAATCACATTAAACACTAAACCATGTTCAAACTGGTCGAGTAGTAGGCTACGATTTTCCTGTGGCAAAAAGGTCGTGATCCCCAACTTTTGCAGATCTTGCTCACTGACTTGTTTGTTATTAAACAATACGCGTAATAAGGTCTGTTTTTGTTTGGCATCAAAAAATTGAGGGTCAAGCTGAAACGAATTGCTTTTTAAAATTTCACCCAAGGCATCACGATGGCGTGTCAGTAAATTTTCGATGACTTTTCGATAGTAGAATTTACTGTTTTTCTTAACCCGACGCATTTTTTGATAAAAATACGGTGCATCAAATGGATGTCTCAAGAAATCATTTAACAGTTCTGAACTCGCCAATACCGCAATGGCATCATGCCCTGTGAACGGCAGATGCAACACATGCACATGCGGAATTAAGGCCTGTAGTTTTTCAAAATGCGCGCGATCTTCTGGACAATAAGGATCATACACCACGATATATTCGCGTGTAGTCGAGACGTCTTCAGCAAGTACCCGCATATTGGCATGCAGATTGGGTTGAAAGAACATGCCATAGCGTGTATCGACAATGTCTTCAGGGTCTATGGAGTACTGTGGCACCATGCTGACCACACGCTGAAATCCAAATAAATTGGCATACTTAATGGCCGCATAGCCGCCCATGGAACCACCATAGGCAATTCGCAGCTCAAATTGCTCTAGGATCGGCTTGATGGCTTGATACATCTGTTGCATTGACGTTGTTGGAAACCAAGATTTTTGTTTCGGCATCACACCGATCACATTAAAATCATATTTTTGCAAAGACTTCTCGGCATTGATGCTCAAGCCCTTGGCACGGGTAATCAAATCACCGAAGGAGAAAATAAGCTCACGAGAACTGCCAGGCTGAAAAATGACACGAATTTGATCATCTTCAAAAATGATGTGCTTTTCTATTGTGCTTTGCTCCAGTCCTTGTTGCGTCACGCTTTTCCTTCCTTGTTGCATTCAAAGTTTATCTTGTTCCGAATATGCTATTTTATAGAGGCCATACAGATTAAAAAGTGCAGAATATGACACATTCAATACATCCTGCCGCACAACAAGGCTTTAGCTCTGCAGCTGAACTCTATCAACAAGCCCGTCCTGACTACCCGATTGAAATCAGTGCGTGGCTACAACAACATTTAGCTTTAGCCCCTCAAGCCCATCTGGTGGACTTAGGCTCAGGTACAGGCAAATTTCTCGAGTATATTCGCCCACTCAGTGAGAATATCACCGCGATCGAACCTGTACATGAAATGCTGCAACAATTGCAGAAAAAACATCCGCATATTGCAACTATAGCCGCCCAAAGTGATCAGATTCCACTGCATGATCATTCTGTAGCAGCGGTATTTTGTGCCCAATCATTTCATTGGTTTGCCACCCCTGAAACCCTCAATGAAATCAGTCGTATCTTAGTTCCCAAGGGGGATCTTGTTTTGATTTGGAACCAGCGTGATATCCAAGTCAATTGGGTCAAACAACTCGCTGATGTCTTGAGTGAACTCGAAGGTGACACACCACGTTATCATAGTGGGCAATGGCAAAAAGTGTTTGAACAGCAGCAAACATTTAAATTAATTGCCGAAACGACCTTTCAACAATTGCATCATGGTACAGTGGAACACGTGGTTTCCAAACGATTATTGTCCACCAGTTTTATTGCAGCGTTAAGCACGGATGAACAACAAAAGCTGAAACAACAATTTGAAAATATCGTGGCTGAATCAACCCAAAAGACTGCACAGGATTTCATTGATTTTCCGTATATCACGCATGTCTATATCTTTAGAAAAACACATTAGGACACGATTATGCTCATGCCAATCTCTTTTAAAAAATTCAGTGTCGTCTTCTTCATGGGTACGGTGCTAGGACTCACTGCATGTGAAAAATCATCTAAAACGGTGGAACAAAATAGTGAAATCAGTTCCGACGATCAAATCATGAAAGAGCTAAATAGTGATCCTATTAAAAACTTTGCCAAGACCCCAGATGATCTACACGACTTAACGCTACTGACGCAATATGACGAGAGCTTTAGTCAAATTAGCGATGAGATGGAAGATGAGCTGATGAAACTGCGTGAGGAAGGCAAACTCACTGATGAATTTGCTACACAGCGTAAGCGTGACAACATCCAGTCGGCATTAAATATGCTCAAAGAACTCGAAATGAAAACTGAACAAGGCCGTTACATTCAAGGCTTGATGTACCAGTACTGGGACAATCAATCACAAATTTATCGTGAGAAAAATCAAGCAGCCGATGGTGAGTTAAAAAATCCTAGTGATAGTGTCAAAGGTCTCGGTCAGTTTATTCATGCACAAGAACAATTAGGTCATTGGCAGGAACAATATCCCGAGCTTAAACATCCTGCTCAAGCTCAATAAATTAAAAGTCGAAAAATGACTTAAACAAAAAGGGTTCCACGTGAACCCTTTTTTATTTAGAAATACAACGCAAAAAATTAAGGACGCTCTGCATATTGCGGTAAATCATCATGAATGCTTTCCCATTCTGCTTTCGAGCTGACGAATATATGGCAGACTGGTACTTGCTGTATAGGTGTATCCAGTGTTCCTATACGTAAGCGATAGTAATCCGGGGTATCGGTTTTAATACTCATAATTGGTGAACCACATTCCCCACAAAAACAACGCTGTGTGGTTGGTGAAGATTGAAACTTTTTCAATACCTGTTCACCCGACACAATTTTGAAATCTGCTTTGGCTATTGGAGCATTGGTCGCAAATGCCGTACCATTGGCTTTTCT
Organism: Acinetobacter sp. YH12076; assembly: GCF_013419525.1. Lineage (NCBI taxonomy): Bacteria > Pseudomonadati > Pseudomonadota > Gammaproteobacteria > Moraxellales > Moraxellaceae > Acinetobacter > Acinetobacter sp. YH12076. The sequence goes on along the minus strand of NZ_VOZY01000004.1, from coordinate 12,366 downwards.
GCACCGAGAACAATGACATTGCACGATCTCACCGATCGGACCATTAATTTCATAGCAGACCGCTCCACACAAGCAGCTTCCGGTATATTGTTCTTGTACGCGCATAGTGGTCTTTCTTAGAAGAATTTCATCTCAAAATATCATAACTCCTCAGCAAGATTGTGACAATTTGAAGCGCTTAGCTCTGCAAAGAAACCAGATAGTTTTGAACCCCTTCACCCGCTGCTCGACCGGTTGCAAGGCATGCTGTTAGCAAATAGCCTCCTGTAGGCGCATCCCAATCCAACATTTCTCCGCAGACAAATACAAAAGGATTGCTCTTCAATTGTAAGCCATCATTTAGGACTGAACGCTTCACACCACCTGCGCAGCTAATCGCCTCATCTATCGGGCGAAATCCATCAAGTTGAATATTTAAGTGTTTAATTTTCGCAGCAAGTAAGGCAGGTTCATGCCACAAAGATTTATCCACCAGTTCACGGACCAGTGCAGCTTTCGCCACATCTAAACCGGCTTTACGCCAAACATTGGTTAAAGATTGCTTTTTCGAAGGCTGTAATTTCTTAGCCAATTGTTCAACACTTTGATCTGGCAATAAGTCCAAAGTCAGCTGCATGGGCTGAGCAGATTTCACCTGTTGACGCAGTGCTCGACCTTGTTTGTAGATCAATCCACTTTCCAGTCCATAGTGTGAAATGATGATATCGCCTTGGGTCGGCTCGGCTTGCTCGACCCATGCACTGACCCGCTTTAAAGGCTGTCCAAACACAGGCTGCATGAACTTCGACCAAACGCGTTCCACGCCTGCATTACTGGCCTGAAAAGCTTCAATGCTCTCAGGCTGTAGCCATTTTTGCCATGCGCCATCACTGCCTAAACGTGACCAAGACACAGCCCCACACGCCATAATAATCGCATCAAAGCCAAGCGCTTGATTTGATCCATCAACAAGGTTTTGAATTGTCAGCTGATTGGACTGTAAGTCCAAAACTTGATGTCGATAATAAAACTGTACCCCGTCTAGACTAAGACGTTTTAACCAGGCACGCAGCAAAGGCGCAGCTTTCATTTCAATAGGAAAGACCCGACCCGATGAACCAATATAGGTTTCAATGCCCAACCCCTTCATCCATTGTTGAATCCATGCTGCATCCCACTGCTTAACCCATGGACTCAGCCATTCCACTTGATCATATCGCTGCACAAATTGTTCTATAGGTTCGGCATGGGAAATATTTAACCCCGTTTTACCTGCCATGAGAAATTTACGCGCCGCTGAAGGCTTTTGCTCATAAACATGTATCTCATAGTCATGCTGACTTAAGACTTCAGCCGCCATCAAGCCTGCCGGACCTGCACCAATAATTGCAATACGCTGAGTCATGCCCAATTATTCCGCCTGTTCTTTGACAGGATTTTGTCCCTGCAAAGGCTTAAAATCATCAAAACGTGTTACATAGTCAGCCGGTTTGGTAATGATTAACTGCTGACACAATTCACCACGTTCCAAATACTTAATTTCAAAATGCGTGCGTGCTGAAGTCTCTGCAATGCGTTCTTTGACAAAAGGCAGCTTCCAAACATCAATTAACTGCTGCTGCGCTTCCTCAATATATTCAGGAATATTACTCGCCAAGGTAATCTGACCACCCGGCTGCAAACGCGACAATAGAAATTCAAAAAACGGCATATTTAACCAGCGCTGTGCAGGATTATGTGGTTCAGGGTTTGGGTACAAAATAAAGAATTGCTGTACTTGCGCAGGATGTAAGGCATGTACTACCCAAGGAATCGCATCTGCATGAACAGGGCTAAGATTTTGCTGCCCTTCAATTTTATGCTGTTTTTGCATTGCCACAAATTTTTCACGTGTACGCTCTACTGCGATCAGCTGAAATTCAGGATGTTGTGCAGTGAATAGTAAGGCGTGTTTTCCTTTGCCTGCACCAATTTCCACACAAATTGGAGTTGGCTGAATGGACTGAAAATCACGGGGAGCATGCATACGCTGCGCTTGAAATTGACGAATAGGCATAAACAGATCAAACTAAACAGAACGGCATAAGTCTAACAACTGCGACTGTATTTGCCTAATTGAATCATCCGTTTTTGCTGGAGTTAAGCATGCCCACCACCATGAATTGTCCACGCTGCGGCGCATTGACGACTTGGGAAAATAATGAATATCGCCCGTTTTGCTCAGATCGTTGTAAATTGATTGATCTCGGTGCATGGGCCAATGATGAATATCGTCTGCCGACACAAGATGCACCTCAGGCTGATGGTGGCCGTGAAGAAGATCAGTTCTAAATACGTTTAGCTCAAATTTAAATATAAAAAAGTTCCAATAAAAAAGGTCTAACCATGTAGACCTTTTTTTATTTTACCCAATCAAGTTAAAGCGTATTGCTTAACCAGCTTTACCCGCAACAAAAGGATTGTGCTGCTTTTCATAGCCAATGGTACTCATTGGACCGTGCCCTGAAATAAACTGGGTGTCATCTGGCAAGCTAAAACATTCACGCTGAATGGAGTCGAGTAATTGTTGATGGTTACCACGCGGAAAGTCAGTACGGCCTATCGAGCCTTTAAATAACACATCACCCGTCCAAAGCACAGCATATTTTGCGTTATAGAACATGACGTGGCCTGGGGTATGCCCCGGTGCAAAACGAACTTCAAACTCTTCTGCACCCAGCTTCAAGGTTTCACCGCCTTCCAACCATTGGGTCACATGGACATTTTCAGGGATCGGGAAACCGTATTTCGCAGAAACCTCCTGAATCATGTCCAACCAAAACGCATCTTCTTTATGCGGACCAATCACCGGAACATTCCAAGCTTGGGTTAATGCCCCAACCGCACCCGCATGGTCTAAATGGCCATGCGTTAACCACAAGGCTTTGACCGTTAAACCGAGCGCTTCAACTTCGGCTTTTAATTTTTCCGGCTCTCCCCCTGCATCAATCAAGACCGCTTCTTTCGACTCAGAGTCCCAAACAATGGAACAGTTTTGTTGAAATGCCGTGACGGGCACGATTTTAACTTGCAACATAGGGCGAAAACCTCAAGGCGATGAATGGGCTAATGTTTGCTTTAAGGCATCAAGATTAGCTTGAAGTAACAAATTGAGCAATCCAACATGATCATCCCGCGCATTTAATGCGGGAATATAACCATATTCGCCACCTCCTGCTGCTTGGAAAATTTCAGCATTTTGCAGCGCCAACTCTTCTAGCGTTTCCAAACAATCCGCTGAAAATGCTGGGCTCATGACCTGTACCGATTTCACGCCTTGTTTGCCCCATGCTTCCAAGGTGGCATCAGTATAAGGCTTCACCCACTCTTGCTTACCAAAACGCGATTGGAAACTAATTTCATACTGTTCAGCAGTTAAACCCAAGGCTTTTGCAACCAAATGCCCAGTCACACGGCAACGATCTGCATAGGGATCACCTTTATCGGCATAAGGCTGTGGAATACCGTGGAATGACATCAATAATTTATCTGGCACACCATGTTTAGCTTGATAATCACGCACACTTTGCGCCAAGGCCTGTATAAACACAGGATGCTGGTAATAGTCACGAATAATGCTCAGACCCGGTAAATTACGCTGCTGTGGAATCCATTTAGCAATCGCATCGTATAAAGGTGCCGTAGATGTTGCTGAATACTGTGGAAACAACGGAAATAATAGAATGTGGTCTTGAGGCTGCTCAGCCAATTGCGCTAAAGCGGCAGAAATCCCTGGATTACCATAAGTCATTGCAGGAATCACATTCAGTTCAAATTCTGGATATTTTGCTGTGAGATGCTGTTTTACTGCGGCGACTTGCTCAAATAAAATTTCACGCATGGGCGAATCATTACCCCAAACCATGTCATAAGCATGTGCAACACGTTTAGGGCGAAATGGCAAAATAAACAAACGTAGAATGATTTGCCATATCGGTTTCGGGATTTCAATCACTCGCTGATCTGACAAAAACTGTTGCAGAAAACGACGCACTGCGGGCACAGTTGGCGCATCAGGCGTACCTAGATTCGCCAGAATAATGGTGACTTTAGCTTTCTCGACAGGCAACATTACGCTTTTTCCATCAATTTGAATGACGCTAATGTAGCAGCTTTTAATCCATTTAATAAAATAGATTAATATGCAGATTTAAATTGAAAAACTCGATCATTATCAAGCAAATTACTTTCTAGTAATTTTTGACCTTTACTGGTCACTTGCCACAACATCCGCTGACGATCATCTCGGCCATTGGGCACAATCCAGTCATTCTGCCGCATCTGACTTTTAATGCTGTGTAAAGCACGAATATTCACTTGTGCCCGTGCAACCGCATGAGCACGTGGCATCTCAATACGTGCATCATCCAAACCTGTTTCATTCAAAAACTCATTCATTCGTTTAGAGAAGAATTCTTCAGGGGTTGGATTAACAAAGGTTGCGCCTAAAATCGACAAGAGCTGCGCCCACGTCATTTTCTTCTGTACTTTTAATTCTTTGAAATTACCATCTTGATAAGCGTGCATGCGGTATTCAAATGAAAATAGTTCATGCATCGACACTTTTGGTAAAGATAGGAATGGATCAACTTCGCGTTTTCCAGACTCTGTTTCGAGTTGAACTAACTGGGCTTTTAAACGATCAATTTCATCATGTAAAGCTTGAGTATTCTGTGGACGCACCCAACCTGTAACAGGATAGCGTTCTAGCATTTGTGGCATGTTCAATCGAACTGCCATTTCTAAATCACGCAAACTACGATAGGTAAAAACTTGATCGACTTCATTTTGTAATAGTTTTCTAAATTCTTTAAATTTTTCACGAAGTTCAGGTTTAGCATCATGTAAGGCATCATCACGTGAATCTGGATCATCATGCATAAACACAATGACAGGTTTTTGCTTGGTCACCGCATAGATGTATTCAAGGTGCATATAGCCCACACCAGACACAGACTGCTCACCGTATTGACTACCCAATAAAATCATCACATAGTCACAATCGTCAATTTGACGACGTGCAAAAGCAGTGCTCAATGGTGTGCGTTGTTCTAGCCCCCATGAGAAAAACCCCATTCCCACAAGCGTCTGAGCCAAAATGATCCGTTCTGGCTGCATTTCGCTACCAGATGTGGAAATGAATACTTGATAACGCTTATCGAGCATTAGTGATCCTCTCCCGCTGCATAACGCACTCAGCATCGAATTGATCTTAGCTGGAAAATGCGACATGACTACCCCAATAAAAAACTAATTTTTTCATTTAACGTTGTCCAAAATGACTGATTTAGTCTTCTGAACTTATAAGTCCGATGTTGGCAATGTTCCAAGAAATATCATCTTGAATCAGGCGCGCCACAACCGGTTTTAAATTTTCCGCATTATTGCCACTGACATAGCACTCTATACGCAAACAATTTTCTCTTTTCTGATCAAATAATAACTCATTTTTAATCAAAATTCGGGCTGTTTGTCGTGCAACTGCAAAACCTGAGTCAATTAATGTCAGCTTCTGACCAAAAATATACTGAATTGCCGATTTTAGGAAGGGGTAATGTGTACATCCAAGCACTAAAAAATCTGCACCTTGATTTACAACTGGCTGTAAAACATCAGTTAATGTGTTAAGACAAGCCTCACTCATCTGCGCACCCGCTTCGACAAAGGGTACTAATTCCAAACTGGTAACAGTCAGAACATTGACCCCTGCCGGCTCAGCAAAACGATGCATCACATCTTTAATCAACTTTCCCCGAAATGTCGCAGGGGTTGCAAGAACAGCCACTGTTTTACTTTTTGTTTGCAGAACGGCAGGTTTTAACGCCGGAACTAAACCAATAATGGGGAAGTTCTCCCCATAATGTTCACGCAAATAATCCAAACTAAAAGCAGATGCCGTGTTACATGCCACGACAGCGACTTTACAGCCTTGGCGGTATAACCACTCTATGGCATGTGCAGTCAACTCACGTATATTTTGATCATCACGTGGCCCATAGGGTACATGTGCAGTATCGGCATAATACACAATGCGTTCATTCGGCAAGTAGCGCGCAATTTCTAAAGCCACAGATAGGCCACCAATCCCCGAATCAAATAAACCGATCGGTGCATCTGCGCCAGCTTTCGGCATGGGTACATCCAGTGGGTAAATGGGGTGAATGGCGGTCATAGGGTCACTTATATATTGTTCAGAATGACAAGGTGGAAAGCTTAAACCTCAGGTGCCTAATTGCAAGCGCAAATCACCACTTTGTAACACTAAAATGGATTCACCTTTTTCATTTTCAAGCAGTTCACCCATCTCAACCAAATGAAAGAATGCGGCACGCTGGATCAGTGCATTAATTCCAAAACGCACATGTACATAAGGGCGCAATTCACCTTGATATTCACGCATAAAAATAGGATGTTCATCATCCACAACAATCACGTCTTGTGTTGTGGTTGTAAACTGGATATAGCGCTTGTTTTCTAGCTCAAGCGTATCGACTTGATTAACAAATAAAGGCTCATCTTCTACCTGTATTTCAATTTGTTCCACAGGGGTTTTTAAATAGAATTTCCCATCTTCTTTCCAAAGCACGGTTGAGAACAGATCAATGAGTGCTTGCCGCTTGATCAATTGACCATCGTGCCACCATTCTCCATTGGCTAAAACCTTCAAATCCATTGCACCACAATGCTTTGGATGCCATTGATCTAATGGAGGGATTGACCTTTTGTGACCGGACTGTCCATCTTTTAAGTATTGTGCAATGTTCATTAAATTTCTATCATCCCTATTAATGAATTTTTTCGTCGGGTTTTCGTTCAATTGCTGCTTCATCCGCCTAATAAATACCTTAGTGACGGAAAAATAATATGATTCAGCCAATTGGCTAGAACTCGGTTTAAAACTATACTAGCCCACAATATCAAAGACACGATAGAAAAATTGTGTCTGGGCATTAAGAACACTCATGGCAGCACCATTTAAATGAATTGAATGGATGCCACCTTCCGAAATATGAGGAGTCCTACATGGAACACATCGAACGTGAATCGATGGAGTTTGACGTAGTTATCGTCGGTGCAGGTCCTGCCGGCCTATCTGCTGCGATTAAAATTCGTCAACTTGCAATTGAAAATAACCTAAACGATCTGTCCGTTTGTGTCGTGGAAAAGGGCTCCGAAGTAGGTGCGCATATTCTATCGGGTGCTGTGCTTGAACCCCGCGCGATGAATGAATTGTTCCCAGATTGGAAAGAACAAGGCGCACCGTTAAATGTGCCTGTGACTGAAGATAAAACCTTCTTCTTATTGTCTGATGAAAAATCACAAGAAGCACCGCATTGGATGGTGCCAAAAACCATGCATAACGATGGCAACTATGTTATTTCGTTAGGTAACGTGGTTCGCTGGTTAGGTGCTAAAGCTGAAGAATTAGAAGTGTCTATTTTCCCAGGCTTTGCAGCATCTGAAATCCTTTACCATGAAGATGGTACTGTGAAAGGTATTCAGACTGGTGACATGGGCATTGGTAAAGATGGCGAACCAACGCATAACTTTACTCCTGGCTATGAACTTCATGCCAAATACACATTATTTGCTGAAGGCTGTCGTGGTCACTTAGGTAAACGTCTGATTGCTCAGTTCAACTTAGATAAGGATGCTGATCCGCAACATTACGGTATTGGTATTAAAGAACTTTGGGAAATCGATCCTGCTAAGCACAAACCAGGTTTGGTGATGCACGGTGCAGGTTGGCCTTTAAGTGAAACAGGTTCTTCAGGCGGTTGGTGGTTATACCACGCTGAAAACAACCAAGTGACGTTGGGTATGATCGTTGACTTGTCATACACCAATCCACACATGTATCCATTTATGGAAATGCAGCGTTGGAAAACACATCCACTGATCAAGCAATATCTTGAGGGTGGTAAACGTATTTCTTATGGCGCACGTGCGGTTGTAAAAGGTGGCTTCAACTCACTACCTAAATTCACTTTCCCAGGTGGTAGCTTAATTGGTGATGACGCAGGTTTCCTAAACTTTGCGAAAATCAAAGGCTCTCATACAGCAATGAAATCAGGCATGCTGTGCGGTGAAGCTGTATTTGAAGCGATTGCTGCTGGTGTGGAAAAAGGTGGTGACCTTGCCATTGCACGTGTAACTGAAGGTGAAGACTTCTTCGCTAAAGAGTTAACTGCGTACACAGACAAGTTCAATAACAGTTGGTTGAAAGAAGAGTTATATAACTCTCGTAACTTCGGCCCTGCTATGCATAAGTTTGGTCAATGGATGGGTGGTGCGTTCAACTTTGTTGATCAAAACATCTTTAAAGTGCCATTCACACTGCATGACTTACAGCCAGACTTCAGCGCTTTAAAAACTGTCGATGCTGCGAACTTCAAACCGAATTACCCAAAACCAGATGGTAAAATTACATTTGACCGTTTGTCTTCAGTATTCGTATCGAATACCGTTCACGAAGAGAACCAACCTGCTCACTTGAAACTGACAGATGCTTCTATTCCAGTAAATGTGAACTTACCAAAATGGGATGAGCCTGCTCAGCGCTACTGTCCTGCTGGTGTTTATGAAATTATGGAAGAGAATGACGGTTCTAAACGTTTCCAAATTAACGCGGCCAACTGTGTACACTGTAAAACGTGTGACATCAAAGATCCGTCTCAAAACATTACTTGGGTAACACCTGAGGGTGGCGGTGGTCCTAATTACCCTAACATGTAATCTCTCTTGAGATAAAAATAAACCCGCTTAGGCGGGTTTATTTTTTAATATACAATCACACTCTTTAAATAAATATTATTACAAAAAAACTAATTCCTATAAAAAATGAATTTCATAAGTATTTCATTTAAAATAATTATCAATGTATTATTTTATATCCACTAGATTTAGATATTTTATAAATAATTAAAAGAAATAATCTCACTAAGCCTAAATACAAATTTAAATTTCATCTATATAGTAATATAATTTTTTAGACCCTTCTATTTTATAATAATTAATTTTAATATCTCTAGACTTTTCCATATTACAAAGCTTACTTACAACTTCATCTCCTCCACCGTACATTGTAACTTCCTTATTTTCGATCAGAAAATTAAACGATGTAGGCTCTTCATAATTTCGATGAATTTTTTCCAACTTATATTTTAAGGTTAGATCTTTTATCTTAGAAAAATCAGTACTATTAAATGGAAAAATCCCCCTATTACACCCCCCCTAAAAAAAGCGCTTGTTTATTTTTCTCGTATAAATATGCTATTTTTTCGTCATCAGCATATACATGCGAGCTAATGAGCACTATAAATAACAATCTAAAAACACCAACAAAATTCATCATAGCTCAATTTATTTATTAAAAATAAAATACATAATTTTTTTAAAATCAAACCCACTAAATAAAATTAAAAAATCAATATCAACAAAAACCATTGCAAGAAAGTTTAAATAATTAAAAAATCAGAATAAAATTCCGCCTACAAAATTATTACTTCAAACATTAAAAATACAATTCCCCTGCACAAAAAAATGTGAAAAAAACAAATATACGACATGCAATTCATTTAGAATAAATAAATTCATTCAAACTAGTTAAATAATGAAAATCACCTGCAATAATACTTGGCGATAGCACTCTAAGATCCATAACAACATAATATTTTAGCTCTGCATCATCTATAATTTTTTGATATTCTTCTAGCTTATCCATTTCATTTTTATCTAACTTGAAATGAATACTTTTTTTCATTTTCCCAGGTAATATTAGATTGTTTAATAAATCCTCATTTTTCTCTATCAAATTATATTTATTCAAACTAAATTTAAAAGATGCATTCAAACCATCCCTAATCACTAAATTTGATATTATTTTACTTCTTCTATTTTCATTACTCACCTCCCAATCATTAACCCCAGTGATTAATATATCTTGCCCAGATAAATTCTCAAATATCAATTCTAAAACATAATCAGATTCACTTTTTTTTATTTTAGTAATAATTTTAAACCCTATTTCCATTTTACTTTCACTGGAATTAATAAAATTTATTTTTTTTTCATTAAACCATTTTAAAACTTCCTGCCCATTACTGTCTTTTGAATTAAAAAGTATTGAAGAAACAGTATTCTCACCTGAAATTTCAAAAAATCTAAAATTTAGCTTCTTATCTTTACTACTTTTGACATCATATTTTTTATTAAGCAAGAAAATTTTTTTTCCATATTTGTCATAATCTTCAGCCTCTTTTTCGGTTAAGCTTTTAACAATCAAACCGACTCCGTTTATTTTATTATTTTTACTACCTATTCTATCTACTGTAGAATTTTTCAAATAAAATTCTTTACCATTATTAGCCCAAAATTTTTCTATAAGAGGATTACCCCAATAATTTGGATATGTACTCGTGTAAAACTCTTGATTATTTTTCGCCATTGATATAGTACTCATAAATAAAATTAAAACCATTATAAATTTAAGATTTAACATCCCAATTAATCCCTGTTTCTTTTTCAAACCAATCTCGAATTTGATGCAGATAATATTCATGCATTTGTGGATTTTTAATTAAAGTTCCTTCACCCATTAAATTATTTTTTGAATTTCTTTTCCAAAAATCTGCAGGCTCTGCAATCTTAAGATCTATTTGATATGGTGGATTACTTGTAGCTAAAGTATATCTTTGATTTACTGCTCCCCCATAAGCAAAATACTCATCTGGCCAATTAAATAAATGACCAGATTCATGCGCATGTATATTATTCGACATCCAACTTGGCTCAAATTTCCAACATCCGAAGTCATATTGTTGAAAATCAGTTAATGAAGTTGAGTTTTCAATAAATTCATAAATTTGATAGTAATCAGTTACCTGTTTTTTCGATGCTTCGTATTCTGCTGTAGCATTTATAGACCAATTACTTGAATCCGCACGTGTACTTAATTTGTATATATTAACCTCATGACCATCTTGTGCTTCTACAACTTCCAACCAAACTGGAACTTTACACGTACATTTTGATTGAGCACAGTTTTTCGGATATAAATAAAAATTATTTTTATTTAAAATTTTCTCAATTTCAGATTTAGCTTTATTAAAGTCAAACCAATCTTTATATGGAATTTCTATATCCTCAAAAGAAAACATGGAATTTTGCAAATCTAAGCTAGAATCATATGGTAATTCTACTTCTATACCACTTTTATTAGTAACTATCTGGTTATTATTGTCAACTAAGACACGCTTTTTTCCTTTAAAAGATATCTTTGTTGTTACTGTTAAGAGGTTTTTAAGTGGATCAAACTTAATATCAAATGGTTGGCTTATCTCTGAATAATCATAAAATTTGACTTTATACCTCTTTGAATTTTCATAATAGTCAACATAACCATCTTCTAAAGTTTCATTTTTTTCTATACCTATTGATATTAAATTTCCGTTTTCATCCGTATCTACAATTTTCCCAGAAAGAGCTTCTGGTAGATAATCAACTATACTAATTGGTTTTAATAAAGATGAACAACTATTTCCATGTAATGCTGAATCATTCAACGCCGTGGATGACTCAGCATTAGATATATATTCGGTATTTGAATTTGATTGTTTTAACCTTATAGGACATTCGCTCACTGAATTTTCTTTGATTTTCAGTGCAGGTAAATTTACATTCAAAGTGGGAATCTTGTTCCCTCCCACAAACTTATGCTGCCCCGCCTTCACTTCAAACTTACCGCTAGTAGTAGGCAATACACCTCCACTACTAATCTCAATCTGACTACCACCCGCAACTAAAACAATTTTTTTGCTCGCTTTGATTTCAACTTTATCTTCCGTGGAAATAATTTGAATACCTTTTCGGGCAATCAAATCTGCCCCATCTCCTTGGGCTTGGATTTCAACTTTGCCTTTGCCTGCATAAGCTCTTAATCCCTCTTGTGCTGCAAATAGACTGATCTTGCTTTGTGCATGGGCAATTAAGGATTTTTGACTGCTGAGGTTGATACTATCGCCTGCACTTTGGCTGATTTGTCCATCTGCTGAAAGATGAATATCTTCCTGACTACTCACAGCAATTGAGTTCGGTGCAGATAAAATCATTAAGGCTTGTTTAAAGGCATCAGCTTTTTCTTTACTGCCTTTTTCGATTTGTGCAAGGAAGTTTTTTAGGTTATCTAAGACTTCAAGCGGGTCAGTTTGTTGATTTTTAGACACTTCACTTAAGGCTTTACTGCTGTTTAAGTTGGCTTCGATTTGATCTTTCGCCGCTTGTGCATCGAGGTGCATTGCCGCTGCTTGTTGTTGTGGGTGTGTGCTGACAAGTAGCCCCTGTCCTGCA
>NZ_VOZY01000003.1:0-294741 GCF_013419525.1 Acinetobacter sp. YH12076 | reverse complement strand
TAGGCAGGACATTATGGAAAAAATGGTCAGGCTATCATCGCCGCAGTTTGGTGGAAACCAAGATGCATTGCATCAAATTATTAGGCGATAAATTAATGGCAAGAAGCTTTCCTAGTCAGGTGAATGAGATCCATGCACGTGTAGCAGTCCTTAACAGATTTACGGAATTAGGTCGCCCACTTACCCAAGTTACGCCTTAAATTTGGATCAATTAGGGGCGCTTTGCATTTCAAATCTTTGTGCAACAAAGCCGCAAATACCACGAATTTAGGGACAGCAGGTGCAGAACGTAAACAGTTTTTTATCGTTCCTCAAAAATTATTAACTAAACAGGCGGACAGATCTTATCAACAATTTATTCATCAGTCGAAAGACAAGCAACTTTTGATCATTGATCCGAAATTGGATCAAGTTTTAAATAAACTTAAGCAAAATGCGGAGTTTTACCGCCATGGTTCGAGTCAATGGGATTGGCAAGTCAGTGGGAATCTCAATAAAGATTTAAATGCACATGGTTTCCCGAGTGGGAAAATTGTCATTAACACGGGCTTGTATTGGAGTTTAAAGCTGACTGAAGATGAATTGGCATTTGTGATGGCGCATGAAATGGCACATGCTTTGCGTGATCATCATCGTGAGAAGATTTCCCTGCTGTTTGCAAGTCAGGTGGCGATGATTTCTTCAACTGCGGGTATCGGTGCGCTTGCAACGGCTGCCAGTAGTGTGACTGGGCAAGCTGTTTTTCTGCCTAAAGTTTCAAAATTTGAACTAGAAGCTGATGTTCTCGCACTTGATCTGATGTCGAAAGCGGGCTTTGATCCAAATGCAGCATTAAGTTTTTGGCATAAATATCAGCAGGAAACGACACGCCGTCAAATGCTTGATGTAAAACCATTAATGACTCAAGACAGTATAGATAAGCGTAAGATTTATATTGAAAAATATTTACCTGAAATGCACATCCAATTTCAACAGGCGCAGGCTTTAATGTTGAATAAAAATGCGATAACTCATGGCACATTCTAGGTTGATTTAAACTAAAGCAAAGTTACAAATGATTTATTTAAATCTTGTTTTATAGTCGTGCTACAGCACTATTACATCTGATGTCTATATAAAACAATTCAATGATTCTGTAGCTATTGTATAAATTATAATCAAGCATGATGAATGGAATTCATGGTAAAATGATCGGCTTTCATCTTCTTTGATCTTTTTTCAGATCATTCCATCTGCCAGCCGAGAATTGCTAGCCATGTCTACTGCTTATACTATGCAGACTGCGCCAAAAGCGTTGTTTGATTACGACAAATATTGGGCGTCTTGTTTTGACCCTGCGCCATTTTTGCCGATGTCACGCGAAGAAATGGATCAACTCGGTTGGGACAGCTGCGACTTTATTTTGGTTTGCGGTGATGCGTATATCGATCATCCGTCATTCTGTTCAGGTATCATCGGTCGAACCCTTGAAGCGCAGGGTTTCCGTGTCGGGATTATTGCTCAGCCAGACTGGACCAATGTAGAAGCCTTCCGTGTATTGGGTAAACCAAATATTGCTTGGGGCGTGACAGCCGGCAACATGGATTCGATGATCAACCGCTATACGGCTGACCGTAAAATCCGTTCGGATGATGCGTATTCTCCAGATAATCAACCGAATAAACGTCCAGACCGTGCAGCAACGGTATATTGCCAGCGTGTGCGTGAAGCTTATCCAGATGTGCCTGTATTATTGGGCGGTATTGAAGCCTCGCTGCGCCGTATTGCGCATTATGATTATTGGTCAGACAAAGTCCGCCGTTCAGTATTGATGGACTCGAAAGCCGACCTGTTGATGTATGGTAATGGTGAACGTTCAATCACGGAAATCATGCATCGTTTGGCCCGCGGTGAAAAAATCCAAGAGATTACGGATGTTCGCGGTACTGCATTTATTGTGAATAAAAATAACCGAGCTTCAAAAGCGAAGTTTGTTGAAATCGCATCAAATGATGTCGATGCGATTGGCCGTGTCGATCCGATCATTAACCCGTACGTGATGACTGAAGACCTTGAAGGCTGTGAAATCGAGAAAGGCAAAGACAGCGTTACGCAATATCAGGGCTTCCAAAAAGAGGCGGTAGCGAATCCGATTGTTCGTGAAGGCGATAATTTAGACGCCGACACGCAAATCGTGCAGCTGCAACCTGCATCAAAAGCCATTAAGCATAAATTGCCGCCGCGTGAATTGGCGGTGATTCGTTTGCCTGCCTATGAAGATGTGGCGAATGATCCTGTGCTGTATGCACATGCCAACCGTATTTTGCATTTGGAAACCAATCCGGGCAATGCGCGCGCGATGGTACAAAAGCATGGTGAACGTGATGTCTGGTTAAATCCACCACCGATTCCATTGACGACGGAAGAGATGGACTACGTGTTTGATTTACCCTATGCACGTCTGCCACATCCTGCGTATGGTGAAGCGCGTTTTCCTGCCTTTGACATGATTAAGTTCTCTGTGAACATTATGCGCGGCTGTTTTGGCGGCTGTACCTTCTGCTCAATTACAGAGCATGAAGGGCGTATCATCCAAAACCGTTCTGAAGAATCGATTTTGCGTGAAGTTGAAAAAATTCGTGATACCGCACCGGGCTTTACTGGGATCATTTCTGACTTAGGCGGCCCAACGGCCAATATGTACCGTTTGGCATGTAAAGATCCTGAGATTGAAAAGAACTGCCGTAAGCCGTCGTGTGTATTCCCAGGTGTATGTCAAAACTTGCACACCGATCATGCGCCTTTAACCCAGTTATACCGTAAAGCACGTTCATTGCCGGGGATTAAAAAGATTCTGATCGGTTCTGGTTTACGCTATGACCTTGCGGTGTTAAACCCAGAATATGTCAAAGAATTGGTGACACATCACGTTGGTGGTTACCTGAAGATTGCGCCTGAACATACCGAAAAAGGTCCATTATCGAAGATGATGAAACCGGGGATCGGGACCTATGACCGTTTCAAACAAATGTTTGATCGTTTCAGTAAGGAAGCAGGGAAAGAGCAGTATCTCATTCCTTACTTTATTGCAGCGCATCCGGGTACGACGGACTATGACATGATGAACTTGGCGATTTGGCTGAAGAAGAATGGTTTCCGTGCCGATCAGGTGCAAACCTTCTATCCATCACCAATGGCGACTGCAACGACCATGTATTACACCGGTAAAAACCCGCTGGCTAAAGTGGCGCGTTATACTGAAAATGTCGATATCGTGAAAGGTGAAAAACGTCGCCGTTTGCATAAAGCCTTCTTACGTTACCATGATCCAAATAACTGGCCATTGCTGCGTGAAGCGCTTAAAGAAATGGGGCGTCAGGATCTGATAGGGAACTCAAAACAGCATTTGATTCCGACGTATCAGCCTGCGGGTAGTGCTGAGGGCCAATACCAATCTGCACGTAAAAAGAACTCAAGCATTGCGGGTGATTCACAAAAACGTACAGGCGAACAAGGTAATCGGACGAAGGCTGCTCAATCGCGTCCTTCAAATACCAAGAAGCGTCCTGAGCGCGGTCAAATCTTGACGCAGCATACTGGTCTGCCGCCGCGTGAAACGGGTGATGCGAAAAAACCTTTTGGCGGTCCGAAACCCAAAGGAAAATCGAAGCCTAAATCACGCGCTTAAAATGATTAAATAAAAAAAGACACTTCGGTGTCTTTTTTTATGGGTGTTATGCTCGGCAGCATAAGACAGTTTGCATTTTTATATGCTGTTACAAGCTCAATGCCATATGTGTGTCGGTTATCTCAATGAAATACGAGCAAAATTTGACAGCTTATCGGAATTGTCTGACAGTGAGAGGAAATGCACTTGCTGTCGTTTTAGCGAATGATCTAAAGTATTTGTATATAGCAATGGATGCTATTACTCTGAACGAAGTGGCATGTGATGTTTAACGCTTTAAGTTTGCAACTTTTTGTCAGTTTAAATACGTATTGTGTGAAAGTTAGAGTTATTTTTTTTAATAGGAAATTAAAAAAATAATACTGGTTGTATACTTCGTCTTCATAAGAAGTATGTCAAAAATCAAAAATATAAGAAATATAAAGGATTATGAGATGACTATATACATAGTAATAGGGAGTATTTTACTCTTCTGTGTGCTCATAATGGCTTGGAAAAGTTTAGAAGGTGATTCTAAGCAACAAGATAGCGCATTGAAACAACGTGCTATTTTCAACATTAATGAGCAATTAACCTACACGCGTTTAAAAGAAATTTTGCCTAAGCATACGATCCTCGCGCATGTGTCTTTTGATGCACTGTTGACCACGAAATATTATCGTACGCGGAACAAGTATCGAAATATGGTGGCGGACTTTGTCGTCTTAGATGAACAGCATCAGATCTTGGCGATCGTCGCTTTAGATGATCCGATGGTGCTAAAACGGATGCAGCAGTCGCAATATCAAGATGCTTTGCTCGCTTTGGCAGGCTATCGGGTCATTCGTTATGATGATGTGCCTGAGTACGTTCAATTACGCGAAGATTTCTTAAATGAGCAGCGTGTACAAGCGCCATTTGTACCGGTTAATGATCTGAAAAAATATCATTTATATTCAGATTTGGAACGTAAAAAGATCAAAATTATTGGATCTTAGGGATTCAAAGAGCAAAATCTTTTGCAAAAAAAGCATGTCTTTATACATGCTTTTTTTAATGATTATTCAGGCTTAACGGCTACGACGGTTAATTCTACCAGTACACGCGGGTCGTATAATTTGGCTTCAACACAAGTTCTGGGTAATGCTTTAATGTCTGACACCCACGTATCCCATACCTCATTGAATGCGGCATAATCCTGTTCAATATCTTTAAGATAAATGGTCACTGACATAATGTGGCTTTTATCTGTACCGGCATCTGCAAGAAATTGATCAATGATCTCAAATGTTTGCTGTGTTTGTCCTTTGATGTCTAAATCAAGGTCTGTTGCCAATTGACCTGCCAAATGAACCAATTGACCAGAAATAGCGATTTCGGAAAAGCGTTTTGAAACATGCAGGCGTTGGATGGTCATGCGGAATATCCTGAAAGCAAAAAGAGCACTTAATCTTGAGTTTTAGGCATCGTAGCTGCAACTAAGGCCGTCAATAAACAGCCGACAGCAAGGTAGATTGCCACATAATGCCATGAACCATCACCCCAAATCACCAAAGCTGCTGCAATCATTGGGGTAAAGCCACCACCGATAATGCTAGCAACTTGATAGCCGACACCTGCGCCACTGTAGCGATAGGCGGTACCAAACAGTGAGGTGAAAATCGGTTGGTGTACACTCACCACCATATCATGGGCAATATTGGCAAGGAAAATCGCACCGACAATAATCAGCCAAGTATTTTGAGCATCAAGGGCCATAAAGAATGGAAAGGCAGAAAGCGCACCAATTAAGCCACCCAATACACACATCTTACGATGATCAAATCGATCTGCTAACCACGCAAAGAAGGGAATGCTGAAGCAGCTAATTGCACCAACCATTAAAGTGATATTAAGGAAGAACTGTTTGTCCATGCCCAATTGAGCGGTGGAATAATTCAGTGCAAAGTTCGTCACCAAATACATGGTGAGTAACTCGGTTAAGCGCAGCGCAATAATGTAGAAAAAGGCTTTGGGGTGTTGGCTAATCGCTTGCAGAATCGGTAATTTTTTTGGCGTTTGCTTAGCTTTGACCACATGGTCGACGAATTCTTGAGATTCGTCTTGATCACGTCGGATCCACATTGCGATAGCCAGCAAGACAATACTGGTAATAAAGGGAATTCGCCACGCCCAATCAGCAAAAGCATCTTCACCCAAAGTGGCAATAATCAAAGACACAGCGCCTGTTGCCAGAACGAGTCCGACGCCATAGCCAATTTGTACACCACTACTGTAAAAGGCTTTTTTGCCTTTCGGGGCATTTTCTACAGCCATCAGGGCAGCGCCGCCCCATTCACCACCGACAGCAAAACCCTGTATTGCCCGAAGTGTTACGAGCAGGATCGGGGCCCACCAACCGATGGCCGCAAAATTGGGTAATAAACCGATACCGACAGTCGAAATCCCCATCAGGATGACGGTGAGCACCAACATTTTTTTCCGACCCAGCTTGTCACCAAAATGTCCAAACACAATGCCGCCTAAGGGGCGGAACAGGAAGCCGATGCCAAAGGTCGCCAAGGCTGCCAAGGTTCCCATATTGTTGCCAATACTGGGGAAAAACTGATCTTTGAAAATGAGTGCGGCAACAATGCCATAAAGTAAAAAATCGTACCAATCGACTACGGCACCAATGAAGCTACTTAATGCGGCTTTACGCGCACGTTGTTCTTGATTTTGTGAAATATTTTGAGGATTTGGAGCAGATTTTGCAGAAGGCATACAGCGGGGTATTCCATGATTGACAACAGAGTTGCCCTGTAATATTCGGATTTGATCGTCACGCCAATCACAGGACAGCATGCTGAAAGTAAAGGTGATTTTCAGCATCTCAGCGCATACACGGATAATGTAGTGCGCTGATAGAGTACTCTAATTTTAGGCTTTGTGAATAGCAAATTGCTTTAAATTTGCTCTTCTGCCTAAATATTAAGCAAATACGATCTTCATGAAGTTTTAGAGCAGCGAAAGTTGTGCTTCTTGGTTTTGCGCACTTAATTGATAGACCCCTACGCCAATCAGACGAAATTGATCGTCCTCAGAAATATGCATTTCATGCAGTAATTGCTGCAATACCTGCGCAAGGTCTTCACGATGATTCAGTGACGTTTTAAAACTTTTACTGTGCTGTAGCACTTGGAAATTCTTCAGTTTTAATTTGGCCGATACACCGCGCGCGCTTAACTGCTTTTTTTCTAAACTAGACCAAACTTGGTCAATCAGTTTGGGCCAATAGGGCTGACATTGGTTCAGGGTGAGATCATCATCAAAAGTGGTTTCTTTGGAAATCTGCTGACGCTCGCGGCTAGATTGGACCGGTCGTTCATCAATCCCTTGTGCATACAGATAGAGTTGCCGTCCATATTTACCGAAATGATGAATCAGAACGGCTTCTTCAATTTGTTGTAAATCCCCCAATGTATTGAGTTGCATAGCTTTTAATTTTTTTTGAGTCACTTTTCCCACACCGGGTATTTTTTTCAGTGCCAAGTCATGGATGAAATGCAGAACTTGTGAAGGTTTGATAATACAAATGCCATTGGGTTTGTTCCAATCAGAAGCAACTTTAGCCAAAAATTTATTGGGCGCGACACCTGCGGAGGCAGTTAGACCAGTGCTTTGTAAAATCTCTGCCTGAATTCGCATAGCGACTTCGGTGGCGCTCGGAATGTGTTGTAAATTTTCTGTGACATCCAAATAAGCTTCATCTAAAGATAGCGGTTCAATCAGCGACGTATAGCGTTGAAAAATGGCATGAATTTGCGCCGAAACGGCACGATATTTTTCAAAATTAGGTTCGATCACCACGACCTGTGGGCAGAGTTTACGGGCCTGTGCCATCGACATCGCCGAGCGTAAACCAAACTCACGTGCGGGATAAGACGCGGCACAGATGACTGCACGAGGGTGATGTGAAGACACAACAACAGGAAGCTGCTTGAGTTCTGGACGTTCCCGCAGCTCTACTGATGCAAAAAATGCATCCATGTCGATATGTATGATTTTCCTCATACCTAGTTAGATCAGTGCCTAAAAATTGAATGTCAGTATCGCACAGTCAATCCAGCACTTTCCTCAATTTTTTAACTCGAACGACACAGGTTGACTGAGTAAAACCACCTTGGTGTTTTGAGCTGCTGCTGACTGTATCAATAGATTTAGGCTTTGATGGGTGTCATCGGCAAAGCGAGGCAAAAATTCGAGCTCTGGATTCAGTGGTTTGAAAAAATTATCCCAATGAATTGGAATCACGGTGCTGGGTTGAAGAGTCGCTAAGGTTTCTTTGAAATATTGCTGTTGAAACACTGTCGTTTGCTTGGAAAGCTGAGCGATGCCTAAAAATAAGGTATCGACTTTTAGTTTTTGCAACTGTTTGGGCACAGCACCTGTACTGGCTTTGACTAAACTGTAATGTGGCCCATGTTGGATGAGATAGTCATATGATCCACCTTCTTTAAACTGACTAAAATGTGCAGGGAGTTGCAGTGGCTGCGAAATTTCTTCCCCCAAATCATCATTAACGGCCGTTGGCGGAGTATGTTGCGAGGGGATGGCAGTAATGGTGAATTTACCGATTTGCATCGGTTGCCAAGCTTGAACTTCGTGTAGTTGTGATTCATTGATTGGCATTGCCCGTGCGATATTTAAGGTGCTTTTAGAGCCGACAATCATGGCCTTGGGGAGCTGGTGGGCCAACATTGGAATATCGAGCGCATGATCATAATGTGAATGAGTCACGAAAATAACACGTGTGAGTTTTAAGTCGTATTGGTCGATATAGCTTTTTAATAAAGGCTGATCACTTTGAATCTGAGTGAATATGGTCTGACTAAGCGATGGACGAGTAAAGAAGCCATCGATGAGGATTTGCTCTTGGCCATCGTCAAACAGTAAGGTCGAAACGCCAAAGAATTTGACGTGATAGGGTGTCGCTGAGTGAGTATCTGTAGTGCTTTGTGTGGGATGTTGATAATGCCACGTTTTAAACGCTGCCAAGGTCCCCGAAGGTTGGACCATATAAGCCAACATCCCGATGGCGAGGACTATAAAGACTGAAAATATAATAAGAAAAATTTTTAAAATACGCATCCTGCGACTCAGTTTTCATGGATTATTTGCTTCGATGTTGTCCTGAGTCGGTGAATAAATCAACGGGGTTTGATCGGGGAAACGCCATTTTTGTCTAAAAAATCAGTCCATGCATTGGCATCACCTGAAAATACATTTAAATCGACGGTGGTCGAGATGCCTTGAATTTTTCCTTGATTAGTATGTTGCCAAATCAGCCATTTCGGATTGTTTTTTAGATCGGGTGGGCCTTTATATTCGCGGACCCACAGCGGCGTCTGTTTAAACTCGCCAGCTAAGACAATATTATAAAAAGACTTCGAAGTATAAAAAATCGGTTGTTTGCCATAATGGCGGTGCAAGCGATCATGCATATAGCTGATTTCTTTGAGTAACTGCTCTTTGCTGTAGGTGTTAATGCAGTTGGTGTCATATTCCAAATCAATCACGGGAGGAAGGGCATCGGCTTTTTTCGGCACGGAAGCAATAAAATTTTCCGCCTGAATCTTGCCATCACGGCACAGACGGTAAAAATGATAGGCCCCAACTAAAAAGCCGTTTTCCCGTGCTTGTAACCAGTTATCTTGAAATTTCCGATCTTTAAAATCACCACCTTCTGTGGCTTTGAGATAAACGAATTGGTATTTTTTTGGTGAAATTTTTGACCATTGAATATCTTTTTGATGATGGGAAACATCAAAGCCTTTTACGGGATATTTTTCTGCAGATGCAGGGCGATGTGGCATCACGGCTGAATAACCTAATCCAGCCACCGCCAAGACGCCGCTGATAGCGCTGAGTGCAATAATTGGGCTGTATTTTTTGAGTGAACTTTTAGAGGTACGTGATTTGGCTTTTTTAGGCATGAAAATGTATCCAAGTATCCATTTTATCATAAGCCTTTAAGGGCTGATCTGTCATAGATTTGCCCGATGACACAGGTTTAGACATCCACATGTTTAGGAATCTGCCAAAAAATCGCTGCGGTAATCAGGTTAATGCAGCCGAGTAAAATCAAGGTGCTATGGAATGCCGTTTCGATTTGTGCAGGACCATAATAGGCCGTAAATACGTTGACTAAAGTCCCTGCCAAAGCCACACCGATACTCATCGACACCATCATAATCATCGACAAGAAACTGTTGCCACTGCTGGCATCTTGTTGGGGTAAATCTTTGAGGGTTAAGGTATTCATCGAAACGAATTGCAGCGAGTTTAAAATACCAAAAATAAAAAAGTGTAAGGCACGTAACCAAGTGGGGGTTTCAGCCGTAGAGAGTGCAAAACTGCAAATACAGGCACCGACCAAGAAGGTATTTACCAATAACACTTTGCGATAGCCAAAGCGTTGAATAATTTGACGAATAATCGGTTTTGATGCCAATGAACCGAGTACCGTCGGTATCATCAATAACCCTGTGATAAAGGGCTCAAAGCCAAAAGCCACTTGTAGCATTAAGGGAATCAAAAATGGCATGGCATTGCCGCCAAGGCGGGCAAAGAAGTTGCCGATAATGCCGATGGCATAGATCCGATTTTGAAATAATTTACTGCGAAACAGCGCATTGGCATGGGTATGTGCATGAAAGGCATAGATCAAACTAGCGATGATCCCCGCAGCGACCAAAAGCAGGCTCCACCATAGCGGCAGATGCGGGCTGGCAAAGTTTTCAATGCCTAATGATAAACCCACCATGGAGATGACCAATAAGAAAAAACCCATAAAGTCGAAGCGTTGTACGCTCGGTTCGGTCACATTGGGCATGGCTTTAAAGGTAATAAGTACCCCTAGCAGTCCCATTGGAATGTTAATTAAAAATATCCAATGCCATGTTGCGACTTCCACCATCCAACCGCCAAGGGTAGGACCAATTAAGGGCCCCATTAAACCAGCAAGGCTCATCAGACTCATGGCCGATAAAAACTGTGTCCGAGGAATTACTTTGAGCATTGCCAAACGCCCAACAGGTAGCAGTAATGCGCCACCTATGCCCTGAATTACCCGATAAACCAGCAGCTCATTCAGGCTATTGGCCATACCGCAGCCTAGTGATGCTAATGTAAAAATAATAATGGCTGTGAAATAGGTATTTCGTACACCAAAACGATCGGCCAACCAACCACTTAAGGGAATACACGCTGCGACAGACAAGACATAGGCCACGACCACACTATGCATTTGAAGCGGGTCTTCACCTAGACTTCTCGCCATCGCTGGGATTGCGGTATTGACGATGGTCGTATCCAGGCCTTGCATAAAAAAGCCAATAGAGACCAATAGCACTAGAAGTCTAAATTCGGGTTGTAAAGCCTGATGCGTTGGCGTGCTATTCATAAGTCAATAAAGCTGAGATTTTTAAACAGTTTAAATGAATATTGCCATTTGGATGTAGTAAAAGCTTTGCATAATTGAGCCAAAAAATTGCAAGAAAAATGCAATGAGAGTTTCATGCTCTATGCAACCTAATGTTTATAAATTGGTCATATTTTAATAAAAGACGAATGAAAACATGAAACTACAAGTTTCGGCACTGATGTGGTTAAACAAGGCGATGTGGGACCTGAAGGTCTGATTTTTATTGCGGCCAAAGATTCGCCCAATGCCCAACCTTTGTTGGTGGTTGGAAATGAAGTGAACGGTAGCACTGCGGTTTATCAGATTAAATTGAAATAATTTAATTTTAAATTGTTGTTTTATCTAAAATTTTTATTTTAATGTCGAGAAAAGCACGGCACAAAATTGTATGAACGCCAGATAAACTGTCATAATGCGCTCAAGTCCTTCATTTATTGGAGGGCTTTTTCTTTATGGCAAAGGTGTTTTGTTTTCATGACAATCGAAATTCTGATGGTCATAGGCTTCTGTCTCGCGGCCTATTCTATTGTCGGTAATGATGTGCCACAGACATTGGGAACCTTTATTTCATCCAATGCGCATCGCCCTTGGTGGCTGTTGTGGATCTATGTCAGCAGTATTCTAGCTATTGTATTGGTTTATGGTTGGTACAGTTCTGGCGTGGGGGATGCATCTTATGGTCGTTTAGAAACGATTCCATTTCCCGCAGAAGGGGTCACGTGGCTCTATATTGTGCCACCGATCTTACTGATCATTTTGACTCGCTACGGAATTCCGGTCAGCACCACATTCTTAGTGTTAACGATTTTCTCTCCGAGTAGTCTTGGGTCGATGTTAACTAAGTCGATGATGGGTTATGCGGTAGCTTTTGTTGTTGCGATTATTGTTTATCGATTTGTGATTAAAGGCATCTCGGTTTATTTCAGTAAAACACGTGATGAAACACCCTCGAATATTTGGGTGGGACTACAGTGGGTTTCGACGGCATTTTTATGGAGTCAGTGGCTGATTCAGGATTTGGCCAATATTTTTGTCTACGTCCCTCGTCAGGTGCCGCTGGAGTTCCTGATTTTTGCAATTGTGGTGTTTATCGTACTGCTTGGGATCATTTTGTACCAACGTGGCGGGGCGATTCAGGGCATTATCGACACCAAAACGGGTGTGGCTGATATCCGCTCGGCAACCATTATCGACTTTATGTATGCTTTGATTTTATTGGTGTTCAAAGAGTGGAGTAATATTCCAATGAGTACCACTTGGGTATTCTTGGGCTTACTTGCAGGACGTGAATTTGCTATGTCCATGCATTTACATGAAGTGAATAAATATCGAACTTCACGAAATGTCAGCAAAGATGCGATGAAGTTGATGCTTGGTTTACTGATGAGTATTTTCTTAGCGACAACCTTGCCATGGTTCTATCGTGTGGTGTCAGGTTAAGTCGACACGATCTTGATTTGAAGTAACATCGAGCAATAAAAAAAGGGGAATACTTTATTCCCCTTTTTGACATCTAAAATACAGTTAGACCACGAAATTTTTCGGGCAATCTAAATTTTTCAGTGCGCTAAAGATCTGCTTCGAAGAATTACATACGATCAGTTTGGCACGATGCTGCGGCGGCAAGAAACCTTCAGCAACCGCATGGTCTAATTGTGCAATTAGTGCATCATAGAAGCCATTGACGTTATAAAGCATCATCGGTTTTTGGTGTTGATTCAATTGTCCCCAAGTGGCGATTTCTAAAATTTCTTCGAATGTACCGAGACCACCGGGCAGGGCAACAAAGGCACTTGCACGTTCTGCCATCATGGCTTTACGCTCATGCATACTGCGCACGACGTGTAGTTCAGTCAAATGATTATGTGCAATTTCATAATCCAACATAAACTCAGGAATCACACCCACGGCTTCGCCGCCATGATCGACCACAGCGTCAGCGACTTGACCCATCAGGCCAATACTGGCGCCACCATAGACCAGACCAAAACCATGTTCAGCCAAGCCTTGCGCCAATGCAATGGCTTTTTCTTGATAAATTGGATTGTTACCAGAGCGGGAGCCGCAATACAGTGCGATTAAAGGTTGTGTTGTAGCAGGAGAAGGATTACCACGTTTTTCTGTCATTTTTAATCCGCTATTCATTACGTTTTAATTTTACCTTAGCATGTTATTTTTTATGACACTACATTGGCAGCTAAATATGACAATTTAATGTCATCACTGGGTTTAAATTCTTCCATACAGAGATTGTACTTTGGTAAAAAAGGGTGAATTTTTACCTTAACTTGCTATACTTAAAACTTCATTTCAAGCTAAAGAACCGTCATGGGTAGTGGTTGTTGTCACTCAGCACACATCAAAATATTAGAAAGAACGCCATTAAAAGCGTTTGCGCATGTCCAATGCATTTCATCTTCAAATCAGCATGATCTACGTGTGAATAACATTCAGGAGATACAATTATGATCTTTGAATGGATGTCCGATCCTTCTGCATGGGTGGGATTATTGACACTGGTGGTGCTTGAGATTGTTTTAGGTATCGATAACCTGGTTTTTATTGCGATTCTTGCGGAAAAATTACCGCCAGAACAGCGTAATACTGCACGGATTGTCGGCTTATTGCTTGCACTGTGTATGCGATTGGTCTTACTGGCCTCGATTGCATGGGTGGTGACTCTAACCAACCCACTGTTCCATATTTTCGACCATCCATTTTCCGGTCGAGATCTAATTTTACTGTTTGGTGGGGTGTTCTTACTGTTTAAAGGCACCATGGAACTGCGTGAACGTCTTGAAAACAAGCCCATGCTAAAGGAAGAAAATCCTGTGCATGCGACGTTTTGGATGGTGATTGTGCAGATTGTGGTGCTCGATGCCGTGTTCTCGCTCGATAGCGTGATTACCGCTGTCGGGATGGTGAAACACCTTTCTGTCATGATGATTGCGGTCATTATTGCTGTCGGCATTATGCTGTGGGCATCTAAACCACTGATGAACTTCGTGAACCGTCACCCAACGGTGGTGATTCTGTGCCTGTGCTTCTTAATGATGATCGGTTTCTCGCTCTTGGTCGAAGGCTTTGGTTTCCATATTCCAAAAGGTTACTTATACGCGGCCATTGGTTTCTCTGTCATGATTGAGTTCTTGAACCAAACCATGCGTCATAATCAGGAAAAAATGGTGACAACCACAGACTTACGTTATCGCACAGCCTCAGCAGTGATGCGTATGCTCGGTGGGAAAAATGTTGCAGACAATCAAAATGAAAATGAAGATGTGCTTGCAACACGTGCTTTTGCTGATGAAGTCTTTGATGAAGACAACGGGGTTTACCACAGTGTCATGGTACAAGGGGTACTGGGTTTATCTGAGCGTCCAGTAAAGTCCGTGATGACACCTCGTCCTGAACTGGAATGGATTGATTTAGATGAAGAACCTGAGGCGATTCGTGCTCAATTACTCAGTACCACGCATTCACGTTTAATTGTGGCACATGGTGAGCTTGACAATATTGCGGGTGCGGTACTGACTCATAAAGTCATGAATGACTATATTGAAACGGGCGTACTCGATTTTGAAAAACATCTCCGTGAGCCTGTGGTGGTGCATGAAAATGCTCAAGTTTTGATGGTGATGGAACAGCTACGTCAAGCGCCGTTGCAAATGGCCTTGGTGTTAAACGAATACGGTTCAATTGAAGGGATTGCAACACCGATCGATGTCTTAGAAGCGATTGCTGGTGAGTTCCCTGATGAAGATGAACCTGAGACGGCAGCAGAAAGCCTCGATGATGGTTCATTGTTACTCGATGGCTCAACTGACATTCGTCACGTGTCTTTATTGTTGGGTCGTGATTTGGTGGATGATGCCGAACAGTATTCGACACTGTCCGGATATATCTTATTCCATTTGGGTCGTTTACCGGCCAATGGTGAAAAATTCAAAGCGGATGAACACATTTTTGAAGTGGTCACGATGGATGGTCATAAGATTGAAAAAGTGCATGTCATTCCCATGCCAACTGAAGATTAAGTGGATGCCAAGAGAACATTCAGCTTAATCTATGTAGATCAGTATGGATTCACATGCTGCTGATGAAAATTGTGTGGAAAGATCCGTTAAAATAGCCTGCATTGTCAGGCTATTTTTTATGGAAACAAACATGTCACAAGTCCAATGTCCATGTGGCAAAGGTGAGTATGCTAGCTGTTGTCAGCCCTTACATACGGGGCGTGAAAATGCACAGAGCGCAGAGCAGTTGATGCGATCACGTTATAGTGCATTTGCACAACATGAGATTGATTATATTGTACAAACAACTGCACTTGGACAGCAGCAAGCCTTGGATGTGAGTGCCATTGCAGCGTGGAGTCAGGCCAATCAGTGGTTAAAGCTTGAAGTGGTACAGGCTCAAGAAAAGCTCGATAAAAACCATGCTCAAGTTGAATTTAAAGCCCATTATCACGATGGGCAGCAAGCGCAGGTACATCATGAAATTTCACACTTTGTGAAGTTCGAGCAGCGCTGGTATTTCCTTGATCCGACCACAGAGATGCAAATCACCATGAAGCAACCCTGTATTTGTGGTTCTGGACGAAAATTTAAACAATGTTGTGCGCAATTTTTATAACATTTGAGCAGATTTAGCTTAGAATAGCGCGCATCTCAACCCTCAGTGGAAGAAGGGCGATGTTACTTACCGTTATTTATATTATCGCAATTACGGCAGAAGCAATGACAGGTGCATTGTCTGCGGGTCGGCGGAGTATGGACTGGTTTGGGGTAACATTGATTGCCTGTGTCACGGCACTGGGGGGCGGTTCGGTTCGTGATGTGCTACTTGGGCATTATCCACTGACGTGGGTTAAGCATCCTGAATATCTCATGCTGACTTGCTTTGCTGCATTTGTCACCATCCTGATTGCAAAATGGATGCGTCATCTTCGTAATATCTTCTTGGTTCTCGATGCCCTTGGTCTCATTGGTTTTACCATTATTGGCTGTCAAATCGCTTTAGAAATGGGACATGGTTTTGTCGTTTCTGCGGTAGCAGGGGTGTTAACTGGGGTCTCTGGCGGTATTCTACGAGATATTCTATGTAACGATGTGCCGCTGGTGTTCCGTCGTGAACTTTATGCCAGTATTTCTTTTGTGTCCGTGATTTGTTATTGGCTCTGTATTGAGATTGGCTTATCGCTAGAATTGACCGTCATTGCGACGCTCATTTTCGGTTTCACCTTACGTCTGATCGCCATTTACTTTGGCTTAGAAATGCCTAAATTTATTTATAAAGATGATGATGATCAGTCAGTATCTTCAAAAGATTTGTCGTAACCGCGTTGCTATAACATGACATTAAAATGCTAAAAAGACGGATCAATGGTCGGTCTTTTGCATGGATCTATACTAAAAAACGCAAAATCATACATCCTGTTGGGAAAGCAGTGTTCATCCTTCCACCAGTTCAGAGATCTTGTTATGGACTTAGTCTCACGTATACAACGCTTACCCATCGGTAAGTTTCACTACACTTTACTTTGGGTTATTGGCCTTGGCTGGATGTTTGATGCCATGGATACGGGGCTCATTTCCTTCATCTTAGCGAAAATGGCTGAAGATTGGGCCATGACGCCAAATGATAAAAGTTGGGTGGTCTCGATTGGTTTTGTTGGGATGGCGATTGGTGCGGTGTTTTCTGGTGGACTAGCAGACCGCTTCGGCCGAAAAACAGTGTTTGCATGGACATTGGTGATTTATAGCTTAGCCACCGCTGCATGTGCGTTTGCACCTAATCTAACTTGGTTGTTGGTATTTCGTTTTATTGTCGGCTTAGGTTTAGGGGGGCAACTCCCAGTCGCGGTGACTTTGGTCAGTGAATATATTCCAGCGCATGTACGAGGACGTTTTATTGTCTTACTAGAAAGTTTTTGGGGACTGGGCTGGTTGGTTGCGGCGTTAGTATCACGCTTTATTATTCCTGATTTTGGTTGGCATGCGGCGTTCCTGATAGGCGGAATCCCTGCGTTATATGCGATCGTGATTTGGAAAATGGTGCCTGAATCGGTGCCTTATTTGATTAACCGTGGACGTTTTGATGAAGCACATGCATTGGTGAAAAAGATTGAAGCCAAATGTGGTGTAGAAGTTGTTGAAATCTTTGAAGTCAAACCGGTTGCAGAAAAGCACAATATCAGTTTTTCACAGTTGTGGTCAGGGATTTTTGCACGTCGTACTTTAATGCTGTGGCTCATTTGGTTCGGTATCGTCTTTTCTTATTACGGTATTTTTACATGGTTACCAAGCTTATTGGTCAAAGAAGGCTACACCATTGTTCAATCCTTTGAATATGTTTTGGTCATGATTTTGGCACAATTACCGGGTTATATTGCAGCTGCATGGTTGGTCGAAAAATTAGGTCGTAAAGCTACGTTGGCGGGCTTCATTGGGATGTGTGCCATTTCGGCATATTTCTTCGGTCAGTCTGGCAGTGTGACAGAGATTGTGATTTGGGGCTGTTTAATGTCCTTCTTTAATCTCGGTGCTTGGGGCGTACTTTATACCTATACACCAGAACAATACCCGGCCAATATTCGTGCCTTTGGTTCGGGCTGGGCGGGTGCCATTGGTCGGATCGGGGGCATTGCCGCGCCTTTTGCTGTGACACATATGATGGATATGGATCATGGTTTTAGCTATGTATTTATGATGTTTACTGCAGTCTTAATTGCCGTTGCCGTGGTGATTCTGGTTTTAGGTGAAGAAACCAAGGGCAAAACTTTAGAATCCATCGGTCTATAAAGACTGTTGAATTTTTAGTTGATCATGGTGAATAAAATGGATATTTTTACGCCATAAGACACAATTTGTCGCAGAGTGTTAGATCATCCCCTTGTATAGGGGACACCTGCGACATAGCATAAGAACCCAATAAAGAACGAACAATTTAGGATTACAGGTTGTTATGACAAGCCTTGCGCATCATGCGACAGAAAACCGTTCCGTAGCAGAATTTACCGAACAAGCATATCTCAACTACGCCATGTACGTGATTATGGATCGTGCATTGCCACATATCAGTGATGGTCTAAAACCCGTTCAGCGTCGTATCGTCTATGCGATGAGCGAACTCGGGTTAAAGCCAACGGGTAAGCCAAAAAAATCTGCACGTACGGTTGGTGATGTACTGGGTAAATACCATCCTCATGGTGACTCAGCTTGTTATGAAGCCATGGTCCTCATGGCGCAGCCGTTTAGTTATCGCTATCCATTTATTGAAGGTCAGGGAAACTGGGGTTCACCAGATGATCCGAAATCCTTCGCAGCGATGCGTTATACCGAAGCGAAATTGTCTGCGTATAGTGATTTATTACTGTCAGAGTTAGGACAAGGAACCTGTGATTGGCAGGATAACTTTGATGGTTCGATGAAAGAGCCAGTGAATTTACCGGCACGTGTTCCAAATATTTTACTCAACGGCACAACGGGTATTGCTGTGGGTATGGCAACGGATATTCCACCGCATAACTTACGTGAAGTGGTGAAGGGCACCATCGCCTTAATTCGCAATCCAAACTTAACCGATGAGAAAGTCGCAGAATATATTCCTGCACCTGATTTGCCTACACGTGCGGAAATTATTAGTTCTCCAGAAGAATTACTTAAAATTCAAACCACGGGTCGCGGTAGTTATCGAACTCGTGCTGTGTACAGTATTGAGAAAAATGAAATCGTGATTACGGAGTTACCGTATCAGGTTTCAGGTTCGAAAGTGATCACGCAGATTGCAGATCAAATGCAGGCGAAGAAGTTGCCATTGGTCACGGACTTACGTGATGAGTCAGATCATAAAAACCCAACACGTTTAGTGATCGTCCTGCGCTCGAATCGTATTGATGCTGAATCGGTGATGAGTCACCTATTTGCAACCACCGACTTAGAGTCGAGCTATCGTGTCAATATGAACATGATTGGCGCTGACGGTCGTCCGCAAGTGAAATCGATCCGCCGTATTTTGTTGGAATGGATCGAAATCCGTAAAAATACCGTGACACGTCGTTTGACTTATCATCTGAATAAAATTGAAAAACGGTTACATATACTTGCAGGCTTGATTATTGCCTATCTGAATATTGATGAAGTGATTCGAATTATTCGAGAAGAAGATCAGCCTAAACCTGTGTTAATGACGCATTTTAATATCGATGAAATTCAAGCCGAAGCCATTTTAGAACTCAAGTTACGTCATTTGGCAAAACTTGAAGAAATGGAAATGCGCCGTGAACAAGAAGAATTGGAAGCCAAAGCAGCCATTATTCGTGAACAATTGGCGAACCCTGAGTCATTAAAAGCATTGATCATTAATGAACTTAAAGAAGATGCGAAGAAATTTGGTGATGACCGCCGTTCTCCAATTGTGAAACGTGCAGAAGCCCATGCGATTAATGAACAAGATATGCTTCCTGCAGATCCTGTGACTGTGGTGTTGTCTGAAGCGGGTTGGATTCGCTCGGCGAAAGGTCATGAAGTCGATGCTGAGAACTTAAATTTCCGTGCAGGTGACCAATATCTCAGCCATGCGCAAGGTAAATCGAATCAACGTGTGTATGTATTAGATGATGCCGGTCGTAGCTATGCTTTGGGCATCAATACTTTACCATCCGCGCGTGGTTTAGGTGAGCCTCTGAGTTCTAAACTTGCACCTGCAAGTGGTGTCGGCTTTAAACAAGTGTTTATTGCTGAAGATGAAACAGAAGTCTTGGCGATGAGTAGTAAAGGCTATGGCTTTAAAACCCAAGCCAAAAACCTCGATACCAATGCAAAAGCAGGTAAAGCCTTCCTTACCTTATCTGAAGGCGCGGCGGTCATGAATTTAACGGCGATTGAGAATGCAACACATCTTGCACTCCTCAGTTCTGCGGGGCGTTTGCTGTTGGTTGAACTTGATGAATTACCAGTATTGAATAAGGGTAAAGGTAATAAATTGATACAACTTGAAGCAAAAGATCAAATAGTATCCATGACAACTTTGAATTTAGATGAAATAATTCAAGTGCTTGCAGGAAATCAACAATTAAAGCTTAAAGGCGACGATCTGCAAAAATATGTGGGTAAACGTGCATCGAAAGGCGTGTTGTTACCACGTGGATATCAAAAAGCAAATAAACTGTTCATTCAAAGATAATACTAGCATCCATGGAACGAAATACGTTATATATGCTGTTATTCGTGAAATGGATGCAATATTAAGCACAAACAAGTTAAATAATGACCGCTTAATATTGAAAAAAAACAGTTGGATTATTAAGGATTACGACAGGAGAATTGGGCGTTATGGAAAAGATTTGGTTCGCTGAATACCAAAAGACAGGGATTCCAGAAACTGTAGAATTACCCGCAGAAAATACCTCATTGGTCGATATTTTTGAGCGTAATTTTCAGAAGTTTGGCTCAAGAGATGCCTTTATCTTCATGGATAAAGTCTTAACTTTTAAAGAACTTGATGAAGCAAGCCGTAAATTTGCAACTTATTTGCAAAGCTTAGGTTTGGCTAAAGGTTCACGCGTTGCAGTTATGATGCCGAACGTTCTTCAATATCCTGTTGTCGCATTGGGTGTATTCCGCGCTGGCCTGGTATTGGTCAACGTGAATCCACTGTATACCTCTCGTGAACTTGAGCATCAATTAAATGACTCTGGTTCAGAGGCATTGGTTATCATTGAAAACTTTGCATCTGTTTACCAAGCGATTATTGGTAAAACCCCAGTAAAACACGTGATCGTGGCATCTGTGGGTGACATGCTTGGTACGCTGAAAGGTACATTGGTTAACTTTGTATTACGTTCAGTACGTAAACAAATTCCAGCTTGGAACATTCCAGGTCATATTCGCTTTAATGCAGCAATGTCTAAAGTGAGTGCAAACAATTACAAACGTCCAAACTTAACTCTAAGTGATACTGCAGTACTTCAATATACTGGTGGTACAACTGGCGTATCTAAAGGCGCAGAATTAACACATCGTAACCTTGTGTCAAACATGTTGCAGTGTGATGGTATTTTCCAAAGTAAATTTGGTCAGCAAGATGGTCAGCCAGATGATCGTATCTTCTGTGCATTACCGCTGTATCACATCTTTGCATTTATGGTGTGTGCACTTTACGGCATGTACAAAGGTCAGGCGAACGTATTGATTCCTAACCCGCGTGACCTACCTGCGGTAATGAAAGAATTACGTAAATACCAACCTTCATTCTTTCCAGCAGTGAACACTTTGTTTAATGCTTTGGTGAACAATGAAGAGTTCAAGCAACTTGACCACAGCAAGCTAAAAATGGCGATGGGTGGTGGTATGGCAGTACTTCCTTCGACTGCAGAAGCGTGGAAGAAAGTTACCGGTACCAATATCATCGAAGGTTATGGCTTATCAGAAACTTCACCTGTTGCAACTGCAAACCCTCCAGCATCAATGGAATTCAGCGGTACGATTGGTATTCCATTGCCACTGACTGAAGTTGCTATTTTAGATGATGATGGCAATGAAGTTGCTCAAGGTGAGCAAGGTGAAATTTCGATTCGTGGTCCTCAAGTCATGAAAGGCTATTGGAACCGTCCAGATGAAACTGCCAAAGTAATGACGGCGGACGGTTTCTTCCGTACAGGTGACATTGGTGTCATGGATCCACGCGGTTATGTGAAGATTGTAGACCGTAAAAAAGACATGATTTTGGTGTCTGGCTTCAACGTTTATCCTTCTGAAATTGAAGAAGTTGTTGCAAAACATCCAAAAGTACTAGAAGTTGCTGCGATTGGTGTTCCTGATGAAAAATCAGGTGAAGTACCTAAATTATTCGTTGTGAAAAAAGATCCATCTTTAACGACTGAAGAAGTTTTGGCATTCGCAAAAGAAAACTTAACTGGCTATAAACGCCCACGTTATGTTGAATTTATGGATGAATTACCAAAATCGAATGTTGGTAAGATTCTACGTAAAGATTTGCGTAAAACAGCATAATATAATGCATAAAAAAAGCGCCTTCGGGCGCTTTTTTTATCGCTTTTAATTTTGATCATTAAAGCTTGCCTTTATTCATCGACCAGCGATCAAAGTAGCGACGTCCTACACCAAAAACACCTAAGAAAATAAACATCGCGCCGAACTGACGACTAAAGCCAGATTGGTTATAGCTGCCATAGGTTAAAATATTGTCGACTAAACAATATAGTGCAATGACAATGACCCAATGCCAAAGGGGAAGTTGCTTGATGGAAACTGCATAGAATGCAATCCACATGATGACAAAGCTGAAAACAGTCGACCATACATTTAAGTTGGCACAGATCACAGCAAGTAAAAATGCAGTCACAGGAATGACAATTTTTAAAACACGATCGACGCGAAGCTGATGGCGTTTTTGCTCTTCAAGAACTTCAAATAATTGATCTTGATCAGAAGTACTCATAGAGGATCCTTTCATCTGCCGATTATAAAAACACTATATTTAACAAAAATTATTCACGAAATGCCATGGTATTATAGCAGCCATAAAAATCTTCCTGAGAAAAAACACATGCACAGCATCAGTGGGATCATCTATCTCATTTTGGCCGCTTGTTTATTGCCATATGTATTTACATTTATTGCGAAGCGAGCTGCAGGTTTTAAGTCGAGTGATAATCAAAATCCACGTGAAGTTTTAGCGCGCTCTACAGGATTGGCGAGCCGCGCACATGCAGTGCAGCAAAATAGTTTTGAAAGTTTACCTTTATTTATTGCGGCTATTCTAATGGCTGAATATATGGTGATTCATCAGCAATACATCATGACGTTTGGGATTGCCTATCTCGTTTTACGCGTTATTTATGGGCTATGTTATTTAGCGAATTGGGCAACTTTACGTTCAATCATTTGGACCTTGTCGATGTTATGCCCAATTTGCCTGATGTTATTGGTCATTAAATTAAGCTAAATGTTCAGCTTGATGATTAAATTATCAGCATGATCGCTAAAATCACAAAAAAAGCGATAAAACCGTTATAATTGTGCCGGATTAAAAGATTTAACTTGTTTAAAGAGTGATGCTATGAGCTACAGCAATATCCCAGCGGGTAAAGATGCACCAAACGACATCTATGTCATTATTGAAATTCCTGCAAATGCAGCACCAATCAAATACGAAATCGATAAAGATTCTGATGCGTTATTTGTAGACCGTTTCATGGGTACTGCAATGTTCTACCCAGCGAACTATGGTTATGTTCCAAATACATTATCTTTGGATGGTGACCCACTAGACGTACTTGTGGTAACTCCACATCC
The DNA here is from genome assembly GCF_013419525.1 of Acinetobacter sp. YH12076. NCBI lineage: Bacteria > Pseudomonadati > Pseudomonadota > Gammaproteobacteria > Moraxellales > Moraxellaceae > Acinetobacter > Acinetobacter sp. YH12076. The sequence continues at coordinate 271,310 of NZ_VOZY01000003.1, read as the reverse complement.
AGTAGAGCCAGGTTCTGTAATTCGTTGCCGTCCTGTTGGTAAATTGAACATGGAAGATGACGGTGGTGTTGACGCAAAACTCGTTGCGGTTCCACACGACAAATTGACTCCGCTTTATAAAGATGTTCAAGAATATACAGATCTTCCTGCATTATTGATCAATCAAATTGAACATTTCTTCCAACACTACAAAGACTTAGAGCCTGGTAAATGGGTTAAGTTAAGTGGTTGGGAAGGTGCTGATGTTGCGAAACAAGAAGTACTTAGCTCAATTGAAGCTTACAAAGCTGCGAACAAATAATATTGTTTTAAGCTGAGCATCGTTTTTAGATGAAATCGATGCTCATAAAAAAACCTGCACAGTGTGCAGGTTTTTTTTTCTATCTTAGAGTAGCTGCGAAATTAAAATAATTTCACAGGGATGTCTAAGAATAAACGCCATTCGTTTGTATCACCGATATAGTTACCAGCTTGGTAGTTATCACTTGCGCGGTAGTAAGAATGACGTACACGTAAGCTTGCGTCCTTAGCAAAACCAGATTGAACAGTATATTTCACTTGGTTAAAGAATTCGCGCTCTTGACCTTCTTTTGCTGAATTGTTGACTTTAATATCCCAGCCATAAACGAATGCAGAAGTCCAGTTCAAGCCTGGCACACCATAATCAGTAAAGTTTAAGTTATATTGAACTTGTGCCGATTTTTCATGGTTCCCCACAAAGTCAGATAAGTATGAGTTAGCTACATAGATTGACTGTGCGCCATCAGCATTTTCGCCATAGTCATAACCAGTGTTGCCTGTATTTTGTTGGTAAGCCAGCATGACTGAGTGAGCGCCTTGGTTTAATGTACCTGCAAGAGACCAGATGCTATTGCTGCGGCCGTCAACATTTTTATTACCAATTGTTGAAGAATAAGTTCCAGCTTGCTCGTCCCATTCAGTATGGTAGCCATTGAAGTCTACATTTAATGAGCGTTTTTCAGCTAAAGGCAATGTGTAGTTTGCATTGATGTAGTGACGTTCAAGCGCATCTTCACTGTCTAAGCCATAGTAAGATGCATTAAGCTGATCGTTAAATTTGTACTTTGCACCCCAAACGATTGCATTATCTAGATGACGGCCATCAGTATTGATTTGATCTGAATATTGATTCTCTGTGAATTTACCAGCAACCAATTCTAGATTTTCAATTTCACGGCTTTTCGCAAGAACACCAGTGAAATATTCTGGAACCATACGTGCTGTATTAGACGCAAGTACAGGAAGATCTAGAACTTGGGTGCCGTATTCAACAGTTGTATTTGATACTCGTGCTTTAAGGCTAGCTCCGCCACGCGCCCAATGGTCATAGGCGTCTACATCACCATTTGCATCTTTAGCTCCGCCGTTATGAAGCGGAATCATGCCATTGCCAGCATTATCATTGCTGCCTAATTTGAATGAAGCGTCGCCAGTAACATTTACACCAAAGCCGATAATACCTTTTGTAAAACCAGATTCAAGTTTTACAATCGCAGACTGAGCAGCTGAGCTGGTATCTGTTACTCGTTTTACTGCACTAGTATCATTGTCAATGTAATTAGTTTTGTCACGGTTGATGTAACCTGTACGGAACAATACAGAGCCTTCGGCATCTTCCACAAAGCCTTTAGATTCACTTTGTTCGCTAGCAAAAGCAGTAGAAATAAGAGCAGCGTTTACTAAGACTGCAAGTGTTAGTTGTTGAGCTTTAAGCATTGGGAGAGAGCCTCATGCAAATTTGGTTAATATGTAGTGCGATTGTATATTTTTTCTTAAAAAAATCACTATTTTTAATGCGCTTATTACACTAAAGTTAGAAAATGGCCAGATCATTGGTCAATCTGTAATAAGCAAATTTTTCGTATGTTATTGTTGTTTAACAAATAGTTTATTTAAATTGAATATATATCAATCTAAAGAGAAGTTTATTCATTACTTATCATAAAAAAATATAAAAAATGGTAAAAACTTTCATTTAACTTGCTGATTTATCATCACTCTTTGCGACAAATTGTGCCGAATCTAAATTCGTATTTTGATCAAAAAGTATATCAATGGTTGAGGTGCATGGCATCACTGTTCAGGCACAGTAAGCACCGTTGGCGTGTTTTTTGTAAATAGAGAATGACTTTTAGCGAAGTCGTCAGAAATTTTTCCTTAAAAAAACAGTTCAATAAAAGATGATAATATTCGTGATAAATACATATAAATGAATGCATTAAATCATTGTTAAAGACTAGAACAAGATAAAAGATATTTTATGAATCAAAAGCTTGGTTTTTACTGTTTTATATAATCTTAGCTTTGTTTTTAAATGATTTAATTTATCAAAATAAGAAAAAAGGGGCTATACAGGGCGGTAAAATCGATTAAAATCGGCGCTAAATTTTACTCAAACCAATCCACGATCGATCCGATGTGGGGACTAAACATGATTCAATTTTATAAAAAAGCAATTTTAAGTATTTTAGTGACCCTAGGTACAGTCCCTGCATTTGCAGAACAAACTGAGCAAGCTACAACGGCACAAGGGAATTGGTCTGGAAGTGTGGGCGTGGTAAACAAATATGTGTACCGTGCGAGTGAAGAAAATGATCAAGCGGCATTACAAGCCGGACTTGAATATGCACACAACAGTGGGCTGTTCGCGGGCTATTGGGGTTCTACACTCAACTATGATCCTACGGACGACAGTCAGTCGCATGGTTATGAACATGATTTCTATGTCGGATATGGACGTGAACTGAATGAAGATTGGAGCTATAAGTCACAAGTGATGGCTTATGTCTATCAAGGTGGAGGTTCTGTTTATAACGACGACCGATCTGAAAAGCGTCGCACGACAGGCGTCGAATTTATTCAGGACATAAGTTATAAAGATTTAACTGCAAGCATGGCTGTATTGTTGTCTGATGTTAATTATGGCAACGCAGGTGATGTATATCTGAATGCTACTTATAGCTATGCATTACCTTATGATGTTTCATTAAATTCATCGCTTGGTGTTTCTGTTTTTAATGACAGTCGTGATGACAGCCTATTAACAACCACAGAAGATGTGGTGTTCACTGAAGCACGTTTGGGCTTGAGTAAACCGATTGCAGATACTGGATTTGAAATTGCTGCTGACTATGTATGGGGCGGTAAAGATCGTGAAGGCGAGCAATTAGATGATAACGTTGTGGTTGGATTGACCTATTCTTTCTAACATTAACGAGTTGACCTTATTCGGTCATATTCTTGAAAGTGCATAATGGTGATTGTGCACTTTTTTTATGCATTTTTGAGATCGGTGTTGAAAAAATATACTCAAAAAAGCGCATTTTTAAAATCCTGTTACAACTATCAACCTGAAGATTTAAATAATCTAAATAGATGAAAATCTACATTCTAAAATAAATTAAAGAGAAAAAAGGTCAAACAGGATAATTGAAAAATAATAAATAAAAACAGTAATATATTGGTTTTTGATAAACCAAAATGGTGGCTTTTATAAAAAAAATATGCGCTTATTTTTAAACATGGCACAGCGCTTGCTAATACCTCATTGAGTTCAACGAAATAACCAAAAAATACGTCGTCGCACGATGTGGGGGAACAAACCATGAAATTTGCACTTAAAGCTTTATTAATCGCTGTACTAGGACCAGCATCGACATTTACTTTTGCTGAAGCGCCAGCTTCTGAGCATTCTGTATCCGGAAATATCGGCGTACTGTCTAGCTATAATTTACGTGGTATTACCAATGTGCCTGAAAATAGCAGCGCAACTATTCAAGGTGGTTTGGACTATAGCCATGCTTCAGGCTTCTATGCAGGTTACTGGGGTTCAACCTTAGATTATGCACTTGGTGAAGAAGGGCGTGATTCTTTTGAACATGACTTTTATGCAGGTTATAACGGCAAAATTACTGAAGATTTAGGTTATACCGTCGGTGGTACGTATTATTACTACTATGAATCGGATGTTGATTCAGATGGTTTCGAAACACTTTTAGGTTTGAACTACAAAGACTTTAGCGTAACTGCGCAAACCTTAACGCAAAATACGACTTGGGGTAACAAGGGCGATACGTATATCTTAGGTAGCTACAGCTATGCATTGCCAAAAGATTTCACCCTAAATACTTCATTGGGCCTATATGCATATGGTGATGATGACGAATTTGTAGAAACCACTGAAGACTTTGGCTTCCGTCATTTTACAGCAGGTTTAAGTCATCCATTGGGTGACACTGGTGCGAGCGTAAATATGGATTATATCGTGGGTGGTTATGACCGTCTGGATGAAAAACAAAAGAATAAAGTCGTATTTGGCTTGAAATACGAATTCTAATTTTAAAAAGCATTAAAAATGGCGACCTAGGGTCGCCATTTTTTTAAGCATTGAGTTGGCTTCGATAAGACAGCGCTTCAGATACGTGTTGAGCTTGAATGTGTTCACTTTGAGCTAAGTCGGCAATGGTTCTGGCAACACGTAATACCCGATGATAGGCACGCGCAGATAAATTCATTCTCTGCTGGGCTAACTGTAAAATATTCTGTGCAGTAGCATCCAAAACTGCTTGTTGCTCCAATTGCGTCGGCGTGAGCGCTATATTGGATTTTTGCTGACGCTCTATTTGTAACTCATAAGCTTGTATAACACGATGCCTAACCACACTTGAACTTTCAACCTCTTGCGAACTTTGTAATTCATGCGCTGCCAGTGGCGGGACATCTATATGTAAGTCAATTCGATCTAATAATGGACCTGAAATACGGTTTTGATAGCGTTTAATACTTTCAGCACTACATTGACAGCGGCTGTCTTGGTTAAAGGCATAGCCACATGGACAAGGATTCATCGCCGCAATCAGTTGAAAATTTGCAGGGAAGGTGATTTGACGAGAAGCGCGTGAAATCACAATTTCTTTGGATTCGAGTGGTTGCCGTAACACCTCCAACACCTTTCGATCAAATTCAGGCAGCTCATCTAAAAATAAAACTCCTAAATGTGCCAAGGTGATTTCACCCGGTTTAGGATTTGATCCTCCACCGACGAGGGCAATCGCAGATGCGGTATGGTGTGGCGCACGAAATGGACGCTGCCCAAAATGATGATTTGCACCTGCAATAGAATAAATACTCGCGACTTGCAAATTTTCTTGCATATCTAAGGGGGGCAGAATACTGGGTAAACGCGAGGCGAGTAGCGTTTTGCCTGTGCCCGGTGGACCCCGAAATAGTAGAGAATGACCGCCAGCCGCTGCAATTTCTAAAGCACGACGTGGTCTGAGTTGACCTTTCACATCAGATAAATCAAAAGGGTAACTGTGTTGATTGGTTGACGATGTCGAGGGATGGCTACTGATTAAGGCTGAACGACTTAAATGTTCACACACATCCTTAAGATGCTGCGCAGGAAAGACTTGGAACTCTGGCAGTTGCGCCGCTTCATCGGCATTGAGTGCAGGTAGAATCAGATGATGCCCGATATGCTGACAGGCAATGGCTATGCTTAAGATGCCACTGACAGGTCGTAAATAACCATCAAGTGCTAATTCTCCAATAAATTCAAAACCATCTGCTGCATTTTCAGGAAGTTGTCCCGACGCGATCAGAATCCCTAAAGCTATGGCGAGATCTAAACGTGAACCATCTTTCGGTAAATCTGCGGGTGCAAGATTAATGGTCAGACGTTTGGTTGGGAACTGAAAGCCGCTATTAATAATCGCAGAGCGGACACGGTCTTTACTTTCACGGACGGCGGCCTCAGGTAGGCCAACAATGGTCAATGAAGGCAGACCTTGGCTGACATGGACTTCAACTTCAATTTGGGGTGCATTTAAGCCGAGCAAACCCCGAGTATAGATTTTGGCAAAAGACATATTATTGTTCCGTTATGGTGCATTATTTTTAATCGTTATGCGTCTTTTGTTGCACTAAAAAGGTGCTTATTTTTTGTTCTGAATTTTTTGTTCGAGTTCTTCGACGTGTTTCAACAATTCATTTAAACGTAAATTGGCATTATTCAGTGCAGTACGTTGGCGTTCGATTTCTTCTTTCGACACGAGATCCATTTTGCTCACAGCTTCATTGAGTAAGCTGCGAAGATTATGTTCGACGTCTTTTTTCGGCTGATCGATTTGTTCTAATATCGCTTGTAGTAAGGTTTCAATCATTGTTTAGACCATCCTCAGTGAATTGGTGGCAGCAGTTTAACATCGCCACATTCATGACCATAGTGCTTTCATTTAAATATGCGTTTAATCGATCAGTAAAATCGTAATTCTTCTAGTAAAAACGTCTATTTTTATAAGCATACGCAAGATTATCCGTATAAAATAGGTTATAAAGAAATCTCATGCTGAGCTGACTATTTTCCCCCGACTGTAGTCATATTGGCATGAAAATTGAACATAAAACCTTACAGGTGAAATAAGCCGAAGGAAAACAAAACATGAAGCTCGTAACTGCAATTGTAAAACCTTTTAAATTAGATGACGTGCGTGAAGCACTCTCTGAAAATGGTGTTCAAGGGATCACTGTCACTGAAGTTAAAGGCTTCGGTCGCCAGAAAGGTCACACTGAACTTTATCGTGGTGCTGAATATGTGGTTGATTTTTTACCAAAAGTAAAAATTGAAATCGCAATCAGTGATGAAATGGTTGATACCGTAATTGAATCAATTACTCGTGTTGCAAGCACAGGAAAAATTGGCGACGGTAAAATTTTTGTAAGCAATCTGGAACAAGTCATCCGTATCCGTACTGGTGAAACAGGTGCAGATGCCGTTTAAAAAATTGGCATGAAGTTTGCTGAGTAGCTAATAACTCAGAAAATCAGGTCGGGGGATACGAATGAAAAAGATGCTAATTGCACTCGGCTTGTCCAGTGCACTTTTAGGTGGTTCTGTTGCGTGGGCTGAAGAAAGCGCAACAGCACCTACAGAAGAAGTCACAGTAGTTGATACTGCAAATACAACAACGCTAAATACAACAGAAGCTGCAGTTCCAGTTGAAGCAGCGCCAGCACCTGCAGAAGAAGAGCCTAAGCTCGATACAGGTGATACAGCATGGATTTTAGTGTCCACTGCACTTGTTTTACTCATGACAATTCCCGGTTTAGCATTATTTTACGGCGGTATGGTCCGTAAGAAAAATGTACTCAGCACCATGGCACACAGTTTTGTTGCGGCAGGTGTTGTGAGCTTAACGTGGGTGATTGTGGGTTATACCTTAGCATTTGGTGAAGGTAATGCCTTTATCGGTAGCTTAGACAAATTTATGTTATCGGGCATCACCACAGAAGCCTTGTCCGGTACGATTCCAGAGATTCTTTTTGTTATTTTCCAAATGACATTTGCCATCATTACCGTTGCCATTATTAGCGGTTCGATTGCAGAACGTATGAAATTCGGTGCTTTTGTTGCTTTTATCGCAATTTGGAGTGTCGTGGTTTATGCACCAATTACCCACTGGGTATGGGGCGGTGGTTGGTTAGGAAACGACGGTGCGCTTGATTTTGCGGGTGGTACGGTTGTTCACATCAACTCAGGTGTTGCGGGTCTTGTTGCAGCGTACATGCTTGGTAAACGTATGGGGCTTGGTCGTGAATCTATGGCGCCACATAATCTAACGTTAACCGTCATCGGTGCAAGCCTTGTATGGGTAGGTTGGTTCGGTTTCAACGGTGGTTCTGCACTGGGTGCAAATGGTTCAGCTGGTTATGCATTGGTGGTAACACAAGTTGCAGCAGCGGCAGCAGCAGTGGCATGGTTAATTACTGAAAAAGTGGTTCGTGGTAAAGCGTCTGTCTTGGGTGGTGCTTCTGGTGCGGTAGCAGGTCTTGTGGTGATTACACCTGCGGCAGGTTTCGTAACAGTTGGCGGCGCTTTAGCGATGGGTCTGATCGGTGGTGTGGTTTGCTTCTGGGGTATTACTGCGCTGAAACGTGCGTTGAAAGCGGATGACTCTTTGGATGCGTTTGGTCTACATGGTGTCGGTGGTATCGTGGGTGCGATCCTTACAGCATTCTTTGCCAGCGAATTCATCATGGGTGATAAAGCACCGAGCAACTTAATGCATCAATTATGGGTTCAAGTCGAAGGTGTACTAGCGACTATTGCTTACTCAGCTGTGATCACATTCATTATCTTGAAAGTGATTGATCTAGTGATTGGCATCCGTGTTGAAGCTGATGACGAACGAATGGGTCTAGACTTAAGTCAACATGGCGAACGTGTAGAATAATAAGATCACAGTAAATCAATATATTGTGTAAAACAGCCCAAAAGGGCTGTTTTTTTTCCATATCTAGCGTAAAGCTCTACAAATTTCAAAATTTTTGCTACACTCTAAATCCATTCGGATTTGTTCAATTTAACCGCTATGCATTGTCCATTTTGCAACGCTGAAGACAGTAAAGTGATTGACTCACGTCTTGCTGCTGAAGGCTGTCAGATACGCCGCCGCCGTGAATGTATTAGTTGCGGTGAACGTTTTACAACTTTTGAAAGCTATGAAGTGGTGATGCCGCGTGTCATCAAGTCTGATTCAAAGAGCGAACCTTTTGATGAGGCCAAGCTCCGCCGCTCGCTGATGCATGCCTTGCAAAAGCGTCCAGTAACGCAAGAGCAAATTGAAACGGTACTCAGTGATATTCAATTGCAAATTCGCCGTTTGGGTGAACGTGACGTGAAATCACGCACCATTGGTGAAATTGTCATGCAGTCTTTGTTTGCTTTAGATCATGTGGCTTATGTGCGTTTTGCTTCTGTGTATCAAGACTTCCAAGATGTAGAAGCTTTTCGTCGTCAAATTGAACAAATGCAGCAGCGTGAGCACTAATGCACATCTGCTTCCATTTTTATCATGAGTGATTACATGTCTGAGTTAGATCAAGTGACGTTGCAGCAGCATCAACAGTGGATGCGGCGTGCAATTGCATTGGCACAGCAGGGGCAATACAGCACTCGTCCCAATCCCAATGTGGGCTGTGTGATTGTCAAAGACGGTCAATTGATTGGTGAAGGTTTTCATCCAAAAGCGGGTCAGCCGCATGCAGAAGTCTTTGCAATGCGTGATGCAGGTGAGGCCGCCCGTGGCGCAACCGCTTATGTGACTTTAGAGCCTTGCGCACACTATGGACGTACGCCACCTTGTGCCAAAGGCTTGGTAGAAGCAGGTGTCGCTCAAGTCGTTGTGGCATGTCCCGATCCCAACCCATTGGTTGCGGGTAAAGGTGTACAAATCCTACGTGATGCTGGCATTGAAGTGATTACGGGTATTTGTCAAGCAGAAGCGCATCAATTGAACTTGGGCTTTTTAAAAGCCATGGCGACGGGTATGCCTTATGTCCGCCTCAAAGTTGCATCGAGCCTGGATGGGCGTACTGCCATGGCCTCGGGTGAGTCTAAGTGGATAACCGGTTCGATGGCGCGACAAGATGTACAGCATTGGCGTGCGATATCAGGTGCCGTAATCACTGGGATTGAAACGGTATTAGCCGACGATTGCTTACTCAACGTACGTCAGCTCGATGACGCTGTTGACATGCGTAACGTGGTTCAGCCGAAACGTATCGTGCTAGATCGTCAAGGCCGCTTGCCATTAAGCGCAAAAATATTGCAGCAACCTGAAACCGTGATGGTCATGGGGCCATATCGTCAGGAACTTGCTGACTTGGGCGTGGTACAATTTGAAATTCAGCCTTTGGCCGATCTGTTAGCAGCATGCGTTCAACAGTTCCAAATTTATGATGTACTTGTGGAAGCCGGTGCGACACTTTCGACCGCTTTCTTACAAGAACATTTGATCGATGAAATGATCAGTTATGTTGCACCGACCTTGTTGGGTCAGTCAGCACGTGCGATGTTTAATGCGGAATTTGACCGCATGGCAGAGCAGCTTCGATTTAAGCTGAAAGATGTCACTCAATTGGGTGATGACATTCGCTTAAGGTTAATCCCTTCTCAAGAGACGCTATGAATTCAGAGTCTACGGTTTATCACAAACGTCGTCATGCGGCTCGTACCACAGACGAATATCTTTTCCATCAGTTGGTTCCTTATTTGGGAAACAAACGCCGTCTATTACATCTGATTTTAGAAGCACTTGAGCAAACGGGAACCTTAAAACGCGAAGATGGTCGTGCGCCGATATTTGCTGACTTTTTTGCAGGTTCGGGTGTGGTATCACGGTTGGCTCGTCAAAACGGCTATCGTGTTATTGCCAATGACTGGGAACCCTACAGCCACGCCTTGAACAGCGCGATTCTCTCTTGCGTTGAAGCACCAGCGTTTAAAGAGTTGGGTGGCTATCAGAAAGCGATTGATTATCTGAACCGTTTGCCAGAAGTGAAAGGTTGGGTGACCCATAACTTGTGTCCACGTAATGATGAAATCTACGATCCTGCACGTGACCGTTTATTCTTTAAACGTCGTAACGGTATGCGTATAGATGCGATTCGTCAGCAAATTGCAACTTGGCAAGCTCAAGGCGCGATTGATGATGTGGAAATGAGTGCTTTGTTAGCGCCGTTATTGTATTCAGCAAGTTTTGTCAGTAATACCAGCGGTGTATTTAAAAGCTTCCATCATGGTTGGGGCGGTAAAACCCAAGCGGCCTTGGATCGTATCGGTTCTTTGTTATGGCTGACCCCAAGTCGTTTTTGTGAAATTGGTGATCCGAAAAAACCCGCCGCTGAAATGTGGTGTGTCGACGCACAGCATTTGGCCAATCAAATGAGTGGCTTTGAAGTAGATGTGGCTTATCTCGATCCACCATATAACCAGCACGCTTACAGCAGTAACTACCATGTGTTGAATGCCTTAACGTTATGGGATCAGGTGGATTTACCAACACCAGACACCAAAGGCTTTAAGAGCGGAATCGACCGTGCATGGCGTAAAGAACGTCCAAGTCCGTATAATTCTTCGAAGCATGCGAAAGAAGCTTATGAAAAATTATTAGAAACCATCAATGCACGTTACATCCTGACGAGCTATTCAACCGATGGTAATATCAGCGCCACAGATTTGTTACAAGCCAATTTAAAACGTGGCCGAGTAAGCTTATTGACGCAAGATGTACCACGTTACCGCGTGAGTAAGCAGCGTCAGTCTGAACGTGCACGCGTACTAGAGTTTATTGTCATCACGGATACGCATGCCAAATCAGGTCCACCAATCCGTCAGTTGTTGAGTCAATTGCACCATTTTGCAGAATTAGGTGGTGTCGATACCTCTGGCGTGAGCACGCAACTTGATTTGTGGTAAAAATCATCGCCCCATATTTTTCAGGGATTGAACATGTTTACAGGCATTATTGAAAGTCTAGGTAAAGTTGAAAGCATTCAAAACGTGGGTGGCGATGTCCGCTTGCGTATCCAGACAGATTTAGACATGTCGGATGTGCATTTGGGGGACTCGATTGCCACCAATGGCATTTGCTTAACCGTGATTGACTTTGGTAGCAATTGGTATGCAGCTGATGTATCACGTGAAAGTTTAAATCGGACCACCTTGGAACACTGGAAAGCAGGGCAGGCGGTGAATGTGGAAAAAGCCATGTTGCCGACTACGCGTTTTGGTGGACATATTGTCAGTGGTCATGTCGATGCAGTGGGTGAAATCACTCAAGTTCGTTCAGATGCGCGTTCTATTTATTTTGAAGTGACCGCACCGAAAGAAATTTCACGCTATTTAGCGGAAAAAGGCTCTGTGACCGTAGACGGTATTAGCCTGACAATTAACCATTTACGTGGCAATGTGCTGAGCTTAAATTTAATTCCGCATACGGCGGAACGAACCAATATTGGCACATGGAAGGCTGGGGCTAAAGTGAACTTAGAAGTGGATGTTTTAGCACGTTATATTGAGCGTTTATTGCTTGGCGATAAAGCCGCTGAGACCACAGCGCAATCGAAAATTAGCTTAGATTTTCTCGCTGAAAATGGCTTCTTGAAATAAGTTGATACCGAAGAAAACCAAACAGTCTGATTGAAAAATTAGACTGTTTTTTTATTTTTGGTGATAATGCGTCGCGGAATGACATATATGATGAATAATCAGACAGGTGATAATGATTGATTTCTTACTGAATCTGGAACAGTGGTTACCCATGCTATTGGAAAATTATGGTGTGTGGATTTATGCCATTTTATTTTTGGTGATATTTTCAGAAACGGGTTCAGTATTTATGTTCTTCCTGCCAGGAGACAGCCTGTTGCTTGCCATCGGCGCATTATGCTCAACAACGGAAGTGGTGCATTTACACACCATGGGGCTGATGTTATTTGTCGCATCGGTCTTGGGCTACTGCGTCAATTACTATACGGGCAGCGTGTTAGGTATTAAGTACTTTAATAAGCACACACGTTACTTTAAGCCCGAATATATGGTCAAAACCAATAAATATTTTATGAAGCATGGCGGTAAAACGATTTTAGTCGCACGCTTTGTACCCTTTGTGCGTTCTTTTGCGCCTTTTGCCGCTGGGTCTGCACGCATGAGCCTTGGCACATTTATGTTCTATAACGTGCTAGGTGGTTTCATCTGGATTGGATTATTACTCGGTATCGGTTATTTCCTAGGACATACCGTTTCTGCAGTTGCAGATTTGGTCTAAGCCAAACTTAGACATAAAAAAAGCCCACAGTTGTGGGCTTTTTTTATGGAGTAGATGACCACTTAGTGTTTTGTAACGGTCACCATATCAAGGGTTTGAAAAATCGAGCTGTGGGGTGGTTGCTGAATGCTAAAACCACCTTTTTCTGATTCTCGGCTGAGATAAACCGAAATACTGTGAAAGTCTGAATGACTCAGCCAAAGATCTTTGGCACGAATGTCCCATTGTTCTCCAGCAGATAGAGAGGATATTTTCTGGGTAATCTGGTGAATGATGTCCATATTGAATTCCCATCTGGATGCATGATTATATTTTTAGGATGCCTGAAGCATTGTATTTTGAAGGACAATGCTTCAGCCATATGAACATCATGTTGCAAATACATGTCAGTTTAATGACAGTGACCAGATTTCGATCGACAGCTTAAGATGCTTGGGACGATGTAGATTCTGTCGAAAAATTGGAGTTTTCTAAGATATAGTCAATTTCTTCTTGTGCGGCTGCTTTCAATTTTGCACGGAAATCACTGACGGCCATTTCGATTTGCGTTTCTGCTTCAAGTTCCAAACGCACGCGTACACTTTCGAGTTCTGACAACATCTGTCCTTCGCTCACCGATAAGCTTTGACTTAATCCCGCTAAACCCGTTTCAGGGTTTTTATGATAGCGAGCGGCATAGTGTTGTACTTCACGATTAAGATTATGCTGCATCATGGTGAGAGCTTGCGTTTGTGCAGCAAAGCGTAACTCTTCGTCACGTTTCAGTTGTTCTGCATAGGCTTGTTCAGCTTCACGTTTTTCTTCTAAGGCTTTTTCTAAAGCCAGTTGTTTACGTATACGAGCATCTTCTATCAACTGTGCTTTTAAATCTGCATAGGCAGACTCAATTTTGTCAAAAGACACTTGCTGCTGCTGTTGGTCATTGACCAGCCAGTGTTGAATGTCTGTACTGGGATTGAGGACATCGCAAACGCGACCAAGGTCATCAATAAAGGTCTGACGAATAGCTTCAGGTACTTTTAACCAGCGCTGTTTAAAGTCTGGACCGACATTCAATGCCATGGTGCATCTCCTTGCAAATAGGGTAAAACCAATATCACGTTAAAGTTTATGGGTCTGCGGTTGAACGCCCAAACGTCGATATTGTTTATATTTTTCACGCCCGATAATTTTAGCGGGTTCGTTATTTTCAATAATTTCGATAATGTGACTAAAACTTGCGAACTGTTCAAGTGCTTGATCGTTAAAATTAAACACAATCCAGTCGGCTTGCTCAGGCAATTGGGCAGAAATACAGACCGTTGCCTCGGGTTGATCGATACCATGGGGAATGAAACCTGTGTGATCGAAACTCCACAGGCGTTCATCAAGTTGTTGCTGTAAGTCTGGGTTAGCACAATGTAGCCAAATACGTACAGGCTGACGCAGGATCTTACGGCATAAACGACAAGTGCTTTCGACTTGCCGTTCAGGACTTTTTTCAAATAAATAAAAGCTAACTTTAGCCATTCGCTTGAACACGATTCGCTAAAAATTGCATTAATAATGGTACAGGACGACCTGTTGCGCCTTTATTGGCACCTGAGTTCCATGCAGTACCCGCAATGTCTAAATGCGCCCAACGGTATTCACGCGTAAAGCGTTGAAGGAAACATGCAGCGGTCACAGAGCCTGCTTTTGGACCACCAATGTTGGCAATATCTGCAAATGGAGAATCAAGTTGTTCTTGATAATCTTCAATCACGGGCATACGCCATACGCGGTCAAAGCTGTGTTGACCCGCAGCAGTCAATTCAGCCGCAAGTTCATCATCCGGAGTGAACATACCAGTAAGGACTGAACCCAGTGCTACGACACATGCACCAGTGAGGGTTGCAATATCAATCACCAGTGCAGGATTAAAGCGTTTTACATAGGTCAAGGTATCGCACAGCACCAAACGACCTTCGGCATCAGTATTTAAAATTTCAACGGTTTGACCGCTCATGGTGGTTACGATGTCGCCCGGGCGAGTGGCATGACCAGACGGCATGTTTTCTGCAGCAGCAATTGCGCCGACTACATGAATTGGTAATTTCGCTTCACACAGCGCACGGATGGTACCCAAAACTGATGCAGAACCGCACATGTCGAATTTCATTTCGTCCATGCCTGCACCCGGTTTAAGAGAGATACCACCCGTATCAAAAGTCACGCCTTTACCAACAAGCACCACAGGTGCTTCTTCACGGTTTGAAAGGTATTCGATGGTAATAATACGGCCTGGACGGTCAGAACCTTTGCTCACAGCAAGGAAAGCACCCATACCGAGATCAGCCATTTGCTGTTCATCGAGTACAGTCACTTTGAGTTGATCTGGGAATTCAGCTGCAAGTGCATGAGCTTGTTCGGCTAAATATTCAGGAAAACAGATATTGCCCGGACGGTTACCTAAGTCACGAGTAAAACTTTGACCTGATTGCACTGCAGAAATTAATTCAAGCTGTGCAGTGGTTAATGGACTTTCAGCAGCGATTAAATGGATCTGCTCCAAAACAAATTCATTTTTCTTTGATTTGTATTCATCAAATGCATAAGCCGCTTGGGTCAGGCTAAGTGCAAATAAATAATGTTGTTCTTGTGGTAGGGCAGAGATATCGACACTGATCTGTTTGAATTTTTTTTGTGACGCTTTAATAATAGTTTGTGCAATTTTTGCAAATTTATTGACTTGTAATTCAGCAACTTTGCCGAGGCCTAAAAGAGCGCTATTGCGACAAGCGGCAATGTTCGCCACCAAAGGCAGGCTTTCATTAAGTGCTGCTTTAAATTGAGTTGCTTCAATTAAATTATCTAAATCATTGATTTGATATGAAGTAGCTGCATTTGTAACGTGCTCAGAATCTACTAATATCAATAAATATTGGCTGGACGTATTCGCTTGGAATGACGTATTAATAGAAAGTTTCATGTGCGGTATTTATGCCTTTTTAAATTTATAAACCATTAAACCATTGAAACATTTATATGAATAGAGTTTCAATGAGCAACAAGGGTATAGGTTTTATATTTTCTACATTCGGGTAAACTAACGCTAGTTTTTATTGGCCCTATTTTTGGAAGAATTAATTTGATTATTCGGCGTTATCTGGTCAAGCAAGTGGTGTCGACATCACTGGTTGTGATTGCCTTATTGACCTTGATCATGATGGGTGGTCGTTTGATCAAGTACTTTGGTGTCGCGGCGCAGGGTCGTTTAGATGCAAGTATTTTATTTAGCATCATTGGCTACCGTTTGCCTGAGTTTTTAACTTTAATTCTTCCGCTCGGTTTCTTTATCGGTCTGATGTTGGTCTTTGGTCGTCTGTATGTCGATCATGAAATGGCTGTGCTTAATGGTAGTGGTGTCAGTCGAAATCAATTGTCACGTTTATTGGTGCCGATGACTGTGGTCTTTATGGCTGTTCAAGCATTTTTGATGCTGTGGGCATCGCCTTGGGGCATCCGTCAGTTTGAAGCATTAACGACTTCGCAAGCGGTACGAACAGGCTTTGACTTGGTTCGACCAAAAGAGTTTATTTCCTCTGGGCCCTATACCATTTATGCAGGGGACTTGTCAGAAGACCGTAAAAACTTAAAAGATATTTTCTTTTATCAGCGTGCAGAAAAAGACGGTAAACCCGATGTCATTATTTTGGCAAAAGAAGCGACCCGCGTCGAAGTGCCAGATGACAATGCCAATGTCGTTGATTTAGTTGAAGGCCGCCGTTACGAAATCTATCCAGGGCAACCGCGTTATTCTCAAGCTGAATTCCAAAACTATCGTTTACGTTTAGAAAATGATAAAGAAGCAAAATTTGAAAGTACCGAAGTAGAAGCTTTACCTACCTCGAAGTTATGGGATAACCGTCATGATCCTGTGGTTGCCAGTGAACTCGGTTGGCGGATGTTTGTGCCGTTCGCTATTTTGGTGGCGTTATTACTCGCTACCGCTTTGTCTGAAGTGAGTCCTCGTCAAGGGCGTTACCTGAAACTGTTCCCAGCTTTACTTATTTTTGCCAGTTTAATCGTAGCCTTAATGGCGATCAAAACGCGGATCAGTAAAGATGAAATGGGCATCTGGGCTTATCCACTGGTCTTAGTGATTTACGGCATTGCAGCAGCATTGTTCTCGCGTAAACAAAAATTAGCGCCCAAAATTAAGAAACAAATTCAGCGAGTGAGGTCTTAAAATGTTGGCACGTCGTATAGTTGCAAAACATGTGACCAAAACTACTGCTTTAGCCATGCTTGGTGCGACAGCGGTATTGGCTGGCTTACAAGTGCTTTTTACTTATTTAGGTGAATTGGGCTCGCTGAAAGAAGGCTATAACGCATGGAATGCTTTGCAGTATGTGTTATGGAGTTCACCGAATTATTTATATGAAATTTTACCGATTTCAGCCTTGATTGGCGCGGTACTGGGTTTAGGGACTCTAGCTTCAAACAGTGAATTGATTGTCATGCGTTCGGTCGGCATCAGCCTTTGGCGGATTGTGGGCTGGGTGATTCGTTCGGCACTCATTTTGGTGGTTTTATCCTTTGCATTAAGCGAATGGGTCATTCCCTATACCAATGAACAAGCCAAAAGCGTCAAAAGTCACCGCACTGCGGCTGAACTGGGCGAAGTCAAAGGCTATTGGTCACGTGAAGGCCAGCGCTTTATTTATATTGACTATGCCAATTCACAAGGTCAAATTAAAGATGTTCAGGTTGTTGATTTTGATGAAAAATATCGTTTGCGAGGCACTTTGGATGCGGAGCAAGGGAATTTTGTCAAAAATGGCTCTTGGTCGCTGCAAAATTCAACCCAAGTCGATCTCTTAGCGACGGGTGATGCCGTGGCGAAGCAAAATGCTGAACAGCCGCTTTCATTGGCCTTGCAACCCAAATATGTGCATATGGTTACCATTGATCCTGAAGACCTATCACCGAGTCAATTGGTGAGCTTTATGAGCTATATGCATGAATATAGCCAAGTCCCGAAGACTTACCAATTGGCGTTTTGGCAAAAGTTTGGTTCACCCTTTGCTTTAATTGCCTTGGTGGTGATCGCGTGTTCTTTTATTTTTGGACCTTTACGTCAACAGTCGATGGGTTTCCGCTTGGTGATTGCCTTATTTGCTGGACTGGGCTTTTACTACTTACAAGATTTCTTAGGTTATGCAAGTTTGGTGTACGCACCATCGCCTGCATGGTTCGTCTTTATACCAATTATTTTGATGTTTGTAGCGGGTGGCTATCTGCTGCACCGCGCACGTTAAGTGCATGCAAGATTGAGTAAAACAATGTTGATGACCTAGATAAACCATGGTTGTCACATAGAGTCTTCACCGAAAATTCGGTAAGATAGTATGATTAATTTATAAACGAAAGAGTGTTCATTATGACGGATGCAACTGCTGGCAAAATCCCACACGTATTGGTAATTATGGATGGTGTGGGTCATCGCGAAGCGGTCGAGGACAATGCCTTTTTAGCAGCAAAACGACCTAACTTGACTGCAATGCAGGAAAAGCATCCGCATGGATTGATTTCAGGCTCTGGCGAAGACGTTGGTTTACCTGATGGTCAAATGGGTAACTCTGAAGTGGGCCACATGAACCTTGGTGCAGGACGTGTGCTGTATCAAGACTTTACTCGTATTACCAAAGATATTCGTACCGGTGCGTTCTTTGAACATGACGTTTTAGTCGATGCGGTTGAAAAAGCCAAAGCTGCAAATCGTGCTGTACATATCATGGGCTTGTTGTCTGAAGGTGGTGTGCATTCACATGAAGATCACATTGTGGCGATGGCTGAATTGGCATTAAAACGCGGTGCAAAAGTGTATCTTCATGCATTCCTTGATGGTCGTGATACACCGCCAAAAAGTGCACAACCTTCGCTTGAAAAATTAGATGCACTGTTTGCTCAGTATCCGGGTCAAGGTCGTATTGCCACCATGATTGGTCGCTACTTTGCAATGGATCGTGACAACCGTTGGGATCGTGTTGAGCAAGCCTATCGTCTTTTAACTGAAGGTGAAGCAGTGCGTACAGCAGCGACTGCTGTTGAAGGTTTAGAGCAGGCTTATGCTGCTGAAGAATCAGATGAATTTGTAAAAGCGACGTGTATTGGTGATTTAGCACCGATCCAAGATGGTGATAGCGTTGTCTTCATGAACTTCCGTGCTGACCGTGCGCGTGAAATTACCAAAGCTTTTGTGGAAAAAGATTTTGCAGGTTTTGAACGTAAAGTGGTTCCCGCTTTATCAAAATTTGTCATGTTGACACGTTACCAAGCAACAATTGATGCGCCAGTGGCTTATATGCCAGAAGCGTTGCATAACTCGATTGGTGAATACCTGTCTAATTTGGGTAAAACACAACTTCGTATTGCTGAAACTGAAAAATATGCACACGTGACCTTCTTCTTCAGTGGTGGTCGTGAAGATGAATATCCGGGTGAAAAACGTATTTTGATTCCATCACCAAACGTTGCGACCTATGATTTAAAACCAGAAATGAGCGCTTATGAAGTCACTGATGAATTGGTTGCCGCAATTAATTCAGGTGAGTACGACTTACTGGTGGTGAACTATGCCAATGGTGATATGGTTGGCCATACCGGTGTGTTTGATGCAGCAGTCAAAGCGGTTGAGGCTGTAGACACGTGCTTAGGCCGTGTATATGAAGCTGTGATGGCAAATAAAGGTCACATGTTAGTGACCGCCGATCATGGTAACGTAGAGCAAATGCAGGATTACCAAAGTGGTCAGGTGCATACTCAACATACCACTGAACTTGTGCCGTTTATCTATGTTGGCCCGACCAATGCAACAATTGCAGAAGGTGGTGTTTTGGCTGACGTAGCACCGACACTGTTAACGCTTATGCACATTCCTGTACCAACAGAAATGCAAGGTCGTAACTTGATTACTCTTGAAGCTTAAAATGTAAGGAAGCATGAATGACTAAAGCACACTGGACGTCAGTTGTAAGCCTTACAGCCTTGCTGCTGTGTTCTAGTCATTCGACATGGGGAGCCGACAAAGCAAAGTCGGCTTTCGATGAATTTGATGGCAGCTATGAACAAAGTTATGCCGAAGTACCTGTCGAATCGATCCAACAATTTGTTCAGATCTATGGCATTGTCAAAGAAAATTATGTCGTTGAAAAAAATGACGATGCATTATTCCAACAAGCTACCAAAGGTATGGTCAGTGGTTTAGACCGCTATTCACGATATCTTTCACCTGAAGACTATAAGCAGCTTTTGCAATACACCGAAGGGGATATTGCGAGTGTCGATTTCAATTTGCGCTTTGATGCAGGTCTACAGCAATGGGTCATCACCAATTTAAAGCCTGATGCCGATTCAGCAAAGCTAGGTCTGAAAAATGGCGCGGCGGTGTTTAAAATTGATGATCAAGAACTCAAAAAACTTAATCAAGATCAAGTGCGACACCTGCTCACAGGCAGTATCGGCTCGACGCTGAATCTACAGCTGATAACTGCAAGTCAACCGGTCAATTTGGTCAGAAACACTAAAGTTGAAACAGATATAGAATCTAAATTATTAAATAATCAGGTTTTAGTCTTACACGTAAAAGTTTTTCAACAAGATACAGCCAATGAAATTAAGCGTTTAATTGAAAGTCATGGTTCACGTGTCAAAGCTGTATTGTTTGATTTAAGAAATAACCCCGGGGGGTTACTGTCAGCAGCAGTGGAGTCTGCCGATTTATTTTTGAATCAGGGCATTATTGTGTCGACTCGAAGTCGATCTGAAGGTGACCAACAATTTCAGGCTTTACCAAGTTTTGAATTTCAAAATATGAAAGTCGGCATCTTAATCAACAATCGTTCTGCTTCTGCCGCAGAGGTCTTTACCGCAGCATTAAAAGAGCATAAACGTGCATGGGTAGCGGGTGAGAAAAGTTATGGTAAAGGTGTGGTTCAAAAACTATTTCCATTGAGTAATGGTGCAGCTTTACAAATGACTGTGTCGCAATATCTGACACCGAATGGCAAAATGATTGAAGGAATTGGGGTGCAGCCAGACTATAACTATCCGCTGCAACATGATGCACGTGAAGATCACTATGTCGATCATGTTGCAGAGTTATTGCTGAATCAAAAATAACAGCAATACGCTGGAAAGCTTTTACTCTTCGTCTTCGGTATCTAAACCGAATTTTTTCAAACGATAGCGCAATGAACGGAATGACATACCTAATTTTTTGGCGGCAAGTGTTCTGTTCCAGTGGGTGAGATTCAACGCATTCATGAGCACTTCTTTTTCGATATTTTCTAAAAAGAGTTCTAAACCTTCTTCAGGTAGTTTGCGTGGGATCAAACTCTGTTCGTTGCTGTTTGCAGCAAGCTGAGTAGAATCATTCGTTGTTGGAGCGGAATTGAACTGAGCACTCGGTTGTCTTAATGGCGCACTTTGCAGATGTTGAAGATCAATCTGATCATCATCGCAGAGGGTCATGGCACGTTCGATAATATTGCGGAGTTCACGCACATTACCCGGATAATATTGGCTGAGCAGGAAACTCTTCGCACGCTCAGTCAGAGGCTTAGTGGCAATTTCCCATTCATGGCTAATTTTTTGAATAAAATGTTGCGCCAATAAGAGGATATCGTCGCCACGTTCACGTAAGGCAGGCAACACTAAATCCATCACATGGATACGGAAAAATAAATCTTGGCGGAATCGACCTTGTTGTACGAGTGCTTCTAAGTCCTGATGACTGGCACTGATCACACGGAAATCAACATCAATTTCACAGTCTGAACCTACGGGGCGAATACGTTTTTCCTGTACCGCACGTAGCAGTTTAACTTGCATGGCTAAAGGTAATTCGGCAATTTCATCCAGAAATAAGCTACCACCATGTGCAGATTGAATCAGACCTTGTTTGTCTTGGGTGGCACCACTAAAGCTGCCTTTTTTATGGCCAAAAAGTTCACTTTCCATTAACTCTGTGGGAATTGCTCCACAGTTAATAGCAATAAATGGCCCTTCATTACGGTTGCTTAAACGGTGAACCAGATTGGCCACGACTTCTTTACCCGTACCAGATTCACCCGTAATAAAAACAGGTGCTTGTGAACGTGCAATTTTCTTTAGAGTTCGACGCAATTGCTGGATTGGAAGCGATTCACCAATCAACATTTTATGTTCTAAAGCATCTTGCGAAGTAATGTCTTCAGCCAAAGGCTTATTCAGGGCTTTTTGTAGCAGTTGTTCAAGATGTTTGGGATTGATCGGTTTGCTGACAAAGTCGAAAGCTCCCGCCTTTAATGCGGCAATGGCAATGTCCATGTTGCCATAGGCTGTTAGCACAGCAACTGGAAGGGCAGGACAGTGTTCATTCATCCAATCTAAAAGCTGTAGACCATTACCATCGGGTAAGTTGAGATCGGTTAGGCAGGCATCGTAGCTATAGGTAGACAAGGCTTTTTTAGCTTCGTCGAGGCGATGTGCAACATGCGTTTTAACCCCCATCCTTGATAAAGACATTTGCATCAGCATACATAAGTCTTCTTCGTCATCAACTAACAATACCAGTGGTTGTGAATCCACAGTTTTCCCCTAAAAACAATTAAATAACAGCTTGTAAGCACTCAATCCTAAAGCAAGCTCCCTGTTTTTGTTCTACATAGGAAAGCTGTGCTTGATTCGCTTCACAGAAGCTATGAGCAAGATATAATCCTAAACCAGTTCCAGTAATTTCGGTACTAAAAAATGGTTGAAATAACTGTGCGCGGTTTTGTAAAGCAACCCCATGACCGAAATCTCGGACATCGATCTGGACTTTTTTCTGATCTGTACGCGCCACCACTTCGATATACGACATGTCCGGATTGTTATGGCGAATCGCATTACGAATTAGGTTGATTAAAATTTGTCTGAACTGTGCCTCATCAAAATCGATCAAAGTTTTGGCTTGTACATTGAGCCGAATGTTCTGTTGAATGTCTGCCAGATCTTCTTGTAGGAACAACGGTAAAAATTTTTCTAGATTCAGACGAGTCGGATGGGTTTCCTTATTGCGCACCATATTTAGGGTGTCTTGAATAATTCGGTCAATCCGCACCGCTTGACGTGAAATCATATGATTCAACATGTGCTGTTGTTCGGTATCACTTTGCGGATATAAATCATTGGCATGCACAATTGCGGCTAAAGGATTACGAATTTCATGTGCAATACTGGCGGAGAGTTGCCCTAAAGCGGCTAATTTTAGTTGTTGCACTTGCTGATTGAGTTTTTGTGCATCTTGTAAAATCAGCAAGGTCAGCATTTGATGCGGCACAACGAGTTTTTGTACCAGTACCTGAATGTGGTATTGGCTTTGTTGGGATTCAAATTGGAATTTTTCACCGCTTTTTAAATCTTCAAATTTGAGTAATTCAAATAAATCGGGCTGCGTGGTATACAGTGGATATTGATCATGATGATAAAAATTTGGCATGCCGAGTAAATGGCAAGCAGCAGGATTACTCAGCACCACATGACAGTTTTCATCCAACACCAAATAGCCCGTATCAATCTGCTCCAAGATATAGCGGTTAATGTTTTGTAGCCGATGGAGCTCTAAGGATTGCGAAAAATTCAGATTTTCCAATAACTGGAAACGTTTCACGGCAATTTGCGCACTGCCATACACTACACAAAATAAAAAAGCCAAAATCGCACTGTTGGTTAAATTTTTGAGTGAGGTAAATTCAAGAATTGAACCTAAAAACAGTTGATACACCACGCAAATCACAGCGATGAGGGTAATGACCAAAGCTTTTTGGGCATCTAATAATAGGGACGCTGCAAAAATCGTAATCACAAACAGCAAACTCAAATGTAAATTGGGTCCATCGATGGCTAAGGTCAGTAAGCTCAGCGAAATGACATCTACAATGAATAACAGCAGTAACTGGTTTGGAATACGGACTTTGAAACGTCCAAGTGACATGAATTGAATGCTGGTAAACAGCAAATAAATCGTCAATACATATAGGTATAAACGTGGGTATTCATAATCTGAAGTGAATTGAGTGTAGGTCAGTAAAAAGACCAGTAACAGACAGGCACTGATGATAAAGCGATAAGCACTGTACCAAAGGCCCAAATGATACTGGTTCAATTCACTATGAATTGAACGCTGTGTCATAAGTAGCTGGATGTACGTGGTGTTAAGGTTTGATTAACCCGTAGCGAATTGCCAAGTGAGTTAGTTTGACATCACTATCAATATTCAGTTTTTCAAAAATGCGGTAACGGTAGGTATTCACTGTTTTAACACTAACGAATAATTTATCGGAAATTTCTTGTGCACTTATACAATTGACCACCATCATGGCAACTTGCATTTCACGTTCAGACAGGGCGTCGAAAGGTGATTGTTGTGTATCAGACAAATATGAGCTGGCCAGTTGTTCTGCAATGTCTGCACTGAAATATTTGCCGCCTTGCATCACTTTATTAATCGCACGGACCATTTCATTAACTGGTGCACCTTTGGTGATATAGCCTTTGGCACCTGCTTTTAACAATAAAGACGGGTAGGGTTCTTCAGCAAGTCCACTGACGGCGAGGACTTTTGTATCTGGCGCTGTTTGAAGTAGGCGACGTGTGGTTTCTACCCCCCCGATCCCCGGCATATTGACATCTAATAAAACAACATTTGGATGGTGTTGGCGAACAAGTGTAATCGCATCTTCACCAGATTCGGCTTGTCCAATGACTTGGATATCTGCATGGTCTTCGAGCATACGGCAAATACCAGTACGGACTAATTCATGGTCATCTACCACCAAAACTGTAATCACCTACACTCTCCCTCAAATCAAAATCTGTTTTTTTTGTTACATAAAGCAAAATAAGCTTGCAATGAAACGACAAAATTAGCAATCCTATTCTTATATGAAATGAAAAACTTCATACACAATGTGTGAGCAAAAAATGTTCGTAGTTGTGACCAATGTACGGCATATTGCTGGTCTTGCGCAAATGTTTAGTATCCTGAGTTGAGTGAGCAATGGTGAAAAAATTAAATAAATCCTTCATGCACGTTTTGGGCATGTCAATTTTATTCAGTATGAGCAGTTTCAGTTCTGCTGAGATTGTGATGAATAGTGCTGCAAATCAGCAGTCAAATATTAGCTGGTCATCTGAAGATGCAAACCAGTTACTCAACGGTGACGTGTCTTATAGCGCTGAAGAGCCATCTCCTCAAGGGTCAACGAAAGTGACTACTTCTGTACGTAGTACAGGCGGCGTGGTACAGACAGCACCATCGAAAACGGTCCGTATTATTGATACCAATCAATACGCAGGACAGCCCTCTGTAAATGCGCGTGCAGCACTGGTTATGGATGGTCAAACTGGTGAAGTGCTATATAGCAAAAATAGCAATACCGCTTTACCGATTGCATCAATTACCAAACTCATGACAGCAGTAGTGATTTCAGATGCCCGATTAAACATGTCTGAAAAGATTACCTTACAACAGTCTGATTTCTCATGTTCAGGTTGTAAAAGCTCAAGTTCAACGCTGCGTGCTGGCGACAGTATGAATCGTGCAGAAGCATTGCTGTTTGCTTTGATGAAATCTGAAAACCCAGCTGCTTCGGCGTTAGCACGTACTTATCCAGGTGGTCGTTCTGCATTTATTGCAGCGATGAATGCGAAAGCACGCTCATTAGGGATGAACTCGACTCATTATGTGGAATCGACTGGCTTGCACCCAGGCAATGTCGCTTCGGCACGTGACTTAGGTATTTTGGTGAATACCGCTTCGCAGTATGGTTTGATTCGTCAATTTTCAACCACACCAAGTTATGACTTTAATTTGGGCTACCGCGTGTTGAAATCAAACAATACCAATGCTTTAGTACGTAATGGTGGTTGGAATATTAATATTTCAAAAACTGGATTTATTAATGAAGCAGGGCGCTGTGTTGTGATGCATACCACACTGAATAACCGTCCAGCGGTGGTGGTGTTATTGGGTGCGGATTCTTCAGTTGCACGAACCAATGATGCGACACGTTTAATGAATTGGGCGAGCCAGTTACCAAAACGTATTTAATAAGATTTCAGATTTTTCATTCTTTCAGTATTTGGATTTACTCAACGTTTAAATGCTGAAGTGAATGCAAGATATAAAAAGCCCTGCAAGAGCAGGGCTTTTTTATTTAGTCAGCATATGAATTACATATTTGACAGAATTGAATCGCGAACTTGATCCATAGTTGCATCAATTGACAACATTACTGCATCTTGGCATTGCTTGATGGCAGTGTCAGGATCTTTTAAACCGTTACCTGTCACAGTACATACGATCACAGAACCTTCAGCAATTTTACCTGCTTTGATGTCACGAATCGCGCCACCGATAGACGCTGCAGAAGCAGGTTCTACGAATACACCTTCGTACATAGACAGTAGACGCTGTGCTTCTAAGATTTCAGCATCTTGAAGTTCATCGAACCAGCCTTCTGAATCGCGGACTACTGCTTTAGCATGGTTCCAGCTTTGTGGATTACCGATACGGATTGCAGTTGCTACTGTTTCAGGGTTTTCCACAGGTGCGCCGCGTAGGAATGGTGCCGCACCAGCAGCTTGGTAACCCACCATTGTTGGTAGACCCGCAGGTTTTGGACCTGTGAATTGATCAGTTTCAGGATCATAAACGACTTGTACAAATTCTTCTTTAGGCTGATTCGCCACAGCTTCGGTATAACCCATCCAGTGTGCTGTGATGTTACCCGCATTACCTACAGGTAGGCAGTGGTAGTCTGGTGCACGACCTAATTCGTCAACGATTTCGTAAGCAATGGTTTTTTGACCTTGCAGACGGTATGGGTTGATTGAGTTTACAATCGTAACTGGTGCTTGATCTGCAACTTCTTTTACAAGACGCATACCGTCATCGAAGTTACCGTGAATTTGCATTGTTACCGCGCCATACATCATCGCTTGTGCCATTTTACCCATGGCAATTTTGCCTTCTGGGATGAGCACAAATGCTTTAATGCCTGCACGTGCAGCATAAGCAGCCGCTGCAGCAGATGTATTACCTGTAGATGCACAGATAATTGCTTTAGAGCCTTCTTCAACTGCTTTTGTTACAGCCATTGTCATACCACGGTCTTTAAATGAACCAGTCGGGTTTAAGCCCTCGTACTTCACATAAATTTCAACATTTTTGCCAATAATGCGTGGAATGTTCTCAAGCTTAATCAGTGGCGTATTACCTTCGCCCAAAGAAATTGCGCGAGTAGTTGCAGATACGGGTAAACGGTCGCGATAGCGGTCAACTAAACCAGTATAACGATTGGCATTAGACATGATGATGTTCCAATTGTGTGTAGAGCTTGGCGAGAGGAACTGAAATATTCCCCTCGACCCGATTAATTATCAAGCGATTCTAAACGAATTCGTACAATTTCGCCATGAATGACAGGCAATGCTTGAATTTGTTGAAGGGCTTCATCCATTTTAGATTCTTTAACTGGATCAGTCAGAATCACGATAGGAATAAGGTCTTTTAAGCGCGGCTGTTGCATGATCGCATCGATGCTGATTCCTGCACGGCTTAAAATCGTAGTGACATCAGCAAGAACGCCAGTTTGATCTTCGGCATTAATACGGATGTAGTATCCAGTGGTCATTTCTTCACGTGGAAGAATTGGTAAATCGGTCAGTGCTTCAAAAGCAAGCTGTGGAATTGTACCTGCGCCATCTTCGGTATAGGAGATGTCACGGACAATATCGACAACGTCGGCAACCACTGCTGATGCTGTCGGGCCTGCACCTGCACCTGCGCCATAGTAAAGCGTTGGACCAACGGCATTGGCTTGAACCAATACGGCATTTTTAACGCCATTTACATTGGCAATCAGTTGGTCTTCAGGGATCAGCGTTGGATGAACACGAAGCTCAATGCCAGTTGCAGCACGACGTGCAATACCTAAATGTTTAATACGGAAACCAAGGTCTTCAGCATATTTGACATCTTGTGCAGTAACTTTGCTGATGCCTTCCGTGAAGACTTTGTCAAACTGGAGTGGGATACCAAAAGCAATAGAAGCCAGCAATGTTAACTTGTGCGCCGCATCGATCCCTTCGACGTCGAATGTTGGATCTGCTTCTGCATAACCGAGTTCTTGCGCTTCTTTGAGAACGTCTGCAAAGGCACGACCTTTTTCACGCATTTCAGTCAGGATAAAGTTACCAGTACCGTTAATGATACCTGCAAGCCAGTCAATTTTATTGGCTGCCAAACCCTCACGGAGGACTTTAATAATTGGGATACCACCTGCGACAGCTGCTTCATAAGCAATCTGAACGTGATGATCATCGGCCAATTTAAATAATTCATTACCGTGTTCAGCTAATAAAGCTTTGTTGGCTGTGACCACTTGTTTGCCATGAACGATTGCTTCACGAATCACTTCATACGCAGGGTGAATGCCACCCATAACTTCAACCACAACGTCTACATCGGGTTGACGGACGATATCCAATAAATCAGCACTTTGCTTTACTGAAGCAGGCAGCTCTAAATCAGGACGAGGGCGACGCGTACCCACATGGGTAATTTCAATTTCACGACCGGTGCGACGTTTAATCTCAGCAGCATTTTCTTTTAGTAGTTTAAGGGCACCACCACCCACAGTACCAAGACCGAGGATTGCCAGACGAACTGGTTTCACGTCACACTCCATTTATTTCATCATTGCTTTAAGTGAGTTTAGATCATAGCTAAAAAAACGTTCGGACTCTAGGGTAGAAATCACTTTATTCCTACCCATAAAAAACATTCATTTAGCCTATAAAAATTAGTTATTTAAGCGAACTTTCAAGTTCGGAAGCCGACATGTAAGCACCGATGTGTTTGCCTTCTGCGTTATAGATCGCTGGCGTACCATTCACACCAATATTTAGACCCATTTCATACATGTTGCGCACAGGGTTTTGACATGATGCAGGCTCGATTTGCTCACCGGCAATGGCTTTATCAAATGCGGCACGACGGTCTTTGCTACACCAGATAGTTTCCATCATTGGCATGTGTTGTTCACCACGTGGCCAAGCGATATAACGGACTTCAATGCCACGGGCATTAATATCATCCATTTGTTCATGCAATTTATGGCAATAAGGACAGCTAACATCGGTAAACACATAAACCACGTGTTTGGTTTTACCTTTGGCTTTATAAATCAGTAGGTCTTCAGTTTTTAATTGATCAAATAATTTTTTGTTGGCCTCTGCTTGTAGGGTATCGCCTACATTAAAGAGTTGTTTTTCACCTAAACGAACCACGTCGCCTTGGAAAATGTATTTACCATCAGCTGTAGCATAGACCGCAGGCATGCCTTCAAAGCTCACCCAAAAAAAATTAGGAACTTCAGTCGCTTTCACCCCAGTGACTTTGGCATTGATATTGGCTTTTTGCAGATTAGATTGCAAAGTATCAATTAAACGCTGCTGAGCATTACGTTCAGATAAATTCGAAGCTTCACCAGTTGCAGGCGTACTTGCCGTTAATGTCGCATCTTTCTTTTCGTCATTATTTGAATTAGAACAAGCCACTAACGCCATACTGGCAACAAGTGTCGATGCGAGAAAAATTTTTGAACGGGTAAATAACATAAACAACCCTTTTCTTTTAGCTTTATCAAACAGGTGAGTAAGCATAGCAAAAAATATCGGGCACAATAGAACTTCTTGGTCTGATATTTCCTGCCGTTAAGCTCTCGGATGATAATCTGAATGTAATTTTTGCATACGAACCTGCGCAACATGGGTATAAATTTGTGTGGTGGATAAGTCACTGTGGCCGAGCAGCATCTGCACGACACGTAAGTCGGCACCGTGGTTGAGCAAATGCGTGGCAAAGGCGTGGCGTAAGGTATGTGGTGATAATTCGGCTTGAATGCCTGCAATGAGCGCATAGCGTTTAATCGCGTACCAAAAGTTTTGGCGACTCATCATTCCACCGAGTTGAGTGAGAAATAAAGCATCGGTTGCGCTTTTGTATAAGACGGGGCGCGCTTCGGCTAAATATTTCTCGATCCATTCCACCGCCATTTGACCTAAAGGAACTAAGCGTTCTTTATTGCCTTTACCGGTAATTCGTAAATAGCCTTGTTTAAGATTGATCAGCTCTAATCTTAAATTTAATAACTCAGAGACACGTAAACCACAGGCATACAGCACTTCGAGCATGGCACGATCACGTAGACCCAATGCGGTGTTGAGGTCTGGGGCATTAATCAGGGCTTCAACATCTGCTTCAGATAAATCCTTTGGTAGGGCACGACCCAATTTGGGTGTTTTGTGGATTGCAACAGGATTGTCGCTGCGTATTTTTTGTTCGCGTAAGAACTTGAAAAATGAACGCAGTGCAGAAAGTGAGCGGGCGATCGAGCGTGGACTTTTTCCTTGTTTAGTCAGGCTAAGCAAGACATCTGAAATGTCGTCACTGCTCCAATCAGTCATGACATGCGTATGACACTCACTGCATTGAATTAAATCAGATAAATATGCATTTCGAGTGTGTGGACTGACGGTTTGAGCTATTAAATGATCACGATATCCGTGTAAAAAACTGAGTGATTCTGGAATTTGGACTGGGGTTGGAATACGTGGTTTTTTATTTAACATGTGCCGCTCATTTTCGAAATTAAACCAAGAAATCACAATGGTTTAATGCAATGTAATTTAAAAAAATAGTCGTGTCGATGCTAGATTGTTAAATGAGAATTGAAATCGAATCCGATTTGTTAATTATTCTCATTTGTTTGTATAATATTCAAAATTTTTTAGGGTTAGTTGCGTGCGATTATCTGATTTGAAAGTGAAACAAAGCGCAGTCATTCATAAGGTACATCGTAACCAGAATGGCAACAATGCTCCGGCTGATTTAGTCGCTAGCCGTTTAGAGACTTTGGGTTTTGTTCCCGGAACAAAAGTACAGGTGATTACCAAAGGTATTTTTGGTGGTGACCCGATTTTAATTCAAGTTGGGTTTACTCGCTTCGCACTGCGAAAAGTAGAAGCTGAAAAAGTGGAAATAGCAATGGAAGGGGCATCAGCATGAGTGATGCGTTACGTATTGCCCTCGTTGGTAATCCAAACTGTGGTAAAACTTCATTATTCAATCATTTAACGGGCACACGTCAGAAAGTTGCAAACTATGCTGGGGTAACGGTTGAGCGAAAGGTGGGTCAATTTACGTTGCCATCGGGTAAATCTGTTCGAGTTTTGGATTTGCCGGGGACGTATAGCCTAGAAGCGACGAGTCCTGATGAAGCCATTACGCGTGATGTCGTGCAAGGTAAAATTGCAGAAGAAGGGCATCAAGATGTCTTTTTATGTGTAGTTGATGCGACAAACTTAAAATTGCACCTCGGTTTGGTCATGGAAATGATCGATTTGGGTCGTCCAATTTTACTTGTCCTCAACATGATGGATGAAGCACGTCGTCGTGGCATGCAAATCAATACCCAAAAGCTGTCTCAGCGTTTGGGCGTTCCTGTTGTAGAAACCGTTGCTGTACGTAATGCAGGTATTGAAAACTTAATGGGCGCTTTGGATGCCGAAGGCTTCAGAAAACCAGATGCGTCATTAAGTGATACCAATCTTTCTGGGACTAACCACGAAAAAATTGAACAAATTTTAAAAGACGTGGTGGTGTTTGTTGATCATGAAGATAAACGCTCAGACTTTCTCGATAAAATTTTTCTACATCCAGTCTTTGGTTTAATTACCTTAGCGGTGATGATGTTTATTATCTTCCAAGCGGTGTTTGCGTGGGCTGCGCCGTTTATGGATGGTATTGAAACCTTCTTCGGTTGGTTCGGTGAATTAGTCGGTGAACACATTTCACATCCACTCCTGAACAGCTTGGTGGTTGATGGGATCATTGCGGGTGCAGGCGGTGTAGTGGTGTTCTTGCCGCAGATTTTAATTTTATTCTTCTTTATTTTGGTTTTAGAAGAATCGGGTTATTTACCACGTGCAGCATTCTTACTAGATAAGCTGATGTTTAAAGCGGGTCTGAGTGGACGTGCTTTTATTCCTTTGCTGTCGAGCTTTGCCTGTGCTGTACCGGGCATTATGGCAACCCGGAGTATTCAAGACCCCCGAGATCGTCTGGTAACGATTTTAGTTGCGCCGTTGATGACGTGTTCGGCACGTTTACCAGTTTATGCTTTGCTGATCTCGGCATTTATTCCACAGCAAATGGTCTGGGGCGTCTTTAACTTACAAGGCTTGGTACTATTTGCATTATATGCAGCAGGGATTGTGAGTGCCTTAATTGTGGCAACAGTGCTGAAATTCTTCCAAAAAGATAAATCACAGCATGCCTTATTGATGGAACTTCCAAGCTACCGTTTCCCAGATATTAAGAGTGTTTGGATTGGTTTACTGGACCGTGCCAAGATTTTCTTGAAACGTGTCGGTGGCATCATTTTCGCTTTATCGATTTTGTTATGGTTCTTGTGTACTTTCCCGCAACCGCCAGAAGGCGCAACTTTGCCGGATATTGATTATTCATTGGCAGGTATGCTTGGGCATGTGCTACAACCGATCTTTGCACCATTAGGTTTTAATTGGCAGATTTGTATTGCCTTAATTCCAGCGATGGCGGCACGTGAAGTTGTTGTAGCGGCATTGGGTACGGTGTATGCCTTGTCTGCAACAGATGAAGATGCCATGTCTCAAGGTCTGGCAAATTTAATTAGTAGCGATGGGTCATTGGGTTGGTCATTGGCAACCGGTCTATCATTATTGGTGTGGTTTATTTATGCGCCACATTGCTTGGCGACACTGGCGACAGTTAAACGTGAAACTGGCTCCTTGAAAACGGTGAGTTTCATGACTATCTATTTATTTGGTTTGGCTTATCTAATGGCATTCATCACGTATCAAATTGCAACACGCTATTTTGGATAGTGAATCTTGAATGGCAAAAGCTGAACAAAGGAGAGAGACATGCTTGAATCAATAATTATTGCGGTATTGGTGATTTGGAGTGCTGTCGTGGTGTTTAAGAAGGTATTTCCAAAAACATCGAACTCAGTCTTCACAACTTTTTCTGAGCACTGTGCAAACCGTGGTTGGAACAGTTTAGCCAAATGGTTAAAGCCCAAAATGGCCGCAGGCTGTGCAGGCGGTTGTGGATGTTCAGCTTCGGATAATCCATCTGCAAAAAAAGCTGAAGTACAAGCGGTGAAATGGAAATAAACTCACCGTCAATTGCTTGAAGAAACCGCCCAAGATGGGCGGTTTTTTTACGAGCGGACACAAAAAAACTGCGAGAAAGTGAAAACATAAAAAGCATTCAAAACAGCAAAGTGCTAACATTTTGTCAGATTTAAAAACCGACCAAAAAATGGGGCGAAAATGTTAATACAGCGTGGTGGATTGAAGGTTGTTGCCGGATTAGGGATTTCTGGTGTTTCTGCAGTGAATTTCTTACATAGCCATGGCTACCGCGTTGCAGTCACCGATTCACGAGCAGTCCCACCGGGTCATGATCAAATTCCAAGTGATGTACAAACCAGTTTTGGTCAGTTGGATCAAGATTTATTACTCCAAGCAGAAGAAATTATTATCAGCCCGGGGCTAGATCCAAAATTACCGCAAATTCAGGCGGCCATTGCAGCCAACATTCCTGTGGTTTCAGAAATTCAAATTTTACGTCG
Source organism: Acinetobacter sp. YH12076 (assembly GCF_013419525.1). Taxonomy (NCBI): domain Bacteria; kingdom Pseudomonadati; phylum Pseudomonadota; class Gammaproteobacteria; order Moraxellales; family Moraxellaceae; genus Acinetobacter; species Acinetobacter sp. YH12076. Next base: position 237,946 of record NZ_VOZY01000003.1, on the reverse strand, counting down.
TGCGACAGATAAGCCGATTGTCGCAATTACAGGTTCGAATGCGAAAAGTACCGTAACGACTTTATTTGGTCTTATGGCAGCAGATGCAGGCAAAAAAGTGGCAGTGGGTGGTAACTTGGGTCGTCCAGCTTTGGATCTCACCAAAGATGATCCTGAACTTTATGTTTTAGAGCTTTCAAGTTTTCAATTAGAAACCACGTCGAACTTGGCAGCAGAAGTGGCTGTGGTGTTGAACATGAGTGAAGACCATTTGGACCGTCATGGCGATATGATGGGCTATCACACTGCGAAGCATCGTATTTTCCAAGCGGTAAAAAAAGTGGTGTATAACCGTGATGACTCATTAACACGTCCATTGGTTCCAGATGTCACCCCAATGCAAAGCTTTGGCCTAAATGCTCCAGATATGAATCAGTTTGGTATTTTACGCGATACTGATGGCACAATTTGGTTGGCACGTGGTCGTGAGCGTTTACTGAAAAGTGCAGATATGTATATCCAAGGGACACATAATGTGGCAAACGCCTTGGCATGTTTAGCTTTGGGTGAAGCGATTGGTTTGCCACTCGAAGGCATGTTGGAAACTTTGAAAACATTTAAAGGTTTAGAGCACCGCTGTGAATTTGTCAAAGAAGTGCATGGTGTTCGTTATTATAACGACTCTAAAGGCACCAATATTGGTGCGACTTTAGCTGCGATTGATGGCCTAGGTGCTGCGATTGAAGCCAAAGGCGGTAAAGTGGCGATTATTTTAGGTGGTCAAGGCAAAGGGCAGGACTTTACTGCACTGCGTGATTCACTTTCAAAATATGCCAAAGTTGCGGTATTGATTGGTGAAGATCGTCCAATTATTGAAAAAGCGATTGAAGGGACAACCACGCTGATTCATGCTGAAAGTTTGAAACAAGCGGTTGAGCTGTGCCAACAAAATGCGGTAGCCAATGATGTGGTGTTATTGTCTCCAGCGTGCGCAAGTTTTGATATGTTTAAAGGCTACAGTGAGCGTGGACACCAATTTGTTGATTGTGTGAATGCACTCGTTTAAAAGAACGATAAGGAAAGTTGTATGGCTGGGTTGGCTCAGACGACCATAAATAGAATAAATGAAGTTGTAGAGCGTTGGCTTCCTCGGTTACCTGCCGAGGTCAACGTGCGCAATGTTCTGGTGTTCTGTGTTTTGGCATTGTTGTGTATTGGTTCGATCATGGTGGCATCTGCATCGATGCCTTATGCAGAACGCATGCATGAAAATGCCTTTCATTACATTTCACGACACGGTATTTCGATTGCCGCTGCCGCCGCCGCCGCCTATATCGCCTATAAAGTGCCGTTAAATGTCTGGTTTAACAACACCTTCTTTTTATGGATTATCACGATTATCTTACTGGCTGCTGTATTGGCTGTCGGGACAGAGGTCAATGGTTCTAAACGTTGGATTCGTATTGCTGGTTTCACCTTACAGGCTTCGGAAGTTGCCAAAGTCATGATGGCGATATTTACCGCGGACTATGTGGTACGGCGTGCCGAAGAAGTCCGTAATAATATTAAGGGCTTGGTGCGTTTGGCAGTGATTATGGCTGCAACTGTCGGTTTGGTCATGGCAGAGCCCGATTTAGGGGCGACGGTGGTGATTGCCTTAACCATGCTAGGGGTATTCTTCCTCGCAGGAGCACCGTTGATTCAGTTCGCAATTGCCTTTGGTGCGATCATCATGGCCTTTGTGTTCTTGATTTTATTTGAACCTTACCGTTTAGAACGTTTGATGTCGTTCTCAAATCCATGGAATGATCCATTAGGCGCAGGCTATCAGTTGTCGAATGCATTAATGGCTTTTGGTCGCGGTGAATGGTTTGGTGTCGGCTTGGGTCATAGTATTCAAAAAATGTCGTATTTACCTGAGGCTCATACCGACTTCATGTTGGCGGTTTTGGGCGAAGAATTTGGCTTCTTTGGGATTTTGACCGTATTGACGCTGTCATTTGTGATGTTGATCTGCTGTATTCGCATTGGTCATCGTGCTTTACGTCATCAATACTTACGTGCAGGCTACTTGGCTTATGGCATTAGTATTATCTTCTTGCTGCAAATTTTGGTGAATGCCGGCATGAACATGGGCATGCTTCCTACCAAGGGTTTGACCTTACCGTTTATTAGTTATGGGGGGTCTTCTCTGATTATCTGTGCGGTTATGGTGAGTCTGATCTTAAAGATCGATGCGACGACCAAAGAAGTAAACCCAAGTAAAGAAGAATCAAGCTTCTAAATTGGTATCTCGTTGCGGATCGGGAGATGCATGGTGCAGTACACTCGCCGGCATCTCCGTTCCACAATGGAGACATTTGACCAAGCTCGCCTTGGCTTTAGATAGTGGAATCAATGGAATAAAAAATAAAGAAAAATAATTACGTTGCTGTTTCAACTCATACTGAGTTCTGCTGCGGCAGACAGGGCAAGTAAATTGGCTCTTTTCAATGACTTCGGTTTTCGGACCAACTCCAAAAATAAAAAACATTAGGCTCTCCAATGGCCGATTGATCACTTTATTAAAGCATAATTCAATTGAATATCGAGTGATTGGCTTAGATCAATATTTGGGTTTATTGATAGATTTGAGGCAATGCTGTGCCATGGGGAATATGTTGAATATCCCACTGCGCAATCGCCTGTTGCAGCATAATGCGCGGCGTGTCTAAGTCGACTGGCGGTTGATGTAGTGCCTGCAAAGCTTGTTGCAATAAAGGTGCTGCTTGGTTTAAATCAAGAGCTTGAGCCATATTCTGTTTTGACAGCTTTTGTCCCTGATTATTCATTGCCAATGGCAAGTGCATGTATTCAAGGCGTGGATAACCCAAAACCTGTCCGAGCCAAATTTGACGTTCGGTATTGTCCAAAAGATCAGCTCCACGTACGACATGGGTCATCCCTTGTAGGTAGTCATCCACCACGACAGCAAGTTGATAATTGATAATGCCATCACGGCGTTTTAAGACGAAGTCGCCCAAATCTTGTTGCAGATTGGAGCAATGCGTCCCTTGTAAGCGGTCGGTAAAACAAATGTTCTGTGCATCGACTTTGATTCGAATAGCCTGATCCTGAAGGGGAAGGTCAAGATTACGACATGTGCCTTGATAGATATGATTCGAACCAAGCATTTTTCGGGTGCATTGACAAGCATAGATCAAGTCTTGGGAATACAAATGTGCAATGACTTCCTCATAGATTTCTAAGCGGTCTTTTTGGAAAATGATCTCGGCATCTGGTTCGAATTGAAATGCATCAATACAACGTAAGATGTGTTCTTCGCTGCCGGGAAATATACGTGGAATGTCGGTATCTTCGATACGAACCACCCATTGCCCCTGATGGGCACGGGCATCGCAGTAGCTTGCGACTGCTGTAATTAAAGAGCCAAAATGCAAAGGGCCGGTTGGCGATGGCGCAAACCGGCCCACGTAATACTCTGCAGCTTTCCCTCCCTTATCTAAAGGGAGGGCTAGAGAGGAATTACTCAACACAGAATTAACCGTTATTTTGCTTCTCTTTGATCTCTGCAAGTGTTTTGCAGTCGATACATAAAGTCGCTGTTGGACGCGCTTCTAGGCGACGTAAGCCAATTTCGATACCACACGTTTCACAGAAGCCGTAGTCATCATTTTTGATCGCTTCAATTGATTGTTCAATTTTACGGATCAGTTTACGTTCACGGTCACGTGTACGAAGTTCAATCGCAAATTCTTCTTCTTGCGTTGCACGGTCGTTCACATCTGGAAGTGCAGTATTTTCGTCTTGCATGGTATTCAAAGTACGGTCTACTTCAGACATTAACTCAGCTTTCCACGCCAATAAGATGTGACGGAAATGCTCAAGTTGCCCTTCAGACATGTATTCTTCATTCTTTTTAGGCTGATAAGGTTCAATACCAAATAAGCTTGCAGTAGAACCACCTTCAGTCGCCTTTGGCTTTGATTTGCGCACGCGTTTGGTAGACTTTTCGTCTACTACATCAGTTTGTTCGTCTAAGACTTGATTTTGGTTGTCATTCGCCATGTAGGGCATTCCTCATCATATGCATATATCTATACGCAAAAAATATGGTGATATGCAAGTTTTTTATCCACCCAACACAGAGTTTCCTTCTGTGGGGGTCGTCATCATATAGACTTTTTCTGCTTATTGATAGTCTTTGATGTTTGGATTCTAACTATCACTTTTCCTTTAGAAGCCATAAAGTAAAGCAAAAAAATCAAATTGAAAAGTTAATAACCTGAAATTTCAACATTAATTTGAGGTTGTTTTAATTTGACCCGAACAACTTCAGTTTTAAATTCACCATTATCATTCAGATAGAGTGCACGATACCCTGGTAAAGCCTCATCTAAGGCAAAATTTTCACTATGTGGTTTGAACTGAACACTGGTCGAAGGCGTCGATAAAAACTGAATATTGCGCCATTGATTAGACGAGTCTTGATGTACGTGTCCGCATAGTACAATTTTGACATTGTCATGGCGTGAAAGCACATCTATGAGATGTTCAGCGTTCTTTAGTTTATGCTGATCTATCCAATGCGATTGCATGGCAAAAGGGTGGTGGTGGCATGCCACAATGATGTGTTGCTGTGGGTGTGCTGTGAGTAACTGATCTAATTGTTCCAACTGCTGTTGTGATACCCAACCATCCACTTTTCCTTTAACCGCACTGTTCAGTAAAATCAGACACCAATTGCCTAATGCGATGCAGTGAGCACGATCTTCCTGTTGATGAAATGGGAAGCAAGACGCTTCGTCATGGTTCCCCGGAATCTGATAAAACGGAAACGGCTGCTGTTGCATATATTCGAGATAACGCGCATAGGTACGCTCTACCGGCACTTGTGCAAGATCGCCAGTATGGACAAGCGTATCGATGTGATGATGGTTCAACTGAATTTGTTGAATCACATCGTGAAAACTTTGCTCTGGATTCATGCGGACAAATTCAAGATCTTCCTGATCCATTAAATGTGTGTCCGAGATCTGGATCAGTGTCCAGTCGTATTGTGGTGTATCCCTTAAAGTCATGTCCTTCCCCTTAGACATTCCTTGTAGTATGTATTTGTTGTTGTAACCATTGCAAGGCCATAATGACAGGTGCGTTTTTTAGCCGACCATTGGTTAATAATTCAGGAATATCAGCATAGTTTAAGATATGCAATTGAATATTCTCTCCTTCATCAGGCATGCCAAAGACTCCTCCATGTTCAGGCAGTTCTGCTTCAGCACTATAAAGGTGGAATAATTCCGCGCAGGCACCCGCAGAGGGATAAAAACTAAATAAATGCTGTAGTGCATCTAATTCACAGCCTGATTCTTCCAAACTTTCACGGCGGATGCAGCTTTCAGCAGATTCATCACCATCGAGCACGCCGGCAATAATCTCTAGTTGCCAGGGCGAAGTTTCATCATCAATCGCCCCAATGCGGAATTGTTCAATTAAGGCAAATTTTTGTTGTTGATGACTATAAATCAGCACACCTGCTGCTTCAGGACGATGAATCAATTCACGCTGAATGGTTGGAATCATGCTGTCTTGATGGAATAAGCGGTGTCGAAGCTGAACTTTTTCAACTTGAATAAAGCCTTTATAAAGATGTTCACGCCCTTCAATGCTGTAATCTTTTTTGTTATATGTGGCCTGTTTAATAATATTCATAAGCGCTAATTAGGATGAAATCTTCCATTTCATCCTAACCGAGATTTTGTTGAATACAAAAGATTTTTTTTAAGCTTTACACTTTGTGGTACAACTTTTGACCATGTTCATGATAGGCCGCTTTCATGCTCTGTAAACCTGTTTCAATTTCAGGATTAGATTCTGAAGAAAGCTGCATATCTTGCTGATTTTTTGCATAATCTCTCACATTTTGTGTGATTTTCATCGAGCAAAATTTAGGTCCACACATCGAACAAAAATGGGCTGATTTATGTGCTTCTTTCGGCATAGTTTCATCATGCATGCTACGCGCTGTATCAGGGTCTAAGCTCAGATTAAATTGGTCTTCCCAGCGGAATTCAAAGCGTGCTTTGGATAATGCATTATCACGAGCCTGCGCACCGGGATGACCTTTGGCAAGGTCTGCGGCATGGGCTGCAATTTTGTAGGTGATAATGCCATCTTTGACGTCTTTTTTATCTGGTAGACCAAGGTGCTCTTTCGGGGTCACATAACACAGCATCGCGGTGCCATACCAACCAATCATTGCTGCACCTATCGCAGAGGTAATGTGGTCATAGCCCGGGGCAATATCGGTGGTGAGTGGTCCAAGGGTATAGAAAGGTGCTTCTTTGCAAACCTCGAGTTGTAGATCCATATTTTCTTTGATCATATGCATTGGGACATGGCCTGGGCCTTCAATCATGACTTGTACATCATGTTCCCATGCCCGGTGAGTCAATTCACCTAAGGTGCGTAATTCACTAAATTGAGCTTCATCGTTGGCATCTTGAATACACCCTGGACGTAAACCATCACCTAAACTGAATGACACATCATAGGCTTTCATGATTTCGCAGATTTCATCAAAATGCGTATACAGGAAGTTTTCTTCATGATGCGCTAAGCACCACTGCGCCATGATGGATCCGCCACGTGACACAATCCCTGTTAAACGGTTGGCGGTGAGTGGAACATAACGAAGCAGTACGCCTGCGTGAATCGTAAAATAATCGACACCTTGCTCGGCTTGTTCAATCAGTGTGTCTTTGAAAATTTCCCAGGTTAAGTCCTCTGCGACACCATCAACTTTTTCTAAAGCTTGGTAAATCGGCACGGTGCCAATCGGTACAGGGGAGTTTCGAATAATCCATTCGCGGGTTTCATGGATATTTTTACCTGTCGATAAATCCATGATGGTGTCAGCGCCCCAACGAGTTGCCCAAGTCATTTTTGCCACTTCTTCATCGATGCTTGAACCAAGTGCTGAGTTACCAATGTTGGCATTGATTTTCACCAAGAAGTTACGACCAATAATCATCGGTTCACATTCAGGGTGGTTAATGTTAGCAGGGATAATGGCACGACCTTCAGCCACTTCTTGACGTACAAATTCTGGGGTGATTTCAGTTAAATTGCGTGCGCCAAAATTTTGACCGGCATGTTGGCGCATATCTACACCTTCACGCTGGCGCTGATTTTCACGAATCGCAATGTATTCCATTTCAGGGGTGATGATGCCTTGTTTGGCATAGTGCATTTGAGAGACATTGTGTCCACGACGAGCGCGACGGGGTTTTGATATATGCGCAAAACGAATCTCTGCAGTACGAATATCTCGAAGACGCTCTTGTCCAAATTTTGAAGTTAAGGTATCGAGTATTTCCGTATCATTTCGAGACTCAATCCAAGATTCACGGACATTGGGTAGACCTTGATTCAGGTCAATTTGAATATTGGGGTCGGTATAAGCACCAGAGGTGTCATAGACCATAATCGGTAGATTTTTTTCTCCACCCAGACCTGTAGGCGTATCTGTAAGACTGATCTCACGCATTGGTACGCGAATATCTGGACGTGAGCCTTGGATATAGACTTTTTTTGACGCGGGGAGAATACGGGTGAGATCTTTAGCATCTTGTTCATGTTGAGCAGCGCGATCTGAAGCGGTGAGATTCGTTAATTGGTTCATTACAATGATCCTTATGAATGACATCAACGAATCAAGCACGACCAAAAACGTGGCAGTTTATCTGATGGATTCACCTGAAAATAAAGGCGTAAAACCAAGAGATAAGAAGGGCTTAAGTTTTTAGATGGCTTGATTCCTACGCAGGTATTAACCTGATCAGGTTCAACGGTACTCATCCTTAAATTTAGCGAACTAAATTTAGATGATCTCAGCAGGAAATTACCTGCGCTCCGTCAAGCTTTGTGCGGATATTAGCATGAAGGCTGTTTTAAAACAGTGTTATTTTTCATCGATTTTGCAGTGCAGAATTTTGGCTAGGCCCGTGTGCAATTGAACTTGCATTGGCTAAGTAGAGGACTGATTTACACAGATGGCGTCACTAAAACAGTCTTTCTTATAATGCGGATCAGGATTGCGGACACCAATTAAATTCAACAGCTGCGCTTCTGATCGCTGATTAGATGCAGCAGTATTTTGATCTAATAATTTTAAAAATAAACGCGCCTGATCTGCCAATTTGGAGTTTTTTAATTGAGCCAAGCGTTCAATTTCTTCCAAAGAACTGGCTTGAATACTGAGGCGGTCTGAAAAGTCATTGGAAACTGGACTATGTGCCGATCCAATAAATAACAACTGGCTATATTGATATAGTAATTGTTGTGCATCTTTTTTGTAGGGGCTATCTGGATATTGTTTGAGATAGTCTTCCCAAAAAATTGCACGTGTCGCAATCTCTTGTGGCTCAATGGCTAAACTTTGTTGCAGCAAGGCAGGTTGTGCATTTTGTTCAGCCAGTTTTTCAATAAAGACTTGCTCAGATTCTTCCATATAAGGCGCAAAAATTTTGGCTAAATATTCAGGACTGCGGCGATAGCGTAACTGTCCTTCACCTGCATCGAACAACTCCACATAAGCTTGGCCTTTATGTTTCAGTAAGTATTGATCTCGGGCAGTGAGCTGCTCATAATGATTTTGTTGAATGGTGGGATGCTGAGCCATATCAAAGGCAAATTGTTCGAACGCCATTTGCTGTTGAGCTGTACGTTCAACATGTAAAAAGTTGTGATACATTTGATTGGACAAACGCAGTAATTTTTTTTGTTCGTCCGCTTTTAATAGCGGTAAGCAGACTTTGAGATCTTGGTTGATTTGTTCTAAAGCGAAAGTTGTTCGTTGATCGTCTATTTCCAGCATGTTTTTTTCAAGTTTTTTGCACAGCAAAGACAAATCGACTGCTTCTTTTTGAACAGTCTTATTGTTGGGAAACTCTGGTGCAGGTTGTGGTTCAGGCTGTTGTTGGCATCCATTCAACATACTGAAACATAAAAACATTGCACTAAACTTTGCAGGCAGCTGAAAAAATTTTGACACAGGAACTCGATGCGCTATAGAAGTGGTATTGTCCGATGGAATGTCGACTATTTTATAGATGAAACACGTGCAATATGTGTACTATTGTACAGTTCTTTGTTATAGCGTTGTGAGTAGTGTCCGAAAACGACTGAAATTATCCGGTTTTGTCGCATTTGATATAAAAAATTAATAAAAATCATACGGAAATTTGCAAGGATATGATTAGTATCTGCTTAGTTTTAGGCTTGAATATTCAATCTCGGGTATTTGAATATTAGGAATTTACAAAAAAAATGAACAAAAAAGTTGTGGTGGGTCTTTGTTTGCTTTTCACGAGTCAATGGGCGTGTGCGCTAGATCTTGTGCAAGCTTATGAACGAGCAAAACAGGAAGATCCCAATTGGCAAGCCAATAAACTACAATATGAAGCGGATAAATTGAATTTGGGGATTGCCAATGGGAACTTACTTCCAACGGTAACAATCTCCGGAAATGTGACCCGAAAAAATCAAAATTCCAACCAAAGTGGCGCTCAAGCCGGGCTGATCATGCCAGACAGCACCACAACAAGACAAATTGCGCTTACTGCCCGTCAGCCCATTTTTCGTTGGGATGCATGGGAAGGGCTGAAGCAAGTCAAGACCTCGATTAATTTAAGTGAAATCAATCTGCGGATTCAAAAACAAGATCATATTTTAAATGTTTCTGAAGCTTATTTTAATGTCCTACGTCAGCAAGCATTGACGGTTGCCAACCTACAAGAAGAACAGGCGCTATCTGAACAGCTGCGCATGATGAATGGCAAATTAAAAGAAGGCTTGGTGGCAAAAAGTGATGTCAGCGAAGCCAATGCACAATATCAAAATGCACGGGCAAACCGCATGGCAACCAATGTTCAATTGGTTTTGGCGCAGGAACAATTACAACAGTTGATTGGGCCATATCGAGAAAATTTGGCGGTGTTACGTGAAGATTTTCAGTTTGAAAAACCGATTCCAAACAATGTACAAGCGTGGGAAGAACTGGCTCAGGAGCAGAACCTAGGCATTTTACAAGCGCGTATGCAACAACGTTATGCGGAAGATGGCAAACGCGTCGAAAAAGCTGCCTTATATCCTCAGATTGAAGCGGTAGGGACCTATGGTTATAACAAGCAAAGTCCACAATCCATCATGTCGCAAGATGGTCAATTTGATCAGGTGGGGATTGAAATGAACTGGAATGTGTTTAATGGTGGACGGACACAGAAATCCATTAAGCAAGCGGCGATCAATGTTGAAAAAAGCCAAGCACAGGTGGATGCAGCGATTCGAAAAGCACAAACCGATGTAAAAAAATCATATATGCAAGTCGAAACGGATCAAAGTAAATTACAGGCACGTAAAGCTGCAATGGATTCTTCCGCGCAAGTGTCATTGGCCTCACAAGCCCAGTATCAGGAAGGTCTGAAAACTATGGTTGATGTTCTACTGGCACAGCGTAATGCCTTTTCAGCCCGTCAAGATTATCTGAATTCTAAGTACGATTATTTAATTCATGTTCTACAACTTAAAGCCTCAGTTGGGAAATTAACGGAAGCTGATTTAGTGGAAATGAATGCGTGGTTGGTCGATCAGAAAAATCAGCCATCGATCCTACTAAAGAAATAATCCATGGTCATAAAAGTTTCACAATCAATATGCTTTAATATGGCACTAAAATCTGCCGATTCACGTTGTAGTGGAGACTCGCTTTGCCTAATAATCCTGTTTTAAACCATCACATTTCTTCGCAATTCAATGAAGAGTTGCAGGATGTGCATACCAAATTTATGACCATGGGTGGTTTGGTGGAGCAGCAGGTTGCAAATGCCATTCATGCCTTATTGGATACGGATGCAACAATGGCGATTGATGTTCAATTTCAAGACAATACGGTGAACCGTATGGAAACTGAAATTGATGAAGCGCTTACCCTAATTTTGGCGCGTCGTCATCCTGCTGCGATTGATCTACGCATGGTGATTGCGATGTCGAAAGCCAACACCGATTTAGAACGGATTGGTGATGAAGCGGCAAAAATTGCCCGTATTGCACAAAGCTTGTGTGAAGAGGGTGGTTCACCGCGTGGTTATATGGAAACACGTCATATTGGCAACCAAGTCCGCGTGATGATTCATGATGCGCTCGATGCCTTTGCACGTTTGGATGTGGATCAGGCTTTACGTGTCCTTTTGGCCGATGCTGATATTGACCGCGAGTACCAATCGGCAACCCGTACCCTCATGACGTATATGATAGAAGATCCACGCCACATTACTCGGGTCATGAATGTACTTTGGGTGCTGCGTTCACTTGAACGTATTGGTGACCATGCTCGAAATATCTCTGAACAAGTGATTTATATGGTGAAAGGTCTAGATGTCCGTCACACCAGTGTTGAAGAAATTGAGCAAAAAGTTCAGCGTTAATTGAATAAAACAAATATGAACGAAGCCCATCAAACGATGGGCTTTTTTCGGTGTAAAATTAACTATGTGTTTCTTCGTCTTCCTCAAAAGTACGGGCAATTTTGTCAATATTTAAACTTTTCGCCATCGCATCGAAGATTTGCTTATAAGCACCTTCTTGATGGTACAAATCATGATGCTCCCCGTGTTCTACGATTTGTCCGTCTTTCATCACATAGGTGTAATCGGCATCGATAATTTGCGACAAACTATGTGAAATCATGATGACGGTACGCCCTTGTTTAATTTGATCCAGACTATTTTTAATTTGTTCAGCAGCGATCGCATCTAAACTTGCAGTCGGTTCATCTAAGAAAATAATCGGCGGATTTTTTAGGAACATACGTGCCAAGGCAATACGCTGTTGCTGTCCACCTGAGAGCAGTAAGGCATCTGCTTCATAGGCATGTGGCAGTTTTAAGATCTGATCATGGATCGAGGCTTTCCTTGCCGCATCAAAGACTTCTTGCTCTGTGGCTGTACTTTTTCCATAGCGAATATTTTCAAAAATTGAACCTGGGAAAATATGATTTTTTTGTAAAACCAAACCAATATTTTCACGTAAATACTGTGTATCAATCTGTTCTAAATCGATGCCATCAAGTTTGATATTGCCCGCTTGAGGATGATAAAACTTATCCAGTAAGCTAATTAATGTCGATTTTCCAGCGCCAGATAAACCAACCAAGGCGGTAATTTTGTTCGGTTGGATGGTCATGTTGATGCGGTGCAATGCCTGAAAACCATTGGGATAGCTAAAGTCGACATTGCTTAATTCAAACTGACCTTGAATCGGAGGTTGAGCAGTGCCACTGGTTTCAATTTCATGATCCGCTTCTAAGATGTTAAAGAAGCTTTCCGAATAAATCATCGCAGAGTTAATTTCATCATAGATACGATGCAGCGAGCGAATCGGGGCAGAGACATTATTAAATAACAACACGTGATACATAATCATCCCGATACTCATTTGCCCATCCAAAACAAAATAGGCTGTCAGAATGATGATCAGTACCACACCGACCTGTTCAATAAAGGTTTTGAGTCCGTCAAAGATATAACTGGTTTGCCGTGTCTGCATCTGGTTTTCAGTCAGCGACTTTTGCAGATTTAATTGCTTTTTCGATTCGACGGCTTCTTTGTTAAAAGATTTAATGACCGTTATCGAGTTGATAATACTCAGAATACCCTGATTTTTCTTTTCAAAATTATCGCGTAGGGCACGGCGTTTGCCTGCCAGTTTTTGTGATTGTTTGAAAGTTAGCCAAAAATAAATCGGCACGATAATTGTGGCCACCACGCCAACCCAAACATTGGCATAATACATTAAGCCCAGTGCAATAATAGCACTGGTAAATAGCGGTAAAATATCAATAAAAAAGATTTGAACCAGTCGTGTGAGCGAGCTAACCCCCCGATCAATTCGAGTTTGGAGTTTGCCTGCTTGGTTGTCTTGTTGATCGAAGAATGCCAATCGATAGGTGATAAATTTTTCAATAATGCCTTGGGACAAATCCTGAGAAATTAAAATACGTAATTTTTCACCAAACGATTTTTGTCCAAATTGCACGATGGCATTGATGACTTCTTTTCCCAGTAAAACTACGGTGATGGTGATTAATATATGCCAACCATTGGCTAGACCGAGGCCTTGCTGTAAAAGCTGATTGATGCTGTCTACGGCATATTTGAGTGTCAGGGCATTCACCTGTGCCGTGAGTGAGCCAATTAAGGTCAAGATCAGCGTCACGACCACCAGCCAGCGGTATGGCTGTACGAATGGACGTAATTTTTGGAAAAGCTGCCACAGGTTCATAAGCAATTATTTTTATTGTGAATATGAGCTTTAGTCTAAGACTGAAAATTCTATGCGACAAGTAATGACAATGTTTTGATTTGTGACGAGAGTTTTTCGGCTAAGATATTTTTTAAATGTGCTCACGACATCAGCATCACGCTGCTGTGCCAAACAGTGTTGAGTTGAACCGATGAATTTTGAATTATTTACGCCTGAACCGCATGCAAATCTGTTGCCCTATGATGGTGAAGTTGAAGATTATGGACTGATCTTCAATGCTGAAGACAGTGAAAAATATTTACGCTATTTCCTCACGCAGTTGGCTTGGCAGCATGATGAAGTCATTTTGCATGGACAGTATTTTCAAACGGAACGAAAAGTGGTTTGGTATGGAGATGCTCATTATGAGTATCACTATTCAGGCATGCAAAAGCAGGCATTGATCTGGAATCCAGCTTTACTGCGCTTAAAGAAATATATTGAGCAACGGGTGGGTCAGACGTTTAATTCCTGTTTGGCCAATTTATACGAAAATGGTACGCAAGCGGTGGGGTGGCATAGTGATGATGAGCCATCTTTGCTTTCACCCACACAGCAGGTGGTGATCGCATCTTTGAGTTTTGGTGCAAGCCGAAAGTTTTGCTTTAAACATAAAAGCACCCAAGAGAAAGTACAGCTTTTACTGCAAAGTGGACAGTTGATCGTGATGCGTGGGCAAACCCAACGGTATTGGAAGCATGCCCTAATGAAGTCGATGAACGTGACCGAGCCGAGGGTGAATTTAACCTTTCGTTATTTCTATGATAAACAGCCATAAAAAAAGCCCATATCTAGATGAGCTTTTTTCTTTCTCTGAGGAAGAGTATAACGACAATCAACTGAAATCATGGAACACATGGTTGAGATGACTGCTAAAGAACAATAATCATATTATGATAATATATCTGGAATTTATAATTAATAAATTCAATTAATAATATGAATTTATCAGATTAATTAAATATCATCTTTACAACATCGCATCAGTTGTGCGCAAACTGATCAGATTTAAATGGCGTCCGATTCTTCCATCATACTGCTGTATTTTTTCTCAATACGCGCTGTACAGTCTTGCATCATTTCTACGACTTTTTGAAAGTTCATAAATTCAAAACGATTTTTAGACGCCAATAGGGTCAAAGCAAGTGGGGGTTCTTTACTGGAAAATTTAATCGGAATCGATAGGCTCGACATATTCGGGTCAACTTCACCATTGGAAAAATAATAACCCTGCTTTTTAATCTTTTTCATTTGCTGCATAAATTCTTCTTCATTATGCGCAAAACCAACTTGAGATAACTCGTCCGCAAAACGGTGGTAATAATCTAAAATCCGTTGCTTAGGTAACTGCGACAAAATCACTTTAGACGATGAGCCTTTATACATTGGACGCGGGCTACCTCGACCATAAGCCAATGCGGCATAGTCTTTATAAAGTTCATGATGTACATCAATGCAAGAGTCGATATTTAGATGCGTCAATAAGCAGCAAGACTCTGTGCGTTCCACAATTTCTTTCATGAAGGGGATGCTAATTTGCACCAATGGATCGGTGGTGCGAGAAATAAAATCAAGCACAGCAATTTTTGAACCCAGTGTGTAATCGCCAGAAGTCCCACTGAGGCGCTGCAATAATTCAGCAGAAACCAGTTCTTTTAAATAGCGATAGCTCGTTGGTTTAGATAAGCCTAATTCTTCACTAATAATGTCGACATTGATGATGGGACGAGCAACTGAAAATAAGTCGAGTACGGTGAGAATTTTACCAAAACTGGAAAGCGCCATAAGAACCTGCTTGGTCACAATAAAAAATGAATCGTTAAGTTACTTTATAACAAATTGCTCGGCCTGATGTTGCGCTTTTCTACACTGGAAATGAAACAAATCTGAAATATCACAGGGTTTCTTGGGTTATTCTGATAAAAGCATAATAAAAAAATTGAAATACTCATTTAAAATATAGGTCAATTATCAAAATAAGATATTAATATTGACTTTAATTTGTTTTTTTAGCAAAATTGCTATGAAAATATCCTATATTGAATAAATATTGCCCATTATTTCGATGCGCAGGCAATGTTGCACACTACTTTTTGTATTCAAATGGTTTGAAACACGATTTGAATCGCTTCTTTACTTATTGAAATTTCTAGTCATTCCTGTGCCGTGATACAGGTTGTGCTATCGAATGTTTAAGCATTCGATACGAGGCCGTTTTCACTAAAAAGAAGCAAGCCACCGAGATCCATCATGCTGCTGACGAAACAAATACTCGCTTTTCGGCCCAATAAAATGGACTGGATTTTTGCGACCAAAACGTTCATCGCGGGCATGTTGGCATTGTATGTGGCCTTTGTACTGAATTTGGCTTATCCGATTTGGGCGATTGGCACCGTTTTCGTGATCGCGAATCCATATTCAGGGATGACGTCTTCAAAAAGTTTGTATCGTGTATTAGGGACGTTCTTAGGGGCGGCCGTGTCGGTGGTGGCACTGCCACATCTCATCCACATGCCTGTACTGTTTACGGTGTTTTTAGCGGTTTGGGTTGGGTTTTGCCTGTATTTGTCATTGCTAGACCGCACGCCTCGTAGTTATGTTTCCATGTTGGCGGGTTATACCACGGTCATTATCTGTTTTAACGTGGTGTATTTTATTGATACTGCTTCGATTTTCGATATGGCCTTGGGGCGTTTTCTCGAAATTACGGTGGGTGTGGTCTGTAGTGCCATCGTGACCACGACATTATTTCCAATGCATATTGGCCCTGCCGTCGAAACACGGGTGAGCAAAACCTTTGCCGATACCAAAGAAATTTTTGATCAGATTTTATTAGAGCCTGCCGAGCTAAAAAATTATTCTAAAAATCTCGGCAATATTGCACGAGATATCGCCGATATACATGTCATGGCGGTGCATTTGTCTTATGAAAAATCCACCTTAAAAGGCATGACACGTCCGTTGCAGGAAATCTTGCATCAGTTGAGTTTGTTGGTCAGCAACTTGGTGGCCATGTCTGAACGGATGAAACAATTAGATGGTCTGGACACACATTATCGGACGGCACTCAAGCAAGCCCATGAACATATTGCCGCGTTTTTATTAGATCAACATCAGATTGAGGAAAGTGAACTTAATCAATTGCCTGAACAGTTTGAGCAAGATTTTCAACACATTCATGCACAGGCATTGCCATCACAACAGGTGATTTTGGGCAGTCTAAAAATGGATATTCGCCATTTTATTCAGAATATTCGTGCGATTCGCTTGCTTTGGCAGCGGGTACAGCAAGGCGACTCCACTTTACCAGCTACACTGACCGCCTTGGGCAATAGTCATTATCCGACTTTGCACCGAGATGCGGGGGTTGCCATTCGTGGCGGGGTGTCTGCATGTTTGATTATTTTAATTTCTACGGGTTTTTGGATCGTTAGTGGTTGGAAAGCTGGATTTATGATGGCCGAAATGGCTGCGATCAGTGCCTGTATTTTAACGGCAATGGATAACCCTGTTCCTGCATTGAAAATGTTTATTCGCGCCAATATGTATGCGGCTTTCATGGTGTTTATCTACGCCTATGGCATTTTCCCGCATGTGACCGCTTTTTGGCAGTTGATCGTGGTGTTAGCACCGTTTGTGATGTTCTGTCTGATGCTGTTTTTACATCCGCCTTTGATTGGGATCAGCTTGCCGCTTTTGATGGGCACCATCATGGGACTGAATTTTCAAAACCGCTTTAGCCTCGATCAGGTGTTTTTCTTCGATGCATCGATTGGGACGGTTTTGGGACCCATTATCTCGGTATTTATTATTCATTTAGTGCGTGCGATGTCCCCAGATATGACGGCCCAACGCATACTTTCACAGCATTACAAGGCACTGCGTCAGGCTTTATATCTGCCGAACGGCTTACCGTTTCGGGTGCATTTACGCAGTATGTTGGACCGAATTGGCATCCTAAACAGCAAAATGGTGCAATCAGGAAATTTGAAGCAACAGATCGAGTGGGCTTTGGTGGAAGCCAGTGCGGTGATTGATTTGACCCGCTTACAAGAACTCATGAATAAACTCGATCCGAATGATGCATTGGTCAGCGAACTCGAAGAGTTACAACAAGATTTAGATGACTATTTTCGGGCCATGGAACAAGGGCAAAAGAATGTGTATAGGAGCTTGAAACAGCAAATTGTAGAGCGAATTCAACGATTGAATCAGGCCGTTCAGGGTATTGAAAACGACGATGTTATGCATCGAATTCAGTATTCACTGAACAATATTCAAAGCAGTTTGTGTCATGTTCTAACACAGCAGACTCCAAATCATTTACAGGTCGAGGCACAACATGGGTGAGCTAAATGTATATGGCGTCTATGTGCCCATTCTATTGATTCAAGCGGTATTGGCCTATCTGTTATTGCGGGTCATCATGCGTTTGCTTGACCGATGGATGGCGCAAGATTGGGTGCCGATGCCCAATATTTTTTATTTGGGTGTATTTGTGATGTTGCTTTGGCTGGTGCATGAAATCTTTATTTTCTGCCAGTTCTAAGCCCCTAAAAAAATGAAATGATTGAGGTAATCGTATGACCAATTTGAATGTCCGAAAATATGTTCGGCCTGTATTGTTGATAATCGTGCTATGTGGCGCATTACTTGCGCTAAAACATATTTGGGACTATTACAATTCGGAACCATGGACGCGTGATGGACGGGTACGTGGTGACGTGATTCAAGTGTCATCGGATGTTTCAGGTTTGGTCACAGACGTCTTGGTTCAAGACAACCAACAAGTGAAAAAAGGCCAAGTGTTATTTCGTATAGATGTGGCACGTCAAGCGTTGGATGTTGAGCAAGCCAAATCTGACCTGGCGAAAGCCAAAGCAGGACTGGCAGGGGCTGAAGCACAGCTTGCTGAAGCCAAAGCCAATCTAGTGAAGTCACAAGCCAATATCAATCTTGCAGATAAAAATGCAAATCGTTATGCAAGTTTGATGGACGGTGCGATTTCAAAACAAGAACAAGATCAAATGTTTGCAGTGCGTGATCAATCACATGCAGAGCATGAGCAAACTCAGGCAGCGATTGAACAAGCCAAAGCCAGTGTGGTGCAGCAAAAAGCCCTAATTGAAGCAGCGAATAGCAGTTTGCATTTGGCTGAGTTGAATTTAAAACGTTCGGAAGTGGTTGCACCAACAGATGGAACTTTGTCTAACTTTGAACTCAAAGCAGGGAATTACGTCAAAGTAGGACAAGCCGTGGCGGCTTTAATTGACCGTCAACAATTGTATGTTGTGGGATATTTTGAAGAAACCAAACTGGATAAAATCTATGTTGGCGCACCTGCAACAATCCAACTGATGGGAAGTTCTGAAGTTTATAAAGGCCATGTACAAGGCGTTGCAACAGGGATTGAAGACCGTGAACGTACCTCGACTGATGGCTTACTTGCCAATGTTAATCCAACCTTTAGTTGGGTCCGTTTGGCACAGCGTGTACCAGTGAAAATTGTACTGGATGAAGTGCCGCATGATCAGCTGGCTTTTGTCGCGGGTCGAACCACCACGATTCATATTGTGGATAAAAACTAAGTTATCCCCAATCATTTCATTTGCGCAGCATTGAGTGATCAATCTTGCGCATAAAAAAGCATCCTTTTTCGGATGCTTTTTTATTTGCCTGTTTGTTGAAAGCGCTTAAGGTTTCAGTCCCACTGGATTTCGATACCAACTTTCAATAAATAATGCTGCAGCAAGGCTGTCGGCAGAAAGATTCTTCGCACGGCCTTGGGCTTGATAATGATCTAATTCATCACGCGCTTCACGTGTAGTTAAGCGTTCATCGACCATCAAGGTTTCAATATTGGTTTGGTGGCGAAGGCGTCGTGCAAATTTACGCGCACGTGTGGAGAGCTCAGATTCGCTGTCATCCATATTGAGCGGTAGACCCACGATGAACAAATCCGGCTGATACTGTTTCACAATCTTGAGTAGATTATCCCAATTGGGAATGCCATCTTTCATGGGAAAGAGTGGCAGGGGATTTGCACTTTCAATCAAGGCTTGTCCCACAGCTATTCCTGTTTTTTGTGTGCCAAAGTCAAAGGCCATAATCATTTGATATTGTGGTAAATCAGGCATGTCCAATCTCAGATGATAACCACGTGCGGTCTACGCCCATTTTTTTATAGGCAGCGTCCCAGCGGTCGTCATAAGGTAAGTTAAATATTAAATCCATGTCTGAGTCACAAATGAGCCAATCACCCCGAGCAATTTCTTCTTCCAATTGGCTTTTACCCCAACTGGCATAGCCTAGAGCCACCTGATAGCGACCCACACCTTCATTGTGTGCAATCGCATCTAAAATATCTTTAGACGTGGTAATACAGACATTTTCACCTACAGCAATAGACGAATGCCATGTCGGTTGACCGGTATGAAGAACAAAACCTGCCTCTGGGCGCAAAGGACCACCTTGCAACACTTCATGAGGATGCACATTATCTGCCTCAATTTCCAAATCATTCAATAGTTCTTTGATCTGCAAGCCAGAAGGACGATTAATAATGATGCCTTGAGCGCCATCTTCATCATGTCGCGCTAAATAAATCACCGTATTGGCAAAGAATTCATCGTTCATTTCGGGTGGAGCAATCAGGCAGCGGTGTGTGAGGTATTGTTTAGTCACCTAATGGCTTCTCCTTATTGGGGTAAGTTTGATTCTTGGGGGGAATTGCATTCGAATAACGTTGTATTTATCAACATACTAGACTCACAAGTTTTCAACAATGAGTTTTTCTGCAAATTCAATATTTGTCATGCTCGACCAGTGAGGGACATGCTAAAAATCTTCATCGTGCAGGCGGGTCTGTAATGTGGTGAATTGTGAAGCGATGATTGGTGATTTGAACAACAGCAGTACAAAAGTGAGGAGAAGATATACGTGATGGATGATAAGGATTGCTTAAAATAGCAGGATAAACTGAGGGTAAAACAATGACACATTTTTCAAAAATAATAGGGATGGCACTCTGTGCAAGCCTACCTATTTCAGGCTTTGCAGGAAGCGCTGACTTACAAAAACATGAATCTCAGGTGATTAAAAAATATAAAAACTTAAATTTTTATGAGGTCAATGAAGCGATAGAACGTGAAATTGTGGATGTCATTGCGGCAGATCCGAGCAGTTTTCACTACGGATTTACGCAACTCGAAAAGCAAGGTTTTGTTCATGTGCAATATTCACCAGATAAAAAACTTAAATTTTATAGTTTTGATGTGTCTGGCGGAGGCACCATGGGGGAGTGGAGCAGCTATGTGCAATATGCAACGGGAAAAACGCAACATTTAGATCAATTTGACTCAGGCTATATCAATCAAATTTTGCCGGTCAACATCCAAAATAAAACCGTATATTTGGTGAAGAGTTATTATAAAGGTGATAATTGCAGTGGACTACATCATCTAAGAGCTGTTGAAGTTGGACCAAAACAGTTACTTAAATCTTATGTATTTCAAACTAAGCAAAAGAAACTAGATCAAATCTCGATAGATTATGACTGCCATTATGAAACCGATCGTCGTAGCGGTAATGAATATCTCAAAATCAGTCCGAAACACGTGGATGTTATGTTACTCAATCAACAACATCAGCCGCAGTATAAATATTTACGCTATAGCTTAGGCTCGAAAGCCTTTGTGTATCAGGGGATTGTCAAATAGTGTATTTAAGAAAAAAGCCTGTGTACTTTGAATACACAGGTTTTTTTGAAAGCATCAAAAATTAACTATGTTGAAATTTTAATTGTCGCAACTGTTTTGCGTGTTGTAAGGTCGTTTGACTAATCTCCACACCACCAGTCATTCGAGCCAGCTCTTGGATCCGATCATCTTCTTCTAATTCGATAATGGTACTGCTTGCAGGATCCGTTTGACGTTTTTTCACCAACAAGTGCTGATCGGATTGTGCTGCAACTTGCGCTTGATGCGTGATACATAGAATTTGAACATGCTGCGCCAAATCAGCCAACAAACGCCCCACAATTTCTGCCGTTCCGCCACTGATCCCGACATCAATTTCATCAAAGACCAAGACTTCGGATTCCGTTTTTTCAGCATTCATCACTTGCATGACTAAGGCGATACGTGACAATTCACCCCCAGATGCCACGCGTGCTAAAGGCTGAGCAGGAATCCCTTTGTTTGCGGTGAACAGGAGTTGAATAAAGCTTAAACCTTCACTTGAAGCTTGTTCTAGAGGCTCAAACTTAAATTCAAAATGAGCCTCTGGGAGCGCGAGCTGTTTCACTTGTTCAGTCAACTGCTTCGCCAATGGGGTAGACGCTTCACGACGAATATCATCCAAATGCTGTGCTTTAGTTAAAAAGTCTTGATGAGACACTTCCACTTGTTCAGCTAAGGTTTCAGGATCCTCAAGCTGATGTAATTGTTCAAGCTCAAGTTGCCACGCATCATAATCATTTTTTAAGTCTTCAGGCTGAGTACGATATTTACGCGCTAAGCGATGAAAAACTTCCAGTTTGGTATTTAATTCGTCCATACGTTCAGGATCAAAACTTTGACGATCAATAAACTGACGTAAATTTGCGGTGGCATCTTCAATTTCACTTTGAGCGTTCAGTAGCGACGTATAAATTTCAGAAAGTTGTTCACTACGTCCTGCATGCGATTCAATCCGACGAATGATCGCGCCCATTTCTTGATTGATATTTTGCTCGGCGTCATCGAGGGCATTTAGACCATAGCTACAATCCTGCATGATATGTTCATGATGACTGAGACGGTCAAATTCTTGCTCGATTTCTTTGTAGTCCGTTTGCACAACGTCTTCAAGTTCTTCCAATTGAAGTTCAAGCGTTTCTATCCGTTGCTTACGTGTGGCTTGGGCATCGAGTGCTGCTTGGTGCTGTCGAATGTCCTTTTGCCACTTGCTATAGGCATCACGCACGGCTTGAGCAGGCTGATAAAAATTGTAATAGCGATCTAGCCAATGTTTTGGATAGGGCGGTTCTAAGAGTTGTTGTTGGCTGTGTTGGCTATAGAGTTGTACCAATAAGCGGCCAATTTCTTTTAACTCAGATAAGCTGCTCGGACGTCCATTAATCCATGCTTTGCTACGACCTGTTGCAAAAATCACGCGACGTAAATGGATTTCTCCAGACTCATCATCCAGTTCGTGTTCTTTGAGCCAAAGCGCTTCAGGACTGTGCTCTTGGTAGCTAAAGGTCGCTGTCACATCGGCTTTGTCTGATCCATAGCGCACATAGTTGGTGTCTGTTCGTTCACCTAAACATGCTGATAGTGCGTCTAGCAGCAAAGATTTACCTGCACCTGTTTCACCCGTCAGGACGTTAAAGCCTTGTTCAATGTCGATGGCTAAATGGTCGGCTAATGCAAAATTGATCAGAGTTAAATGTGTCAGCATATACGCATCCGAGCTGCGAAAAGTTCTAGTTAAAGATAATTAAGTTTTGTTTTAGTCACAAGATAAGTTTTATTTTAAGATGACGAAAAACCTCATAATTCTATCCTAAATTTCAGTTTAACAAGAAATTAGTTTCGTATCTGCCGTAAGCACGCAGTGTAGTGATGCAAAGAGTAAATGATCTTGCATAACGTGAGCTTAAACCATCCAACATTTTGCTAAGTTCTCACAAAACACGTTTGTGTATGTATTCTTGTATTTAATCTAACGTGTTATTGCCTTAAAACGTCATGATTTGGTCTCTTAAATCCGTCCATATAATTCATTATCCATGTATATATCTGTGAAATGATTTTGCAGCGTTTCAATAGACCCTAACTAGGACTTTAGTAGATGAAATAAAAAAAGTATTTTGTACAAAAGTACAGTTTGTTTTAGATTCTCAATGTCAAGATAGTGGGATGGTATTGGGACATATCCACTTCTCAGATTTTTGTAATTATCTATCTCAAAATTTTCAACACTGATTGATTAGTTTTTGCAGCACAATTAAACTACTTCGATCAAAATATTATAAATATGCTTTATCTGGAGAAAACGCATGTCAGCACAGTTTGATCATGTATCAGTCATCAAAAAATCAAATGTTTATTTTGGCGGTCTATGTATCAGCCACACTGTGCAATTTGAAGATGGAACCAAGAAAACACTGGGTGTGTTGCTTCCAACTGAACAAGCGCTGACTTTTGAAACCCATGTACCTGAACGTATGGAAATTATTTCAGGTGAATGTCGTGTTCAAATTGCTGATAGCGAAGAAAGCGAACTATTCCGTGCGGGTCAATCATTCTACGTGCCAGGTAATAGCCGTTTTAAAATTGAAACAGATGAAGTCTTGGATTATGTGTGCCACTTAGAAGGCTAATAATTCAATCCATTTAGGCACAGTTTTTTAACTTCAAATCGGTTAAACTATGTGTCATAGCATAAATCCTGTAAAGCTTGCTTTGCAGGATTTTTCTTTTTGATAACCTAAGCTGTGCGCTGGGTGATCATACCCTGTTTAAAAGTTTTCGAAGTTTGCAAATTAGAGGTCGTTCATGGCGAAACCGGAATATTATTATGGCGTTCATTCAGTGGAGTCATTACTGGAACTTGAGCCAGAACGCGTATTAACTTTATTTGCGTTAAAAGGACGTGATGATCAGCGTTTAAAACGTATTTTTGAGTTGGCAGAACCGTTTGGTGTCAGCATTCAAAAAGCTAGCCGTGATAGTTTGGAAAAACTTGCGGGACAACCGTTCCATCAAGGTGTGGTCGCGGCTGTACGCCCCCATCCAGTCTTAAACGAAAAAGATTTAGAGGCTTTATTACAAGCCAATCCCAATACGTTGCTATTGGCTTTAGATCATATTACAGACCCACATAACCTTGGTGCATGTATCCGTACAGCGGCAGCTATGGGTGTTGAAGCCGTGATTGCACCGCGTGATCGTTCAGCGACACTTACTCCAACAGCCCGTAAAGTTGCTGCTGGTGGTGCTGAAAAAGTGAAGTTTATTCAGGTGACCAACTTGGCACGTACATTGGCTCAAATCAAAGAAGACTTTAATGTACGTGTGGTCGGTACTATGCTAGATGAAAAAGCTTTGCCGATTCAAAAATTTGACTTTACTGGTACGGGTGTATGTGTGGTTATGGGCGCTGAAGATACAGGTTTGCGTCCTATTACGCAGGCGCAATGTGATCAAACTGTTTACATTCCAATGGCGGGTAATTTGCAAAGCTTAAATGTCAGTGTCGCGACAGGTATGGCATTGTATGAAGCATGCCGCCAACGTAATAATGAATTGAAATAGCAGTGATGATGTCTCCCCAAAAACAAGGTTATTTATATGTATTCATTACCATGTGTATTTGGGGTGGATTCACCTTAACGGCGCGTTTAAGCGCCAATTGGGGAATCAGTGCTTGGGATATCACGGCACTTCGGTTTGCTTTGGCATTTTGCATCTTAATGCCAATTTTGATTTATAAAAAAGATACGGCTTTTTTATGGAAGAAAGAGCCTTTTATCCTTGCCATGCTCGGCGGGGTGACCTATTGCTTAACGGCCTATAGCGCATTTCATTATGCTCCTGCGGCTCATGCTGCAATCTTCCTCAATGGTTGTATTCCCTTATGTACGGCCATAGCCGCATTTCTGATCTTCAAACAGCCGCTCGATAAGCATACGTGGATCAGTGTGGTGATTATGATCTCTGCCATTAGCTTAATGAGCTATTTAATGTACGTCGAGACTGGTGTGGCATTTGGTTTAGGTGATTTGCTATTTTTTATCAGTGCCATTTGGTGGGGGATATTTACGGTATTGCTTAAGCAATGGAGGCTCTCTGCTTGGCATGCCATGGCGGGGGTTGCGGTTTGGTCTGCCGTGGTATTCGTGCCTATTTATCTACTATTTTTCCCTAAACATTGGTCTGACCCAGAGCCATTGCAACTCATTGGACAAGTTATCTTTCACGGTATTTTTGTGGTGATTATTGCGACTTTAACGTATGTAGAGGCGATCAAGCGCTTGGGTGCATTTAAAGCCGGAAGTATCGTAACTTTGGCACCTTTTATTGCTGCAATTTTAGCGGTACCGCTGCTGAATGAACCCTTAAGTTTTGCAATTGTGTGTGGATTGGTCGGGATGGGGATTGGAGCGATTCAACCGTGGAAATGGTTGGGACGAAAGGACAGTCTAGAGCAGCAACTCGAACAACAAAAAAAGCAGTCTGAGTAAGACTGCTTTTTTATTTAGCTTTTTTCAGCGTACGCTAAGTACTTGAGATGCAACGGCCGAAGCTGTGCATAAAGATGATCTAAATGACCATCATTCAGCACGATATCATCGGCGATTTTTTGCTTTTCCTGACGCGACATTTGCACTTGAATGATTTTTTGGATTTGCTCGATATTTTGACCATCGCGCTGTGATGCACGCTGAATTTGCAATTGTTCCGTGGCATCAATAAGCAAGGTGTGATTGGTTAATTCATGTTGATTGGTTTCAAATAACAGCGGCGAAACCAAGATGACATAGGGGCTGCTTGCTTCGTTTAATTGTTGGATAATGGACTGGCGTATTGCTGGGTGGGTAATGGCTTCAAGTGCTTGACGTGCTGTAGGATCTTTAAAGATATGCTCACGTAATGCACGCCGATTTAACTCACCATTCGCAAGTAAAACCCAATCACCAAATTGTTGTTGAATCTGAATCAGTGCGGGTTGCCCCGGTTCGACAACCTCGCGAGCAACGATATCAGCATCGACGACTTGAATGCCTTGGAGTTCAAACCAATTGCTTGCAGCAGATTTTCCGCTACCGATACCACCTGTTAAACCCAAGACAAATGTCATACAACGACCTTACTGACCCAAATAAATTTTCATAATTTGATCACCCCATAAAAAGGCGATCCATCCAGCGATGGCAATATAGGGACCAAATGCAAAAGGTTGGTTTTCTTTACGAACTTTGAGCAAAATAATGCCAATGATTGCACCCACCAGTGAAGAGAGTAATACAATCAGTGGAAGCAGGAAAGGGCCCATCCACGCACCCAAGGCAGCTAAAAGCTTAAAGTCACCATAGCCCATACCTTCTTTGCCAGTGATGATTTTAAATAAATAGTAAACAATCCATAGGCATAAGAACCCGATGATATACCCCCAAATGGCTGAGGTTGCAGAGGTATAAATGGCATAGCTATTCACGCCAAGCCCGAGTGCAGCCAAAGGAAGGGTATAGCGGTCAGGTAAAAGTTGGGTGTCAAAGTCAATAAATGTTAAGGCAATCAATACATAAGTCAGCACTAGACCAAACAGCATTTGGATAGTTGGACCAAAAACTGCAACAACAATCAGCGCACAGATCATGGTGAGTAATTCAATCAGTGGATAACGGCTACTGATTGGATTTTGGCAACTTCCACATTTTCCGCGTAAAACGATCCAACTGATAACCGGAATGTTTTGATACCAACGAATGGGCGTTTTGCATTTTGGGCAGGTTGAAGCAGGTGTGCTCAGTGTGATCTTTGTTTCGTCAATAATCGGTTGATCCGGATGTAAAAACAGTTGGCAATCCGTACGCCATTCTTGTTCCATCATCTTTGGTGTGCGGTAAATTACCACATTCAAAAAACTACCGATGCAAAGACTAAAAATCCCAACTGCGATATATAACGCAATTGGGGTATTGATTAAATAAGTAATAAAATCAGTAAACAAAATATTTCCTTTTATTGGTTTTAACCAACCACTGAACCCATTTGGAAAATAGGAAGATACATTGCAATCACAAGACCACCGACGAGGACACCCAATACTGCCATGATTAAGGGCTCCATCATCGCGGTTAATCCATCTACGGCATTATCTACCTCGTTTTCATAATGCGTCGCCACTTTGTCTAGCATGGCATCTAATGCACCGGACTCTTCACCAATAGCGACCATTTGAATCGCCATGGATGGAAATTTATCGGTGACACGCATGGCGAATTGCAATTGCTGACCAGTCGCCACATCTTCACGAATTTTCATGACCGCTGTTTCATAAACTACGTTATTGGTTGCACCTGCAGTCGATTCAAGTGCATCAATTAAGGGTACGCCGGCTGCAAATGTAGTTGCTAAAGTACGGCTATAGCGGGCAATAATCGCTTTATAAACCAAATCACCAAAAATTGGTGCTTTTAGTGCAGCTTTGTCTAAGAAGTCTCGGAAAGCTTTGCTACGTTTTTTTGCTTCTAGAAACCCACCAATTAATATTGCAATAACCACAAGCATGATAAACCAATAATCTTTAGTCCAATTTGACATATTGACAACCATCTTAGTAAAAGCTGGCAGTTCTGCACCAAATGAACTGAAAAGGCCTTCAAATACGGGTACAACTTTCACCATCAAAATAATGGTCACAATTATCGCGACCACAATAACTGTGGCTGGGTACTTCATGGCCTTTTTGATTTTTTGCTTAAGCAATTCACTTTTTTCTTTATAAATGGCAACACGATCCAGCATGGTTTCAAGTGCACCCGATTGTTCGCCTGATTCAACCAAAGAGCAAAATAGGTTGTCGAAATACTGCGGATATTTACGGAGTGCACCTGCAAAGGTATTGCCGCCTTCAACTTCACCTTTAATCCCCAAAACCACTTCACGCATGGCTGGGTTTTCTAAGCCTTCTGCCACGATCTCAAAGCCCTGAACGAGCGGTACCCCGGCTTTCATCATAGTTGCAAGTT
The DNA here is from genome assembly GCF_013419525.1 of Acinetobacter sp. YH12076. Taxonomy (NCBI): domain Bacteria; kingdom Pseudomonadati; phylum Pseudomonadota; class Gammaproteobacteria; order Moraxellales; family Moraxellaceae; genus Acinetobacter; species Acinetobacter sp. YH12076. The sequence goes on along the minus strand of NZ_VOZY01000003.1, from coordinate 209,865 downwards.
GGCGCGTGAATACCGTGATATCCAAAGTGGATACTTTCTTTTTCATCAAGCCTTCGAGAATGTTTTTACGTTTCTCTCGAATGGTTCGGATGGTAATGCCTTGCTTACGTAAAGTGACTTTAGCTAAAGCCATATTACGCGAAGGCAACTCTCCTTTAATTTTCGCCCCTTTGCGATCCACGCCTTCATAACTGAAGGTTGGCATCATCTGCGCTTTTTTTACAGCCATGAATTTATCCTTATTTTTAAATACTAATTCACTTACTCACTGGTCACACGATTGACTTCTTGAAGTGAAGTCACCCCCTGCATGACCTTAATTAAGCCTGAACGGCGTAAATTGTTGAAACCTGCTTGATTTGAAGCTTCGGCAATTTGTAAGGCATTGCCGTCTTCCATAATAATTCTTGAAATTTCAGGTGTCACTTTCATGACTTCGTAAATACCCACACGACCTTTATAGCCTTCACGGCATTCGGCACAACCCACAGGCTGGTATATTTGGAATTCTGGTGTATTTAAATCACCTTCGGTAAAACCAAGCTCCAATAGACTTTGTTTTGGTACGTCTACTGTTTCTTTACATTGTGAACATAAGCGTCGTGCAAGTCGCTGCGCAATGACAAGGTTTACGGATGTCGCGATGTTAAATGAAGGCACGCCCATATTGCGTAAGCGTGTCAGTGTTTCAGGTGCACTATTGGTGTGCAGTGTAGACATAACCATGTGACCTGTTTGAGCCGCTTTAATTGCAATTTCAGCCGTTTCTAAATCTCGAATCTCACCGACCATCACAATATCAGGGTCTTGACGTAAGAATGATTTTAAGGCTGCAGAGAAGGTGAGGCCGACTTTATTATTTACGTTGACCTGATTGATCCCTTCTAAGTTAATTTCCACAGGATCCTCGGCCGTTGAAATGTTGGTATCTTCACGGTTGAGAATATTTAGACCTGTATATAGAGATACGGTTTTACCGGAACCCGTTGGACCAGTGATGAGCAGCATGCCTTGTGGTTTTTCTAAAGCTTGCATGAACAGTTCTTTTTGATCAGGTTCATAACCCAACGCATCAATCCCTAGCATCGCACTAGATGGGTCAAGGATACGTAGAACAAGTTTTTCACCAAACAAGGTCGGTAAAGAGTTCACACGGAAGTCGATAGCTTTGTTCTTTGACAGCTTTAACTTGATACGACCGTCTTGAGGTATACGTTTTTCCGAGATGTCCATTTGTGACATGACTTTTAAACGCGAAGCAAGTCGAGTCGCGAGCTGCAAGGGCGGATTAGTAATTGTTCTTAACACGCCATCAACACGGTAGCGGACGCGGTAAGACTTTTCATAGGGTTCGAAATGTAAGTCGGATGCACCCATGCGAATGGCGTCGACTAGTAGTTTATTGATGTACTTAACAATCGGCGCTTCATCACCCGTTGCCTCATCTTCATCCTCTTGAGATGGATCGGGTGTTTCACTATCTAAATCAAGATCAAAGTCATCATCAAAGTCAAAAGTACTTTCTTCAGCGAAGTTCTGCTCAATTAACTTTTCAAGTTTGTCATGTTCAACAATAATTGTTTCGGTATTTAGCTTACTACCAAATCGAATGGCATCCACTGCTTCAATATTGGTGGGATTACTGATCGCAACGAATAATAAATTGCCATGTTTAAAAATAGGCAAAATACGATGCTTGGTAATGAGTTTATCTTCAAATTCATCACGTATAATTAAAGACGTATCATAAGTTGAAATATCAAAAACCGGTTCACCGAACTCTATCGAGATGGTTTCTGCGATCAGGCGTGCTGAAAGGTGATATTCCTGAATCAAATGCGGCACGATATCTTGATGAGCCTTTTTTGAATTTTGCAGCGCTGCTTGCATTTTTTCGGCAGACAGATGCCCTTCGTCAACTAAGCGACGAATAAACCCCGTAAATCTTGAAGAACCTTGAACTGCTGTCATGCTTTTACTTGCCTATGCTTCAGTCTGTTTATAATTGGTATAGCAAAATTATACTTTTGTTGCACAAAAATACCATATCTTAAAGTGTTGTCACTAGCTAAGAATTGGTAAAAAGCATGAACCAGTCCTTAAATCTGCTTAATTTTTTTACAGAAAAGTGAAGATCTTGGAATGACTGGTGTGCTGCGAAGATGCAAATGTGTTGAAATTTATCTTCAAAATTATGAATTACGTGTAGAATGTGCCCGATTTCATCTTTGTCATGTGGGATAAATATGTCGGGTTCGACGATTACGCCTTGGGTAGTGGGTAACTGGAAAATGAACCCATTGCAAGCCGATGCTGGCGCACTTCTTAAGAATTTTAAGCAATTATTAGATGAACAAAATATTGCTGAAGCGGCATGTCATATTGGGGTTGCACCAACAGCTATTGCTCTGACCACGGTGCAAAATGAATTAGCACAAGCAAGCCGTAACATCATAACCGTTGCACAAGACGTTTCTCGCTTCGCAGGTACAGGCGCATATACGGGTGAGCTCAGTGCTGAGCTATTAAAAGATTATGGTGTTGAATTTGTACTGATTGGTCATTCGGAACGCCGTGAAATATTCGCTGATCAACCGCATATCATTAATGAAAAAGTAAAAAATGCATTAAACGCAGGTTTGACTGTGATTTATTGTGTGGGTGAAAGCTTAGAACAACGTGAAAGCGGCCAAGCAGAACAGATTGTGTTACAACAAATATGTGATATTGCTGCTGTCGTACAAGCAGAGCAGTGGAAACAAATTGTGGTTGCTTATGAGCCAATTTGGGCTATTGGCACAGGTAAAACGGCGTCACCTGAAGATGCGCAAGCGATGCATGCTAAAATTCGTGAAGGTTTAAGCCAAATCACCCCAATGGGACTTCATACTGCGATTCTTTATGGTGGTAGTGTAAAACCTGAAAATGCAGTAGAGTTGGCAGCCTGTCCGGATATCAATGGTGCGCTGGTCGGTGGTGCATCATTAAATGCAGAGTCGTTTTATAAAATTGCTCAAGCATTTGCAAATACAAAATAATTAGGAGTTCAGCATGCATACGTTTGTGCTGGTGGTACATATTATCTTAGCGATTTTAATGATCGTGCTGATTTTAGTTCAGCATGGTAAAGGCGCAGATGCGGGTGCATCTTTTGGTGGCGGCGGTGCTGCAACTGTATTTGGTGCATCGGGTTCGGGTAACTTTATGACCCGTTTGACTGCGATTTTAACGGCTTTGTTCTTCGTTACGAGCTTGACACTTGCTGTGTTTGCAAAGAAACAAACGACAAATGCTTATAGTCTGAATGCGATTTCTTCAGTACCGACTGCGCCTGCAAAATTGGCTGAAACTTCGCCAACTGCACCAAAAAGCGCTGAATAATTTATTTAGCACTTTCTTTTTTGACGTGTTGCGACTAGAATGCGTCACAGCTGCGGTGGTGGTGGAATTGGTAGACACGCTACCTTGAGGTGGTAGTGCTTTCGGGCGTGGGGGTTCAAGTCCCCCCTTCCGCACCAACTTATAATCCAGAACATAAGTTGGTGTATGCAGCAAAACTCTGTTGATGCGGGATGGAGCAGTCTGGTAGCTCGTCGGGCTCATAACCCGAAGGTCGTTGGTTCAAATCCAGCTCCCGCTACCAATCAATTCTATTTTTAAGATGCAAACTTTTAAATGGACAGCTTTTAAAGCTGAGAAAACTATTTGCATATTGATGCGGGGTGGAGCAGTCTGGTAGCTCGTCGGGCTCATAACCCGAAGGTCGTTGGTTCAAATCCAGCCCCCGCTACCAATCTTATATAGCACACAATCTATATAAGCAGTTTATCTGAAAGTCATTGTGATGTTGATGCGGGATGGAGCAGTCTGGTAGCTCGTCGGGCTCATAACCCGAAGGTCGTTGGTTCAAATCCAGCTCCCGCTACCAATCCTCTGAGATGCAACTCAGTAGGGCAATTCTTCAGGTTGTTTTAGATTGAAAATGACCAAGAAATTGTATATAATTTTTGCATGTTGATGCGGGATGGAGCAGTCTGGTAGCTCGTCGGGCTCATAACCCGAAGGTCGTTGGTTCAAATCCAGCTCCCGCTACCAAGTTTCTAAAAGAGGCTCACAACTAGGTGGGCCTTTTTGCACAGTGGACTATGGTTTTCTGTGTAATAATGGGGCGATTTACGCCCTTTTTTATTGGCTATCGTGTAGTGTCGACAGTATTTTGGTCAAACCGTCATGTTTCACTACTACTATAGTTTCGCATTGGTCTGTAGTGGTCATTTCGACCATCGAATCGCACAAATTTGACGAGAGTAAATGAAGCTATCAAATAAAACTCAAGCACTTCAGGACTTAATTGCCCCAGCGGTGCAAGCATGTGATGTAGAACTTTGGGGGATTGATTTCCAACCTCAAGGAAAACGTTCACTGTTACGTATTTATATCGACCGTGAAGTTGATGAAAATGCAGAACCTGTCATCAATGAAGATGGCGAAGTTGAGCAAGGCCGTGGTATCGGCGTGCAGGACTGTGTTCGTGTCACTCAGCAAGTGGGTGCGATGTTGGATGTACATGATCCAATTTCAGGCGAATATGCATTAGAAGTGTCATCTCCAGGTTGGGATCGTCAGTTCTTTAAATTGGAACAAATGACGGCATACATTGGTCAGCAAGTCGCTTTGCGTTTGATCAGTGCTGTAGATAATCGTCGTAAATTCCAAGCCAAACTTGTAAACGTAGACCTTGAGAACGAAATGATTCAGGTTGAAGTTGAAAAGCAACAAGTGTTGGATATTGACAGCCACAATATTGATAAAGCAAATCTGGTTTTCCAAGATTAATTTAATAAATAAGAATCTGAACGAATAGGTGACTTATGGCTCGTGAAATTCTTACCGTAGTAGAAACGGTTAGTAACGAAAAAGGTGTAAGTCGTGATGCAATTTTTGAAGCGCTTGAACAAGCTTTAGTTGCAGCGACTAAGAAGAAATTCTACGAGGGAACTCACTCGGAAGAAGCTCGTCTACGTGTAGAAATCGACCGTCGTACTGGTGATTACCGTACTTTCCGTCAATGGGAAGTGGTTGCCGACGAAGATCACGAAATGCCAGCATGCCAAGATGCGATCTCTGATGTAGATCCTGCAAAATGGGCAATTGGGGATATCCGTGAACTTGAAGTTGAATCGATTGATTTCGGTCGTATTGCGGCACAAATTGCGAAACAAGTAATTGTTCAAAAAATTCGTGAAGCAGAGCGTGCGCTAATTGCAGATGCTTACGAATCTAAAGTTGGTGAACTCATCTACGGTGAAGTGAAAAAACAAACCAAAGATGGCTTTATCATTGATTTAGGTGACAATGCAGAAGCATATCTTGCGCGTGAAGAAATGATCGCTAAAGAAATTCTACGTCCTAAACAACGTGTAAACGCGATTTTGTTTAACGTAAACCGTGAAGGCCGTGGTGCTCAGTTATTACTTTCTCGTTCTAAACCAGAAATGCTCATTGCATTGATGAAGAAAGAAATTCCTGAAATTGCTGAAGAAATCATTGAGATTAAGGCTGCTGCACGCCAACCTGGCGTTCGTGCTAAAATCGCTGTGAAAACAAACGATCACCGTATTGATCCTGTAGGTGCATGTATTGGTATGCGTGGTACACGTATCCAAGCAGTTCAATCAGAGTTAAATGGTGAGCGTATTGATGTAGTCGTTTGGTCTGATGACGCGGCACAGTACATTGCAAGTGCTCTAGAGCCTGCTGATGTATCAGGTATCGTGATTGATGAAGAAGAACGTACTGCAGATATTATTTTTGCAACGAGTGATCAGTTAGCACGTGCAATTGGGTCTCAAGGTCAAAACGTACGCTTAGCATCTGAATTGACTGGTTACAAGCTCAATATGATGCTTGAAGAAGAATATCACGCACGCCAACAAAACGAAGCGCAACAATATTTAGATATGTTTGTTACACGTCTAGATATTGATGAAGACTTAGCGATGGCGTTGGTTGAAATGGGTTTCACATCATTAGAAGAAATTGCGTATGTTCCTGCGGAAACATTCGATGAGATCGAACTTGATGCTGAAACTGTTGAAATGCTACAAGGTCGTGCAAAAGAAATTGCATTGGCTGATGCATTGAAGCAACAAGAAAACATCCAAGAGCCAAGCGAAGAGCTTGCTGCAATGGAAGGCGTGACTAAAGAAATCGCATATGCGCTTGCCGCTCGCGGTGTGGTAACTGTAGATGATCTTGCAGATCAAGCCACTGACGATATCTCTGATATCGAAGGTTTAGGTGCTGAAAAAGCAGGTCAACTTATTATGAAAGCGCGCGAATCATGGTTTAACTAGGAGGTAATATATGACGGACAAGTCGATTAAGGAGTTAGCTCTCAGCGTGGGTCGTCCAGTTGAGAAGCTACTGGAACAGGTTCGTGATGCGGGTTTACCACAAACTAAACCTGACGATATTATCTCCACTGAACAACAAAATGCCCTCGTTAACCATTTGAAAAAAGTTCATGGTCAGGATGCGGGCAATGCAGGACAAATCACGTTGAAACGTAAAACTACCAGTACTGCTAAAGTGGCGAGTACATCGGGCAAGGCAAAAACGATTAATGTAGAAGTTCGTAAGAAACATACATTTGTTAAACCGGATCCTGAGCAAATTAAAGCTGAAGCATTAGCGAAAGCACAAGCTGACCAACAAGCACGTAAACAGGAACCTAAGGTTGAAGCGAAAGCTGAAGAACCGAAGCAACAACCAGTATCTAAAGCGAAACAAGCTTTAGAAGCAATGCGTGCTGCTGCGAAGCAAGAACATGCGAAGCAAGAAACACCCAAAGCTGCGGTTGTTGTAAAACGTAAGTCAAACAACAAGCCAATTACAAAACCTGTTGAAACTCTAGAACAGAAAAAAGCACGTGAAGCTCAAGCAGCACAATTGAAAGCTGTAGAAGAAGCGGCGCGTCGTAAAGCCGCTGAAGAAGCGCAACAACGTACGCTTGAGCAAATGCGTCAAATGGCGTCTAAGTATTCTAACGAAGACACTACTGCGACCATTCGTGTTGTAGATGATTCTCCGCTTGCTGCCGGCCTTGTAGGTCAGGCATATGAAGATTCGTTTGCGAAAGAAGACCGTGAAATTAAACGTGGTACCAATACCAACAATTCACGTTCACCTAAAAAAGGTGGTCGTCGTGGCGAAGAGCAATCTTTCCGTGATAACTCACATAAACGTGGTTTAAAAACAAGTCAAGCGAACAAGCATGGCTTTGAAAAACCAGTTAAAAAACAAGTTTATGATGTTGAAATTGGTGAAACAATTGTTGTTGCTGACTTGGCTGCGAAAATGGCGGTTAAAGTTCGCGAAGTTATCAAATCACTCATGAAAATGGGCGAATTGGTTACTCAAAACCAAGCGATTGATCAAGAAATTGCAGCACTTGTTGTTGAAGAAATGGGTCACAATCCAGTACTTGTTTCGGATACACAAGCAGAAGACAACTTACTTGAAGCAGCTGAAGAAGCGCGTGGTGTCCAAACCACTCGTCCGCCAGTTGTGACAATTATGGGTCACGTTGACCATGGTAAAACATCACTTCTTGACCGTATTCGTCGCTCTAAAGTGGCTGCAGGTGAAGCAGGTGGTATCACACAGCATATTGGTGCTTACCATGTGAAAACTGAAAAAGGTATTATTACTTTCTTAGATACACCGGGACACGCAGCATTTACTGCAATGCGTTCACGTGGTGCGAAATCTACAGATATCGTAGTGTTGGTTGTTGCAGCAGATGATGGTGTTATGCCACAAACTGCGGAAGCGATTGACCATGCACGTGCAGCAGGTACGCCAATTATTGTTGCTATCAACAAAATGGATAAAGAGTCTGCTGATCCAGATCGCGTATTGAATGAGTTGACGACGAAAGAAATCGTACCTGAGCAATGGGGCGGTGACGTTCCAGTGGCAATGGTTTCTGCGCACAGCGGTGCAGGTATCGACGAACTTCTTGACTTGATCTCAATTCAAGCCGAACTTCTTGAGCTTAAAGCATCTGAAGAGGGTGCAGCACAAGGTGTTGTAATTGAAGCACGTGTAGACAAAGGGCGTGGTGCGGTAACATCGATTCTTGTTCAAAACGGTACATTGAAAGTGGGTGACCTTGTTCTTGCAGGTTCGTCATACGGTCGTGTACGTGCAATGACAGATGAAAATGGTCAACGTATTAAATCTGCTGGTCCTTCGATTCCTGTGGAAATCTTGGGTCTACCAGAAGCGCCAATGGCGGGTGATGAAGTTCTTGTTGTAAATGACGAGAAAAAAGCACGTGAAGTTGCTGATGCGCGTATGGATCGTGAACGTCAAAAACGTCTTGAGCGTCAATCTGCGATGCGTCTTGAAAATATCATGGCGTCTATGGGCAAGAAAGATGTGCCTATTGTCAACGTGGTATTGAAAACAGACGTACGTGGTACTTTGGAAGCATTACACGTTGCACTTGCTGAACTTGCAACTGATGAAGTGAAAGTACGTATTATTGGTTCAGGTGTTGGTGCGATCACTGAGTCTGACGTAACACTTGCTGAATCATCAGAAGCGGTTCTTCTCGGCTTTAACGTACGTGCTGATAATACTGCACGTCAAAAAGCTGATGCTGACGGTATCGACATTCGTTACTACTCGATCATCTATCAATTAATTGATGATGTGAAAGATGCGATGAGCGGTAAATTGGCGCCTGAACACCGTGAAACAATTCTGGGTGTGGCTGAAGTACGTGAAGTGTTCCACTCAAGTAAATTCGGTGCTGCTGCAGGTTGTATGGTACTTGAAGGTACATTACACCGTAATAAACCGATTCGCGTATTACGTGATGACGTGGTGGTATTCCAAGGTGAGCTTGAATCTCTTCGTCGCTACAAAGATGTGGTTGAAGAAGTTCGTGCCGGTATGGAATGTGGTCTTGCGGTGAAAGGCTATAAAGACATCAAAGCACAAGATAAGATCGAAGTGTACGATGTTCAATTGATTAAACGGAGTCTTTAATGGCGGGTAGTCAACGTCTGAAGCGTATGGCGGATACAGTACAACGTGAGTTGTCAGAACTGATCCGTCAGGAGCTGAAAGATCCACGCTTAGGTGGTCTCGTGACCATCTCTGCCGTGAAGGTGAGCCCAGACTTAGGATATGCCGAAGTTTATGTGACTGTAATGGGTCGTGAGCTAGGCGATGAGCAAAGTGAAGCCGCAAATAAAGAGACTTTAGATGTCTTGAATAAAGCATCTGGTTTCTTGCGTCATGAACTAAGCCGTCGTATCAAAACACGTATTACGCCACGTTTGCGTTTCCATTACGACAAAACAAATGCTTATGGCAACTATATGTTTGGTCTAATTGCGGAAGCGGTCAAGGACTTACCTCCTACTGACGAAGCAAAAAAAGATGATGAATAATTCAGTTCGCTGAATGAAAAAAGCCACCTTTGGGTGGCTTTTTTATGTTTGAATAACGGTAATTTAAAAACTCAATCACTTTAAAATTATAATATGCCAATGAAAGACAGGTCGAACATGATATTTAATCCGCCAATCTGTAAAAATAATGAATTGAAAAAAATAATCCTTTTGAGTAGCGTATTATTTATTACTATGCCAAGTTGGGCATGTTTAAATACCTATGTAGAAGATTTTTATACATCTGATTCATAAAAAGAAAATCAACGCGAAGAACATCATGACGAGAAATTGAATAACTTTGTATCAAGGCATCCTAGCCCAATAGACTATCAGGCAGAAAATGATTATGCCGTACATCAGATTTATGCAGGTAAATACGATTTAGCCATTAAGGTTTTACGTGCAATTGGAAATTGAGTATCCAGGTTTACCGAAGATGGCAGTGAATTTAGGCACAGCTTATGAGTTGATCGGTAATATTAAACTGGCCAAAAATTGGATTGCAGAAGGTATGAAGCGTGATCCATCGATACATCTTGGCAGTGAATGGATTCATCTGAATATTTTCATGAATATCTATTGTTGAATGTATATTATGGAGCAGGTTATGTACCCGATGCACACTGGAAGAATCAGCGAAAACTCACAACAGCAGAATATGATGCTATACGAGAGCAGGCTAGTTTACAGATTAATGAGCAGAAAAATGTTGTTTCAAGACAAGATGCCGTGATGGTACAGCTGTTTTATGAATTTGCGAATCTTGAGATGAGTCAATATCAGCCTAATTAGTCTGATCATTTTCAAAGTCGTTATGAAACAAATATACTGATTGATTTAGCTGAAAAATATGGATTAAAGACAACGCCATATAACCAAAAGCGTTTGCAATATCTGGCTCAGGGAAATGTATTTGAGAAATTATGGATGAAAATTAAAGACTTTTGGGCTATAAGGGATAATCAAAACTGGATCTAGATTTAATCCAGATCCTCCGGTTTTGAATGGCGTTTAGAGTGAAATGCACGGCGCCGAGTTCGCTGCCAAGGAAGAGGGCGATTCAGAGCTTCTGGTGCATCACCACTCATCGAGCGCAGTCGTAAATGTAATGCCGCTTGTGCCATGAGGTTTGCAGAAACCGGTGCAGTTATAAAAGCAAAAAGCGTGATCAGGATTTCTGCAAATCCAAAACGGCCTTGAAATGCTGCATAAATAATTGCAGCAATTAGAAAACTTCCTAAGCCTAAGGTGCTCGATTTGGTCGGTGCGTGCAGTCGCATAAATAAGTCGGGTAGGCGAACCATGCCAATACCGCCGACCAACATGAAAAAAGCGCCAATCACCAAAAAAATCGAGACCAAAATTTCCATGACTAATTGCATATTAAAGGACTCCTAGTCGATGACGTGGCCAGTAGTGAAATAACGCGCTAAAGCAGCTGTAGATACAAACCCCAGCATGGCAACCAATAAAGCCCCTTCAAACATTGATGTACTTGCCCAATAAATACCTAAAATGACGATTAAGCAGGTGGCATTTAAGAACAAAGTATCTAAAGCAAGTAATCGGTCCACAACTGAGGGTCCCATCACCAAGCGGATGAGGCACAGTAACATTGAGATCGTCACCGCAACTAAACAAATGCCAAGCGCATAAGGTAAAATTGTCATGCAGACTCTCCTGTATCAGCGCCAAAAATAAGGATGAGAGGGCGCTCATAGCGCTCTTTAATGGTTTGAATTTCTGCTTCAGGATCATCCGTGCTCAGCGCATGGACCAAAATATCACCACGGTCTTGGTCAATCCCAGCAGACACCGTACCGGGTGTCGTGGTGATGATCATCGCAAGCAGAGAATTGACTTCTTCATGCTGTGTATCGAGAGGAACACGGAACCATTTCGGATGCAATTTATGTGTCGGACCAAGGACTAGTTTTGCAACATGGATATTACTGACAATAATATCCCATAACACCACAAAGAATAATTTACATGCTGCCAGCCAGTTGATATTCGGTGTTCGATCAATAAAAGGGCGAACCAATCGCGGAATAACAATGGCTAAAACCAAGGCCATGCATAGTGTGGCTGCATCTAAACTGTGCGCTAACATCACCCAGCTCAGACCAACCATGACTGATACCAATGGATGCGGAAACCAGCGATTAAATAAAGATAGTGTCGCCATGTTAAGGTACCTCCATCGGTTTCAGCTGGGTCTCTTCAGGCAATTTTTCTTCTTGTTGCTGTCCCTGAATTTGGCGTCGCTTATATTCAGAAATATGTTCGCCATTTAGGGTTTCAGGCGCAATCAATGCAGGGATGAGGTGTGCATTTGGATCCGCTGATTCGCCACCATATTTGGTTTCAGGTAAATTTTCAGGATCATAAGGTTGAACACTGATAATTTGACCTTCTTTATCCTTTTTCAATAGCAACGATTCATATAATGGGTTGTCTTGAATTTGCTGCGCAGTCTTGTAGGTATAATCATAGATTGGTGCAGCAAAGACCATATATCCCACAAGCGCTGTTAATAGTAGATAAATGGTCTTGTCATTGCGTAGCGGAGCCTTATTCGGCAAAGCCTGATAACGTTGATATTCTTCAGTATCAATATCATCTTCTGGACGAGATGAACGCCAGAAAAGTACAAAACCAGCGCGGGTAAATGCCATGATACTGAGTAAACTCACCAACAAAACAATTAAAATAATCATGATTTGGTAAGGTGAATTGGCTGTTGCTTGTAAGATAAATACTTTACCCAAAAAGCCGCTAAATGGTGGTAGACCAGCCATCATCAACGCAATGATGAAATAGCAGACAGCAACTGTATTATGCTGTTTCATGCGGGGCGCAATTTTAAAATGATCTTTAAATTCGCCGCGTTGTGAGGTAATCCAACCCGATAGAATATAAAAAGCTGCACCAATAATGGTACTGTGAATCAGGTAATAAAGTCCTGCAGCCCATGCATCCGTATTAAAGAGTGAAATCGCAACCAATATTGTACCGATAGAAGACAAAATCATAAAACCGACAAAACGACGTAAACGATCCGTTCCGATTGCACCATAAGCACCATAGAGCGACGTCACTAAACCAATCGGTAATAGCCACTGCTGTAAGATTTCACGGCTAATCCCATCGTCAAACACAGTGCCATTAACACGGAGAATGGCATAGATGCCGACCTTGGTCATAATGGTGAACAAGGCTGCGACAGGAGTGGTTGCCACAGCATAGGTCTTCGGTAACCAGAACCCTACAGGCAGCATTGCTGCCTTGATGCCAAAGACGGTAAACAGTAACAATGCACCAGCTACAGCAATACGATGTTGATCCGCTTCAAGCAAAGGCATAAGTCGTGCAACATCTGCCATATTTAAGCTACCTACACTGCCATAAATCATCCCGAGTCCGATCAGGAAGAGGGCAGAAGCAAATAGGTTAATGGTGACGTAATGAATCCCCAATTGAAAACGTGCTTTGCCTTGGCCGTGTAAGAGCAAAACGTACGATGCCATCAACAGGATTTCAAAGAAGACAAATAGGTTAAATAAATCGCCTGTTAGGAACGCACCACACAAACCCATCAGTAAGAAATGGCACATGGCATGGAAATAACGACCACGCTCATCCCATTCTTTGCTGGCAAACCACATCACTGGCACAGCAAGACCATAAGTCAGCACCAACATGAATGCTGAGAGTCGATCTAGAACTAAGACAATACCAAACGGTGCAGCCCATTCACTCAGGTTATAAACCAAGACTTGGCCAGAGCTGGCGATCATCAAATAACTGATAGATGTGATCAGCCCAAGGATGCCAGAAACATAGCTGATTCCACGACGCCAAGGTTGTCGCCAGTCATGTGCCAACGAGCCAGAGCCGGGGTTGCCCAACAGGACTAAAATAAATGCAGTAATTGCAGGAATTAAAATACTGAAAATCGGGCTGTGGGTAGTCCAAAATTGGATGAAATCATGCATTATGGCTCATCCTCCCGCGGGTCAATTTGCGGTATTTCTTCTTTGGAGTCCACATGATCTGTTCCGGTTTCATAGCGGCTACGCAGAGCCAATTGTACGATAAACGCAGTGGTCGCAAAGCCAATCACAATGGCGGTCAGGACCAAGGCTTGCGGTAAAGGATCGGTCGCTTTGGTTGTTTCCGTTAACACAGCTGGTGCGTTGACATGAATACGCCCCATGACAAATAAAAATAAGTTCACAGCATAGCCAATCATGGCTAAACCCAGCACGACAGGAAAGGTACGTGCCCGCAAAATCAGGTATACCCCTGTTGCGGTCAGTAAGCCAATGGCTGAAGCGAGTAAAAATTCTAAACTAATCATCTTATTCGCCTCTTGGAACTGGACCAGACATACTCGAGTGACGCGAGTCGCCTAAGACGGAAATCATTAACATCGTCGCGCCCACAACAGTGATGTAGACACCTGTATCGAAGAGGGCAGCGGAGGCAAGGTGCATTTCACCTAAAATGGGTGGTGAGACATAGATATGGGCACTGGTCAGGAATGGACGGCCCCATAGCCAAGCAGCAATCCCTGTCAGACCTGCAATGGTTAAACCAATACCAATCCACACTTCATATAAGCGACCTGATTTTGCACCAATCAATTGTTCAGCACGGTCTTGACCGAGCGCGATATATTGAATCACTAAGGCTAAAGAGGTAATTAAACCTGCAATAAAGCCACCGCCAGGTAAGTTATGACCCCGTAGGAAAATATACAGACTGATCACCAAGGCCAAAGGCAAAATCCAAGATGAGGTAATACGGAACATCAGTGGCGACGGATTAAAACGATAGGTCAGACCTTGCGTAATGGTGGTGCCATGAGCACGCATACCATCCATCATGCATAGCGTACCAATTGCAGCAATTCCCAGTACGGTAATTTCACCAAAGGTATCGAAACCACGGAAGTCCACCAAGATCACGTTGACCACATTGGTACCACCACCAAGTGGGATAGACTGCTGCATGAAGAACCATGAAATGGAGTTATGATCACGGGTCATGATCAACCATGAAATCCATGCAATCCCTAGACCTGCAATAATCGCAATCAATGCATCTCGCCAACGACGTGACACGCTCGACTCATAAGGGGTGAGCTGTGGTAATAACGATAGGCTCATGAGTAAGAGCACGGTGGTCACCACGTCAACAGTAATCTGTGTCAACGCCAAATCTGGAGCGGAGAAACAGATAAATACCATGGTCACAACTAGACCGACTGCACCACTGATGAGGACGGCTTTAATCCGTTCATGGTGGAACCAAAGCATCATCCAACATGCAGAGAATAATAATAGCCACAGAACGATTGCGATGACCGGTGCATGTACCAGTTCACGACTGCCTGTGCCGATGCCTTGCAGCCAAAATGGAACGATGACGATGGCTACACTAAAGATTAAAATCCACAATACATAGCTTTGTAATTTGCCATTTTCAGTAAAGCGACGGAATTTTCTTGAGCTGAGTAAAAGATATTTTAAAAATAAGTCGAACAGCACTTTACCTTGCAAACGACCCAAAAATGGATCTAAGTCGATCCGGCGTAATTTGCCGCCCTTTGCCAATGCGAAGTAGAAAATTAAACCACCCAATAGTGCTATTACACTCATCAAAAGCGGTGCATTTAAACCATGCCAAATCGCTAAATGTGTACCTTCAAACGCAGGGTTTTGAATACTCGCACGTGCTGTGCTGTTGACTATATGCTCAACCAATAGGGCAGGGAATAATCCAACTAAAATACATAAAGCAGCCAGTAATGTTGCTGGTGCGCGCATACCAAACGGTGGTTCATGTGCTTCTTTATTGGGAATTTCTTTCCCCAGTGGACCATCAAAAAACACCCCGTGAACTAAACGTACTGAATACGCGACAGCAAAGATACCGGCAAAGGTGGCAATGATGGCTGATACGATCATCACAGGCCCAGTCAGATTGGCTAAAAGCTCAGTAAAGAACATCTCTTTAGAGAGGAAACCATTGGTTAATGGGACACCTGCCATAGAGGCCGCAGTGATCATGGTTAGCGTTGCGGTAAACGGAAGTAATTGCCATAAACCAGAGAGTTTTCGTAAATCACGTGTGCCTGATTCGTGGTCAATAATCCCCGCGATCATAAATAGGGCTGCTTTGAAGGTCGCATGATTAATGATATGGAAAATGGCAGCCGCAACTGCAAGGGGAGAACCGATCCCCAGTAAGCAAACGATCAGACCTAAATGGCTGATGGTGGAATAGGCCAAAAGCCCTTTTAAATCTTCTTTGAAAATGGCAAAGAATGCTGCCATACATAAGGTAAATAAGCCAATAAAGGTGACCAAGTTGTGATACAACGTAGCGCCTGCAAAAATCGGTAATAAGCGTGCAAGCAGGAAAATTCCGGCTTTCACCATCGTGGCAGAATGTAAATAGGCCGAGACGGGGGTCGGTGCCGCCATAGCATTTGGCAACCAAAAATGGAAAGGGAACTGCGCACTTTTAGTAAATGCTCCCATTAATATTAATAGCAGTGTGGGTACAAAAAGCGAGTGCTGCTGAATTTGGCTACTCATCGTTAGGATTTGATCAATCTGATAGGTGCCCGTGATTTGCGCCAACAGAACAAAACCACCCAGCATACATAAACCACCCATACCTGTAATGGTCAAAGCCATTCGAGAGCCACGCTGAGCTGCGTCGTAATTACTCCAATAACCAACCAAAAGGAAAGATGAAATGCTGGTAAGTTCCCAGAAAATAAGCAATAAAATTAAATTATTAGACAATGAAATGCCGAGCATGGCAGCCATGAACAGCATCAATAAAACATACAGTTTACTGAGCGAATTCTTTGGACTTAAATAATAGTAGGCATAGATATAAATTAAGGTGCCGATCCCGGTAATGAGCAGGGAAAACAACAAGCCCAGTGCATCGAGGCGGAAACTGAAATCAATGCCAACTTGAATGAGCCATGGCCATGTTTGAATGATGGTTTTGCCATTAAATACATCTTGAGCCTGACTCAATAATAAAACTAAACTGCTGAGGCTGACGCCAATCGCCCCTAAAGCTGTTACCCCGCGAGAGAATTGCTTCAACCACGAGACAAGTGTTGTGCCTAGTATTAACGGTAACAATATAATAATCGGTAGCACACTCGTATCCATTGTCATGATTAGGCGGTGAAACCTAGGTGTATTTCATCTTTCAAGGATTACAGGACAGCAAAGAGCAGTCCAAAAATTCAATCTTGAAAGCCATGTGTGTCAAAAAAATTAAAAACAAGCTGTGTTGCGCAACTCGTGAAGCGATAGCAATTTCCGATGTTACTATGAAAATTGCAAATAAAACCGATCATATTACATGCGTAAAACAACATCAATCTTTTTTATGAACCACTTACACATTATACGCCTGACGAAACTGTCTAGACATCTATTGCGGCCTTATTGCTGAATATTTAAACATCGAGGCTATGGATTACACTCAGTCAATCAACCTCAGTATTTTTAATTCAGCGGTTGGATCGTAATGTCCTGATCACCCCGCTGTGATAAAGCCCTTACCAATTCTTGTTGCTGTTGCTCGGTCAGTTGTGTCTGGATTAACTGCAACATGTGCTGGGTGATATCCGGATTATTCAGCGGCTCATTTAATTCAATCTCTTCAGTTTTAGGTGGAAGCGATGGTTTAGATCCGAGTTGCAACTGCTGATAAATTTGATCATAGGTTTCTTGTAGTTTTTCAGGCTGAATCTCACTGAGCTTTTTATTCTGTAATTGTAAGCACTGAAAGCGAGAAGCCTGTTCCATCAGTTCAGGACGGTTGCCGCTGGCAATGATTTGGAGTCGTGGAAACGCTTGATTTAAACGGGTCAAAATCACTTGAGTCATGTTTTGATCGAGTTGGTGGTCTATGGCGTCGATCAATAAAATCCCGTCACCTTCTTGGCAAGGATATAAGCTATGAGGATTGAGTAGACACAGGCGACGTACAATATCACCAATTAAGGCCACAAGGTTGCGCACACTATTTGACAGCTGTTGAAATAACATGTCTTTGCCTTGATAGCAGACCATTAACTGTAATTTGGGGTGATATTGCAGATAAATATTGCTCACATCGGGCAACACGGTCTCTAAAGCTTGTTTTAATGATCTGAGTGACGGCGCGTGTAGATCGGCCTGAGCTTGTGCTAGTTTATGCCCAAAAAGAGGCGTGTCTGATGCGTTGGGTATATCGGCTTGAGTTTTAGGATGTAATAAATTTTGAATTAATTCGGCACTTTGCGCATTTTCAATGTCGGATATTTCTCGAAACCACTCAAAAAAACGAATAAACGTGGTAAAGGGAATGGCCGATATTTCATAAGCATGCGAAGGCTGAAAAATAGCAGGATTATTTTTATTGAGAATATTCACATCGTTGACGAAACGTTCAGCAGGGTAATAGGCAATGAGTGGCAACCCTTGTAACAGATCGGCTTTGAGGGCTTTTTGATACAGCGCAACCATCGATTCTAATTGCTGTGTTTCGGCCTTACTGAGGCCGACGCCTTGACTGTTTAAGGTTTTGTACAATTGCCATGAACAACATTGTGGGTCTTGGTCTTGTTGATCACTTGAAAGCTGAAATGAGCCAATCTCTTCGGGAAAACTGACTTGAATATCAAGTTTCGATTGCAAGCGATTTAACATGATGTCTTGATCGAGCATTACCACGCCTGCGGTACGTAAATCTTTATAGCGTGCAGCAAACCAAGTGAGGGCCTGATAACTAAAGCGTAGTAGGGAGGTTTTTCCAGAACTTTGATCACCCAAAATTAAGGTGATCGGCAGATCGTGGTAATTAAAATTGAGGGTGATATCAGTAAAATGAAGGGTGTGCTTGAGTTGGATCGATTGTAATTTCATGGTGCACCTTTTACTGATTTATTGTTTATTCACCTTTTTCATCATACTAGCTGACCGCTTGTGCCAAAGATTTGGGCATTTGACGTTTTAAGTGCTGCATCAAGTCATAAATATGATGGATATTTAAACTTACTTTAGCACGTGTGCAAGCCACGTAAAGTAACCGTAACTCTTCGTCACTAATTTTATAATCTTTATCGTTGAGCTTAAATTGGTAGTCATCTTCAATATGTACCCGATCCCATTCTAAACCTTTGGCTTTATGGGCGGTCGAGATGATGTAGTCGGCTTGATCAATCGGGGTGATTTTCGCCAGCGCCTTTTTCAGTGGGTCAGTACCGTGGTCATCGACCAACTTCACTAGCGGTTTAATATCGCTGCCGTCATTGGTTTCACAATATTCATGCACATCATGCCATGAGTTAAACCACGCAAGCTCTGGGACATCGACTACGCGCTTGCCTTGCTTGAGCATGGCTGCAGCATCTACAAAACGATTGAGTCGCGCATGATCTGCTTGCAGGCTAACTTTTTCGCCCTTAACCAAACCCGCCAATAACAGTTCCATCGCACGTGCATTGGTACGACATAAAATGGCATCGCGCATCTTGGTATGTGGTTTATTGACCACTTTAGAGTTGAGCTGCGGATTACCCAATAAAGGCACGGTTTCGTTCAATGCGCCCAGTAGAGCATTGGCGTTCAAGGCAATTTCTTCACCAAAACGGAAAGACGTGGTTAAACGGGATTCGGGTAAAGGGAGTTGCTGCATGGCATTGACTGCGCCACGCCATGCATAAATTTGTTGATGCGCATCGCCAACATAGATGACTTGGGTATTCCGCTGTTTCAGTAAAATCCCTAGCATTAGTGGGTCAGCATCCTGAGCTTCATCAAACAACACGTAGTCGGCAGGAATATTCGGTTCAGACAGAGCCCAGAGTTTTAAATAAATATCGTGTCCAATCCCTGCTGCATGGTTCGGATCAATCGACTCTAACCAACGACGTTCAATGGCAGGATACAAATGCTTTTGTAAGCTTTCGATATCGTCCGGATGCAGCCAACTCGGTGCTTGTAGATGTCGTGGGGCAGGGTATTGCGAACTGGTCGAACAGAAATAACTGACAGCATTTGCCACCAGACTTGCCAAACGCGAAGGCATGAGTACATATTTTTCATAACGACCGCCCATCATACGACGTAAGGTGATCGGTTCTAGTCGATATTCTTTAGCAATAAAGCTCGGACTTAAACGTGGTAGACGCAGTTTGTCAGTCACTCCACGTGGAACACTACGATAAGCCAATGAGTGGAAGGTTCGACAGTCGACATTTTGATGAAAACGATTCTGTGCTTCGGTGGCAATGGCTTTGTTAAAGGCCAAGTACATGCCACGCCGCTGAGGCATGGCATCACTGATCATTTGGAGTGTGGTTGTTTTACCTGTGCCAGCATAGGCAATCACTTTAAATGATTTACCAAGACGTGCGTTATCTATGGCGGTGGCCTGCTCATAGGTCGCGGTCGGTTTTTTAAGATCTGGCACGGTTGCGTCTTAGTGCTGACGGTTGGCTTTTTCAACCAAACCGGAAAGGCCTTGACGACGAGCGAGTTCGTTAAGTACCAATTGAGGATCAATATCGAAATAACCCAACATCACAATGGTATGGAACCAAAGGTCTGCTACTTCGTAAATCAAATCGTTTTTGTTGTCTTCATTGGCTTCGATTTTGAAATCTTTAGCGGCAATGATGGTTTCAACACTTTCTTCACCGATTTTTTCTAAAATTTTGTTGAGGCCTTTATGGTAAAGCTTTGCCACATAAGAGGACTCAGGATCAGCTTGTTTGCGTTCAGCCATCATTTTACCTAAGTAGTCGAGTACTTCGACTTGCTCAGATTGCGCATTGGATGCATTCATCGCAAGAGTATGTGGATTTGCTGATTTTGCACCATAAATTGCAGCAGGATCTTTCAATTGCGCATCGACAATTTCCCAGCCATTGGCAGTAAGCTTGCGGTAGAAGCATGACTCACGGCCGGTATGGCAGGCAATGCCGCCATGCTGTTCAATTTGTAGCACAATCACGTCAGCATCACAGTCCAAACGGATTTCATGTACGGTTTGGAAATGGCCAGATTCTTCACCTTTGTGCCATAGCTTATTGCGTGAACGTGAAAAGTACACCGCCTGATTTTTTTCTGCAGTTTGCGCCAACGCTTCACGGTTCATCCATGCCACCATCAATACGCGCCCGCTTTGATGATGCTGTGCAATAGCAGGCACTAAGCCTTGTTCGTTAAATTTTACTTCATCGAGCCATTGCAGGTTGTTCATGAGGATTTCACCAATTCAAAAATCAAAAAATAAATGCCGCAGCATTTGAGCAGCACTATAGTGTAAGCCATCAAGAGAATGATGGGGAGTTAATTCTTAATCAAATTTTAAATTGCGCAGTTCAGCCGCAGAATCATCTGCAGGCTTTCGGGCAATGTCAGCATAATTCATTTGCCCAAATGCACCCGTTTTTAAGCCGGAAATCGTAATCGCCATTTCTTTGCGGAAAAACGGCAGCTGATACATAGCACGAAATGAAAAATCACGGAGCGGCGCTGTCCAGCGATGATGTGATTGATAAAAAGGAGTCAGCAAGCGACTAAAAAATTGGTAAAATCGCACGGAGTACAAACGTAGCTGATGATACTTCTGCCAGAGGTTTTGCAGTGAGGAGTCCTGTTGATATTGAAGCAGAGCTTGACTGATGGCCCATGCATCGAGCAAAGCCATGTTGGCGCCTTGTCCAAGCTGTGGACTCATGGCATGAGCAGCATCGCCTAATATACCGATACGACCTTCACCAAGTTTGCTCAGCACCACATCACGATAATTGGCAGATAGCCATTGCTGCGGATCATCTGGATGTGGAATCACATGCGCTAACCATTCTGCAACACTCGGCCAGCGTTTTGAAACTTCAAGCAACCAGTGCTGCTGTGCGTTCTTGGTTTTTAAGAATCCCTCTAAATCTTCTGTAGGCAGACTCCAGAAAATGCTCGAAAGGCGCTGTTCAGGCTGCGTTGGAATTGCTCCCGTTGGCATCACACCCATCATGATATTGGAACGGTCATAGAACTGATGCAAGATCTGCGGATTGAGTACTTCGCATTCAGGCACGATGATCCACTTCGCCCCCCAAGGATAGGCTTGGTTGAGCTTTTCCCATGCATTAGGGCGTAAATGGCTGCGTGCACCATTGGCGATCAGCACGAGATCAAACTGACGTTGAAAGGATTGATCTGCGGACTGCCCAATTACGTTTATACCCTCACTGGATTCTTGAAGTTCATGCACTTCATGCGCCATGCACCACTCAACGTGTTGAGGATATTCACGGACTTTGGATGCGAGGACATGACAGAGCGTGGCACGGTGAATGCCGAGTCCATATGAACGTTCATCGGCTTGTCGATAATAACTGTTAATCAGCAAGTCGCCGCCAGCCAGTTGACCTTCCAGACCTGTTACCACAGCACCTAGGCTTAAGGCATGTTCCAAAATGCCTAAATGTTCGAAAACCGCCAGCCCGGCGGGTTGTAATAATAATCCTGCGCCCACAGGTTCAAGTTGTGAGACTTTTTCATATAAGCAGATTTGATGGCCTTGAGCAGCAAGCATTGCTGCAGCAGCTAATCCTGCTGTACCTGCACCGATGATGGCAATGTTTTGAGTTTTCATTGTTATAAAAGTTGATTTTATCTCAGCCCAATGTAGCAGATGCTGCATAAAACCCAATAAAAAAGCCCTTATAAGGGCTTTTTAAAGGGGGAGTCAGGTCTTACCAGTGTTCACCAGGGAATAGGCGAGCATATGCTTTTTGTACCCAATTGAGTTTTTCTTGCTTACCAATAGACGCTGAAGAGCTTGGGAACAGGTTATAACCAATCGACATGAGTTTATTGTTAATGTCAGGAGCAATGGAGTAAGTGATCGAAGCCAAACGGCCCAAATTGGTCGCCACTTTCTTCGGACGTTTCACGATGGCATAGGCAATCAGGTCGGTTGCTTGTTCTGGAGAAAGGGTTGGTACGTATTTATAAATTTTGGTTGGGGCGATCATTGGTGTGCGCACCAATGGCATGTAGACCGACGTGATGGCAATATTATGCGAGTGAACTTCAGCACTTAGGCAACGACTGAAAGCATCTAATGCGGCTTTAGACGCAACATATGCAGAGAAGCGCGTTGCATTGGCCAATACACCAATCGAGCTGATATTAATGATATGACCTTCACGACGAATCATCATTTTTGGCAACAGGTTCATGACCAAACGTACCGCGCCAAAATAGTTCAGCTGCATGGTGCGTTCAAAATCATGGAAACGATCAGTTGATTCATGCACGGCACGGCGAATAGAACGGCCAGCGTTATTAATTAAGATGTCAATATGATCGACGGAAGCGAGGATTCGTTGTGCCACAGCATCAATGGATTCCATATCATTGAGGTCACATGGGAAAACATCAGCTTTACCGCCAGTGGCTTCAATTTCAGCTTTTACGGCATCAAGCGTTTCTTTGGTACGTGCAACCAGTAGAACATGTGCGCCTGCATTGGCAAGGCGATGCGCTGTGGTTAAACCGATACCACTTGATGCACCGGTGATTAAAATGGTCTTGCCGTTGACACGGTCAACGAAACGTTTCTCAAGTCTTGAATTCACGATGAGGTTCCCTGTTAAATCAGTTTTATTGTATTCATTTATCGGCCCGACAATGCTATGTGCAGGGCTGTTTTAAGTCAGCGGTATGATAGCGTTTTATTAAAAAAAAGCCATATATAAGTAATTGATAATAAAATAATATTTAGAGTTTTTACTCTAAATTAAAATCCCTATTTACTCATTTTTTAACACATAAATATGTGAAAGAGAAGTGCTTTTATCCACATCGTTGCAACGTAAAAAAGTCGATTTTCAAGATAAATAAAATTGTAAATAAATATAGAAGCAGGGCCATAGATGCCCAAAATTGGAAGGCGGATTATGTGGGGGTGGTTATTTAAATGAAATGGAAATAAAAACAGGCCTTAAAAATAAGACCTGTGGATTGTGCACTTGTGGTTTAAACAGCAGCTAAGGCTTGATCTAAGTCGGCAATCAAGTCATCTGCATGTTCGATCCCAATCGATAAACGAACCATATCAATGCTGACACCGGCTGCTTTGAGTTCATCTTCATTGAGCTGACGATGTGTCGTGGTCGCAGGATGGCAAGCTAAACTTTTGGCATCACCAATATTCACAAGGCGAGTAAATAACTGCAACGCATCGATGAAACGTGTGCCGCCTGCAAGGCCATCTTGAACCCCAAAGGAAAGAATCGCAGATGGTTTGCCTTTGACATATTTTTGCGCCAAAGCATGCTGAGGATGGTCTTTTAGGCCAGCGTAGTTGACCCATTTTACTTTTGGATGCGCTTGTAAATATTCCGCCACTTTTTGCGCATTTTCAGTATGACGCTCCATGCGCAGGCTTAAGGTTTCCAAACCTTGTAAGATCAAAAACACATTGTGCGGGCTGATCGCAGCGCCTGTATTACGCAGCGGGACCACGCGCGCACGGGCAATGTAGGCTGCGTCACCTAAGGCTTCGACATAATTGACCCCGTGGTAGCTTGGATCAGGGGTGTTGAGTGATTTAAAGCGTTCAGGGTATTTGCCCCAAGGAAATTTGCCGCTATCGACGATGATGCCACCGATCGAATTACCATGACCGCCAATATATTTTGTGAGTGAGTGCACCACGATGTCGGCACCAAATTCAAATGATTTTTGCAGAACAGGTGTGGCAACAGTATTGTCTACGACTACAGGTATGCCAAATTCATGCGCAATTTTCGAAATTGCTTCGAGGTCAATAATATTGCCCAATGGGTTACCAATAGATTCGACAAAGACCAACTTGGTTTTGTCATCGATGAGGCTACGCAGCGCTTCAGGGTTTTGATAATCAAAGAAGCGAACTTCAATGCCTTGTTTCGGCAGGGTGTGGGCAAACAGGTTATATGTGCCGCCGTACAGGGTCGAAACAGAAGCGATATTGTCGCCCGCTTCAGCAATGGTTTGAATCGCATATGTAATGGCAGCCATACCTGATGCCAACGCCAGTGCGCCTATACCGCCTTCGAGCGCTGCAACACGCTGTTCAAGTACCGCCGTGGTTGGATTCATAATGCGGGTATAAATATTACCCTGAACTTTTAAGTCAAATAAATCAGCACCATGCTGCGTGTTATCAAACGAATATGAGGTGGTTTGATAGATCGGAACTGCAACAGCTTTGGTGGTTGCTTCCGGGGTATACCCCGCGTGAATTGCTAAAGTTTCGTCTTTATATGTCATGATTACATCATCTAAGTGAGCTAATTTTTTAAATAGTCTATCATTTATATATATGAATAAAAGTGCTTTATTTATAAAATGAATATCATAATTATTCATATTGTTGAAAAATTTTCAGCTAAAGATGAGCGAAATCATGCTTAAAAACGCATGTTTAAATTTTGTTCGCCATTAAACTTGTAACAATGCATTGAAGGCGTGTGCGAAACCTTATTTTTTCACGACTTTATGCGTATAATAGCCGATTATTTTTTCGCTCAATTGAGCAGGGGCAACTTTGTGTTGTTCCGTATATGTTTTGACTATTGAGGAGTCCTAAGTGGCCCAATATATTTACACGATGAACCGTGTGTCGAAGATGGTTCCGCCTAAGCGCGAAATCCTGAAAGACATCTCTTTATCATTTTTCCCAGGCGCAAAAATTGGTGTGCTTGGTCTAAACGGTGCAGGTAAATCTACCTTGCTTCGTATTATGGCGGGCGTAGATAAAGATTTCTCAGGTGAAGCACGTGCTCAACCGGGTATCAAAATTGGTTACCTTGAACAAGAGCCGCCATTGGATGAAAGCAAAGACGTTCGTGGTAACGTTGAAGACGGTTTACGTGAGCCGTTAGATGCTTTGGCGCGTCTTGATGAAGTGTTTGCAGAATATGCAGCAGAAGATGCTGACTTTGATGCACTTGCAAAAGAACAAGAGAAGTTAGAAGCCATTATCCATTCATGGGATGCACATAATATTGTGAACCAAATGGATCAGGCTGCTGCAGCGTTGAACCTTCCAGCTTGGGATGCAGATGTATCTAAGTTGTCTGGTGGTGAGCGCCGTCGTGTTGCACTTTGCCGTTTGTTATTGTCTAAACCAGACATGTTACTTCTAGATGAACCAACGAACCATTTGGATGCTTCATCAGTATCATGGTTGGAACGTTTCTTGAAAGACTTCCCAGGTACGATCGTTGCGATTACCCATGACCGTTACTTCTTGGATAATGTGGCAGAGTGGATTCTTGAGCTTGACCGCGGCATGGGTATTCCATACCAAGGCAACTACTCTTCTTGGTTAGAGCAGAAAAATGCCCGTTTAGAGCAAGAACAAAAGCAAGAAGAATCTTTTGCTAAAGCATTGAAAAAAGAACTTGAATGGGTTCGTTCAAATGCTAAAGGTCAGCAAAAGAAAAACAAAGCGCGTATGGAGCGTTTTGAAGAGCTTAACTCACGCGAATTCCAACAGCGTAACGAAACATCTGAAATCTATATTCCACCTGGTCCACGTCTAGGTAATAAAGTTGTAGAAGTTGAAGGTATTAGTAAATCCTTTGGTGACCGTACACTTTATAAAGATTTATCGTTCGTTGTACCACCTGCTGCAATTGTAGGTATCGTGGGCGAAAACGGTGCGGGTAAAACCACATTATTCCGTATGATGACAGGCGAACAACAACCAGATACAGGTACAATTACACTGGGTGAGTCTGTTAAAGTGGCTTATGTTGGTCAGATTCGTGACACCTTAGATGACAACAAAACTGTTTGGGAAGAAGTTTCTGGCGGTTTAGATATCTTGAAAATTGGTGAATACGAAATCGCATCTCGTGCGTATATCGGTCGCTTTAACTTCAAAGGTCAAGATCAGCAAAAACGTGTAGGTCAATTGTCAGGTGGTGAACGTAACCGTTTACAACTTGCGAAAATCCTGCAAATGGGCGCAAACGTCATCTTACTCGATGAACCGTCAAACGACTTGGATATCGAAACTTTACGTGCGCTTGAAGATGCCATTTTAGTATTCCCGGGTACAGTCATGGTGATCTCGCATGACCGTTGGTTCCTCGACCGTATTGCAACGCACATCTTGTCATTTGAAGGTGAAACCCCTGAATTCTTCACGGGTAACTACCATGAATTTGAAGAATACCGTCGTAAACGTGATGGTGATGACCTTGTTGCAAAGCGTCAAAAATACCGCAAAATTGGTAACTAAGTTCCAGTTTTAAAATAAAAAACCAGCCTGCGGGCTGGTTTTTTATTGCGTGAGAAGCAATGACTATACAACAATGTCTTCATAGGCATGATGTAAGACGTAGTCTGCTTGTTCATGGCCTTGTGCAGCCGCTTTACTGAGCCAAAGCTCTGCAAGTTCATAATTGCGGTCTAAGCCGAGTTCTCCACGTAAATAACCGAGACCTAAGCGATATTGGGCATCTTTATGACCTTTTAATGCGGCACTTAAGAAATTCCACATGGCATTGCGATAGTCAGTAGGGGATTGGTCTGCTGAATCCATAGTATGGTGACTGAGAAAGTCTTGATGGTGTTGAGCCGCAAGAATTTCAAAATAAGTCCCTTGGGCGTAATCACCCTCGGCTTCTGGAATCGAAAGGTGCATTCCTTGCAACTTTGGATTCATCTGTTGTGACAACAGTGCATAGATTTTTTTCAGAGCTTGTATCATCATTGTTAAACTCCTTGTTGCTAAATATAACCACTTGATTAATAAAAATATTAATTGCAGTCATTCGTGCGCTGCGATGAATGATTTAATTGTTTTAAACAGATCACACTTAAGATGAAAATTAGCATGCTTGTCATGATATGTGAATAGGTGTTGAAAAATATTTATAAGTAATTTCAGTCATCTAGATCGCGAAAAATTAATTTGAATAAATTGAAAGAGGATGCTGAAAAAGCAGTTTTTAAGCTTGAAGGTAAAACGTAGTACTGAAGGTTGAATAATGTAATTTTATTACGTTTACTGCACCTGTTAAGCTCAAGGCTGAAGAATATATAATTTATAAAGGTCAGAAAATAATGAGTGAGCATCATGGGCATGACCACAGCCATGCCGTTGTGACGGAAGGGAATGTCAAAAAATTAAGTTTTGCCTTAGCACTGACCACGACGTTTTTGATTATTGAAGTCATTGCAGGATTTATGACGCAAAGTTTGGCGCTATTGTCAGATGCGGCACATATGTTTACCGATGCCGCAGCCCTTGCCATAGCATTGGTCGCGATCAAAATTGGCAAGCTTCCTGCTGACAACAAACGCACCTTTGGCTATCAGCGTTTTGAAATTTTGGCAGCCTTGTTTAATGCCTTGATGCTATTTGTGGTGGCGATTTATATTTTGTATGAGGCCTATCAGCGCTTTTCAACGCCGCCGGAAATTCAAAGTATGGGCATGATGATGGTCGCCGTTATTGGTTTGATCATTAACTTAATCTCGATGCGTATTTTATTTTCCAGTTCACAAGAAAGCTTGAATGTGAAGGGGGCGTATCTAGAAGTGTTGAGTGATGCTCTAGGTTCGGTTGGTGTAATTATTGGTGCAGCGATTATTTATTTTACGGGCTGGATGTGGGTCGATACACTAATTGCGGTGCTCATTGGCTTTTGGGTTTTACCAAGAACTTGGATTTTATTAAAACAAAGCATCAATATTTTATTGGAAGGTGTACCAGAAGAAATTGACATAGAAAAGTTACGCAATGATTTATTGGCACTCAATGGGGTAGAGAGTATTCACCAGTTAAAGGTCTGGGCAATAACATCAAAGAATGTGCATTTGACAGTTCATCTCTTTGCACCTGAAGCCGATCGTAATGCCTTGTATTTTGAGGCGATTGAAATGTTGCAACATGAACATGGAATCACGGAGATGACATTACAAATCGAAGAAGATGAATGTGTGGTACACCAACATACCCAAAAGTCTGCTCATGCACATGAGCACCTTCAAGATGATCACGCGCATTCTCATGATGAATCACATCAGCACTAATGCTGATGTAATTTAAATGGCCGGCTTAGATTTCCCACTCATGATTACATTCGCGGCATTTCCATTTTTTCTGTGATTGCATAAAACCTTGCATTGAAATTTTGAAATCTGGCAGGTCGCGATAGAACATGAAGCCAGCAATCAAGCAAGCAATAAATACAACAACAGTTGCAGTTTGTAATGTAGTGCCTGCACCGTCACCAAAAATCCACATTGCGATGCTGATAATCACCAACAGTAAAAGAATAAATACCGCAGGGATGAGGATAATCAGGCTTTTAGGCACGACAGGACGAGCAACAGGCTGGCCTGCTTGCGCAAGAGGCATAATTTTAGGGCTTTGACATTTAGGGCAACGGTATTGCATTGCAACTCCATAATTTTAATCTATGGTTTATTTTAATCAGAATGACGCAGAAAGCAAAAATACCGTAAATTTAAATCAGATAAAATTTAGGCAATAAAAAACCCAAGTCATAATGCTTGGGTTTTTTATAAGATGATTTGCATCACCTTGAATATGGCGTCCCTACGGGGATTCGAACCCCGGTTACCGCCGTGAAAGGGCGATGTCCTAGGCCTCTAGACGATAGGGACAATTTGAGGCAACGTAGAGTTGGTTGACACCATCTCTCGGTATGGGCGCTATATTAGGGGGATAACGCCCATCCGTCAACTAAAAAATCAATTAAGCTTCATCAACTGCATCATTTTTCGGCAGTTTTAAGCTTTCATTGAGTTTTTCCCATGCTTTTGTTTCTTTTTTACTCGGGCCGCCCACAATTTCAAGTGCATGACGTAAGCGAGCAAAGGTTAAATCAGGACCAATGGTTACCATCGATTGCATAACCGGTGTCGAAGATGTCGAACCAGCAATAGCAATAAAGAAGGTTGGCATGAAGTCACGAAGTTTAATGTCCATTTGGTTCGCCAAATCCATAAGCGTTTGGCTGACGGTGTCATTGTTCCAAGTGAACATGCTTTCTAGACGCCAAATGGCAAATTGAAGGCTTTGACGCACTTGTTCTTCAGTCAATTTTTTGCTTTCAAACTGTTCTTTGCTGAGTGTTGGGAATTGGTTGAAATAAAAACCTGCCCAATTCACTGCTTCAGATAATAAATTAATACGCGGTTGAATCGCAGCAGCAATTTCTTCCAAGGTATTACGATCTGATTTCCAAGCCAGTAGGGTATCGAGCAATTGACCGGGTGTTAAACCTTTAATCCATTGACCATTTAACCAGTTTAGCTTTTCAACATCAAAGATTGGACCGCCTAGTGATACACGTTGAATGTCAAAGTGTTCAATCATTTCAGCCAAAGTGAATTTTTCACTTTCATCCGGCATTGACCAGCCCATACGGCCTAAGTAGTTCAATAATGCTTCAGGTAAAACGCCGATGTCTTTGTAGTAGTTAATTGAGGTTGGGTTTTTACGTTTAGACAGTTTTGATTTATCTGGGTTACGTAACAGCGGCATGTGGCAAAGTACAGGCATGTCCCAACCAAAATATTTGTACAACAATTGGTGTTTAGGCGCAGATGGAATCCATTCTTCACCACGAATCACGTGAGTGATTTCCATTAAATGGTCATCAACCACGTTTGCTAAGTGATACGTCGGTAAACCATCGGTTTTTAATAGAATTTGCATGTCGACTTGTGCCCAAGGAATTTCGACTTCACCGCGCAGTAAGTCATTAAATTTACAAATCCCTTCTTCAGGCACTTTCATTCGAATAACATGCGGTTCACCAGCAGCCAAACGCTGTGCAACTTCTTCTGCAGTGTGTTTTAAACCACGACCGTCATAACGCGGTGATTCACCACGCGCTTGTTGTTCCGCACGCATTTGATCGAGTTCTTCTGCTGTTGCGAAGCAGTAGAATGCATGGCCTTTTTCAACCAGTTCCAAAGCATATTGTTTATAAATGTCCATACGTTCAGATTGACGGTATGGCGCATGAGGGCCACCCACATCTGGACCTTCTGACCAGTTCAAACCTAACCAACGCAATGAATCTAAAATCATTTTCTCAGATTCTGGGGTAGAGCGTAGTTGGTCTGTATCTTCAATACGAAGAATAAATTCACCGCCATGTTGCTTCGCAAAACATAAGTTAAACAATGCAATATAAGCAGTCCCAACGTGCGGGAAACCAGTAGGAGAAGGTGCGATACGAGTACGAACAGTCATAATCAGCTTTTAATCAGAATGTAAATTGGGATCTATTATAACGAAAAAGCCTGATCACTTAATGCTTAATTCAACATTGAATGATCAGGCGTTTTTTAGTATTTTTTAGACGACAGTAGGGGAACTCGTCTAAAACAATAGCTTGGACAGCATCAGTATGCTGATGTCGTTATGAGTTGCTACCAGAAAAAATAGCTTGAACAAAACGAGAAAAACTTTGGTTTTGTGATGCAAAGAAACTTTGAGTCGGTGCAGCTTTAATAGACGTAAGTACTTTTAAATTATCGTCTGTACGGCCTTTACCTTCAGATTTTTGCTGATTAATCGCTTTTTCGATCAAGGAGGTACGTTCAGCAGGCATCGTAAGTTTGTTATTCGATGCGGTGCTGGTTGCAGCACAAAATCCAGTCTGTGCAGTCACGCTTAAACTTAAGCCTAGGCATAGCGCGTATGAAAATTTCATGTCCAAATCTCCCCCTAGTTTTGGTGATGGAACTTTTTATTTGCAAAATAGTTTTAATATTTAGACTACGATTTAACCATCTTTCGTAATTAAAAAGTAGAACTACGTCACAATTTTTACAAAAAAACTAAAAAAGTCTGTACTGGGATTACCTAAATAGACTGTTTTCTCCAGATTTTCGGATGTTTTAGCAAACAACTATGAAGATAGCATGGAGATCGCTTCTGATTGTTGCTGCATTAGCAGAATTAAAGCTTTAAATACGTTATTTTTAGATATCTTTAAAACAGAAATAGATTTGAATTTATATTATAGATAGCTGATTGTTAAAGTTATTTTTGATTTATATAGTGCTCTCAAGATCAATTTGAGTTTGAGCAGATGAAAAAAATAATAGCATCGGGCATTTTCGCATTGTTGGGTGGGTGGCGGTACAGGTGTATGCCGCAAAAGATTTCTTAAATGTCTCATATGATCCAAAACGTGAGTTTTATCAGGAATATAACCAAGAATTTGGACAATATTGGAAAAAGCGTACAGGACAAGAGATTAATTTTAAACAATCTCACGGTGGCTCTGGCAAACAAGCTCGTGCAGTAGCAACGGGTTTACAAGCAGACGTTGTCACTTTGGCATTGGCAAATGATATTGATGAAATTGTGGCGACCGGACAAATCAATAAGAACTGGCAAAAGCAATTTCCACATAATTCTGCTCCGTATACCTCAACCATCGTATTTTTGGTGCGTAAGGGCAACCCGAAAAAAATTAAAGATTGGAATGACCTAACCAAACCGGGCGTTGAAATTATTACGCCAAATCCAAAAACAGGTGGGGCACCGCGTTGGATCTATTTATCAGCTTGGGGATATGCTTTAAAACAACCGGGTGGAAATGAGGCCAAAGCCAAAGAATTGGTGAAAAAACTCTATAGCAATGTCAAAGTATTGGATTCTGGTGCACGTGGTTCGCTCACGACCTTTGCTGAGCGTGGCATTGGAGATGTCTTACTATCTTGGGAAAATGAGGCACTATTAGCGACTCAGGGCCTAGGCAAAGATAAATATGACATTGTTTATCCTTCTATTTCGATTTTAGCTGAACCTTCGGTGGCTGTAGTAGATAAAACCGTCGACAAAAATGGTAATCGAAATTTAGCGAAGGGTTATTTGAACTATCTATATTCACCTAAGGGCCAAGAGCTAGCAGGCAAATATTTCTTCCGCCCTCGCGATGCAAAAGCCACTGCAAAGTACGCTGCTCAATTCCCGAAAGTTCAAACCTTTACCATTGATAAAGTGTTTGGAGGTTGGGCAAAAGCGCAAAAAACACATTTTGTGAATGGTGCGATTTTCGATCAAATCTATAGTGAAAAGAATAAAGAGTAAGTCTGCAAATAAAGTTGATTGGTGTAAAAACGGATAATTGGGATTATTCGTTTTTTGCATATGTAATGCATAAAAATCTATATATAGGGAATAAGTAGATTGTTTTTGTGTATTTTAATATGAAAAACAAACAATTAAATTCGCTGCGTTAGCTGTATCTAGTAAAGGGTCTAAACTTGCTGCAATTGCGATTTATGACTTTATTTCATATATTTAGCAGTATTGAATATAACTTTATGCTGGCTGTTATGAAAACTCAATTTAAGGCGTGGCTCAGTGCTACGTTGCTTGCCACTGGTGTTGCTTTCTCAGCGTCTGCTCAGGCCGCTGATCGTGAATTTTTAAACGTTTCTTATGATGCAACGCGTGAATTTTATGACGAATTTAATAAGTCATTTGGCGCATATTGGAAAGAGCGTACCGGTAAAACGGTTGCATTTAAACAATCACACGGTGGCTCAGGTAAACAAGCCCGTTCCGTGGTTGACGGTTTAAAAGGTGATGTCGTGACTTTGGCTTTAGCCAATGACATCGAAGAAATTGTGAAGTCTGGACAGATTCAGCCGGGATGGCAAAAAGAGTTTCCACATAACTCAGCGCCATATACGTCAACGATTGTCTTCATGGTGCGTAAGGGCAACCCGAAACATATTAAAGATTGGTCTGATTTAACCAAGCCGGGCGTACAAATTATTACCCCGAACCCGAAAACTGGCGGTCTCCCACGTTGGGTTTACTTGTCAGCTTGGGGTTATGCTTTGAAACAGCCGGGTGGTAATGAAGCGAAAGCCAAAGATTTCGTGGGTAAGATGTACCATAACGTAAAAGTGATGGACTCTGCGGCACGTGCATCGATGACTACTTTTGCTGAACGAGGCATCGGTGATGTGTTATTGACTTGGGAAAACGAAGCTTTAGTTACGCAAAAAACTTTGGGTAAAAACAAATTTGATATCGTATATCCATCGATGTCAATTTTGACTGAGCCTTCAGTGGCAATCGTAGACAAAACTGTCGATAAAAATGGTAATAAATGGTTAGCTCAAGGCTATATCAATTATCTTTATTCTCCATTAGGTCAAGAGATGGCAGCTCGTCATTTCTATCGTCCACGTAATGCAGCAGTTTTAGCAAAATATAAAACTCAGTTCCCACCTTTAAAAACTTTTACTATTGATGAAGTCTTTGGTGGCTGGGCAAAAGCTCAACAAACACATTTTGTGAATGGTGCGATCTTCGATCAGATCTACAATAACAAGCGCTAATACATCGAAATCTATGATTTGAGATGTTCAAAGACCTCCTTCGGGAGGTTTTTTAATGGATGGAAAAAAATAAAAACGGTTTTCTCTATGGAAAGTAATATTTCTGTACAAAAAGACGTTTGGAGCTTTGCTAAAACAAGGTAATAATGTGCAGTTACATTTTTAGCTGTGTTGAACGAACCCTTATGTCGCATATTTCTGTATTACTTCATGAAACTGTTGATGCTTTACTGGCAGATCGCAATACAGGAATTTTCGTAGATGGCACATTTGGGCGTGGTGGTCATACGCGTTTATTACTGTCTAAATTAGATGAAAACGCACGTGTTTATGCCTTTGATAAAGACCCGCAAGCATTGGCTGTTGCAGCAGAATTAGAACAAGAAGATGCGCGTTTTAAAATCATTCACGCTAGTTTTGCCGATTTAAAAGAGGAACTGCGTAGTCGTGGTATCGACTTGGTAGACGGTATTATGGCGGATTTAGGGGTGTCATCTCCGCAGCTAGACCAAGCAGAGCGTGGCTTTAGCTTTATGAAAGATGGCCCACTCGATATGCGTATGGACAATTCACAAGGTCCAACAGCCGCAGAGTGGTTGGTTGATATTGAAGAAGAAGATTTGGCCAATATTATTTTTAAATATGGTGAAGAGCGTTATAGCCGCCGTATTGCCAAAGCGATTAAAGCGGCAGGGTATATTGAAACTACAGCTCAATTGGCAGAAATCGTGAAAGTTGCCCACCCGAAATGGGAAAAAAATAAACATGCAGCGACACGAACTTTCCAAGCAATTCGTATTGCTATTAACAAAGAACTCGACGATATTGATATCTTCTTACCTCAAGCGGTGGAGATGCTGAAACCTGAAGGCACTCTGGCAGTGATCAGTTTCCATTCTTTAGAGGATCGTTTAATTAAACAATTTATTCAAAAAGAATCTACACTTGCAGAAGACACAGGCTGGGGGTTGCCACAAAAACGCGAAGATACCCGCCGCTTAAAAAAAGTGTCACGAATTAAAGCAAGTGAAGAAGAAGTTAAAGCCAATCCACGATCTCGTAGTGCTTGGCTTCGTGTGGCAGAGCGTTTAGCTTAAAAGGCAAAGAATGAAAACCGAAGCAATCGAAAAAAACTCTGATCAATCGCAGTCGAAGAAAATCATTACATACGGCATTTTATTGCTCTTGGTTTTTGTGAGTGCGATTATGGTGGTGTTTCAAGTCTTTGAATATCGCCAAGATTATCGTCAATTGAGTACCTATATGCGTGAAAGGGATGACCTCAATGCAGAATGGGGACGTTTGCTGATCGAACAACAAACTTTTGGTGCAACAGCCCAAATTGGGACACGTGCAGTTACCCAATTACGGATGTATTCGCCTCCTATTGCACAAACCGTTGTTATTTCATTGCCACAAACTCCTGAACAGAAAAAATAGGCTGCCGGTCACATGGTTGAAAAGAGAAACAAACAAACTCCGCGTAAAAAACAGCAGTCTGTTACTGGTCGTACAGCCATTTCGGTGGAGATGTGGCGCTATCACTTGATGTGGGCAGTGGTTTTACTGTGCTTTATTGCATTGGTCGGGCGGGCTTTTTATGTACAAATCATCAACAAAGACTTTTTACAAAATAAAGCCAATGCCAAAATTTTAAGAACTGAAACCTTAAAAGCCATGCGCGGTGTAATCTATGACCGTCACGGCGTTCCTTTAGCCATTAGTACTCCGATCATGAAAATCGTGATCGATCCACGTGATTATTTTGACAATAAAAAACTCTTTGAAGAAATTACGGCCGAATTGGCTAAAGATCCAAACAATCGTAAGTTAAAACGTCAATTACCAGATAAGAATCTGAATTTAGATGAACTCGCTGATGCTGTAGGGATGGATCGTGCTGAATTGAGACGCAAAATGAATGAGCGTCCACGTTCACGTTATTTAGTTTTAAAGAAAGAAGTGCCACCACAACAAGCTGAATTGATCATGAAACGTGACTTTCAGGGGGTATATACCGAGAAAAACTATAAGCGCTACTATCCACAGCCTCAGCCAAACTCACAAATTATTGGTTTAACCAATAGTGAGGGTATGGGCATCGAAGGTTTAGAGATGCAATTGAATGAACGTCTTGCAGGCGTAGATGGTGCGCAGCAAATTGTCCGAGATAAAAAAGGCAACCGCGTTAAAGACCCTGAGATCGTGAAAGAGGTTGAGTCGGGTGAAAATATCACGCTGAGTATTGATTCACGTTTGCAATACATTATGTATCGTGAGTTGACTGCAGCCGGCGTAGCCAATAACGCACGTTCTGCAACCGCGATTGCCGTGGATGTCAAAACAGGTGAAATTTTAGCGATGACGTCTTGGCCGTCGTACAACCCGAATGATAAAAAAGGTGTCTTAAATAAAGATGCTATGCGTAACCGTGGTGCGATTGACTCCTTTGAGCCAGGTTCAACCATGAAGCCATTGACCGTGGCAATGGCATTGGAAAGCGGTAAATACACGGCAAATACCGTTGTAAATACCACACCCGGTTCTATGCGTGTAGGGAATCATACTATCCGAGATACGCATAACTATGGCCCTCTGACTTTGGGCGGCATTATTCAAAAATCGTCTAACGTCGGTGTGGCAAAAATCGCTTTATCTCTCCCTTATGAAACATTACCAACGTTCTATCAACGTCTTGGCTTTGGTCAACGTTCAGCGGTGAAATTCCCCGGCGAAAGTGCTGGTCTGATTTTGCCGAAGAGTAAATGGAATGTGTCAGAAGTAGCGACCATGGCTTATGGTTATGGTTTGAACGCTACAGTGCTCCAACTGGCTGATGCATATGCCATGATTGCCAATAAGGGCGTCAAAATGCCACTGAGCTTGTACAAGCTTGAGGAAAAGCCGAAAGGTGAGCAGATGGTTGACCCTAAAATTGCTGATCAAGTGCTTTTAATGATGGAAGCAGTGACCTTGCCGGGTGGTACGGCACGTCAAGCCAATATTCCGGGTTATCGCGTGGCGGGTAAAACTGGTACAGCACATAAATTACGTGCAGACCGTAAAGGCTATTCGACTTCAGAATATCGAGCACTCTTTGCCGGTGTTGCACCAGTGAGTGATCCACGTTTGGCCATGATTGTTGTAGTGGAAAACCCGACAGGTCAGTATTACGGTGGTCTGGTGGCTGCACCAGTTTTCGCTCGTGTAATGCAAGAATCTTTACGTTTAATGAACGTACCATTAGATAAACCTTTAGACACTCCTAAGATCCAGTAATAGGTGATGAATGAAAATTACGTTTCAAGATCTATACACCGTTGAACAGCCCGCAGAATGGATGTTGCAATCCTTTCAGGGCTTCAATCTGGATAGTCGCAAAGTTACAGCAGGGCAAATATTTATTGCCCTGACTTCGTTTTCGCAACCTGAAAAAACAGCACAATTTGCACGTGCAGCGTTAGAGAATGGCGCGTTGGCTGTCATTTCAGAAACTGATTTGGGCTTGGATCAAAGTGTCGTGATCGCGGATGTGCGTCAATTGATGGGGCAGTGGCAAAAGCAATATTTACAGGCGACTCAACCAGCTCAAGCTGCACGGATTTTGGCTGTGACGGGTACCAATGGTAAAACCACGATCTCACGCTTAATCGCTGAATTACTCATGCTGCAAGGCAAAAAATGTGCAGTGATGGGAACCACTGGAAACGGGATTTTACCGAATTTAGAAGCCTCATCTCACACTACTTTAGATGCGTTACATATGCAAAATGCATTGCATGCCTATGCGCTTGAGGGTGCAGAGTTTGCTGCCATAGAGGCAAGTTCGCACGGATTAGAACAAGGTCGATTAAATGGCTGTGCAATTGAAATTGCGGCATATAGCAATTTAAGTCGTGATCATTTGGATTATCATAAAACCCTTGAAGCCTATGCTGAAGCGAAATCACGTTTGTTTCAGTTTCCATCGCTCAAAGTTGCAGTCATCAATCTCGATGATGAATATGCAGAAGTGATGCTGAATGCCGCACGCCAAAACCCGGCTCAGCCTAAAATTTTGACTTATTCAACGCGTCAGGCTGCGGATTATCAAGTGACGGATATTCAATACAGCTTAACGGGCGCACAATTTAAATTGCGTACTGCTCAAGCTGAATTTGTGGTGCAAAGTCCATTATTGGGACACTTCAATATTGAAAATATTGTGGCGAGCTTAATTTCAGCGGAGCAAGCGGGTTTTGACTTATCTGCCTTGATCGCAACTGCGCCCGAGTTAAAAGGTGCACCGGGTCGTATGCAAGTGATTCGTGATGATGAACGCCTGTTTGTGGTGGATTATGCACATACACCAGATGCTTTAGTTCAAGTGTTACAGACTTTAAAACGTCATGTATCGCAACAGTTATGGGCGGTGTTTGGCTGTGGTGGTGATCGTGACCGTGGTAAGCGTCCATTGATGACACAAGCGGCATTAAACCATGCAGATGTTGCGTTGATTACCTCGGATAATCCACGTACTGAAAACCCAGAACAAATTTTTGCAGATATGAAGGCTGGTATTGATTTTACTGGAAAAACTGTCCATGAAATCCATGACCGCCGTGAAGCGATTAAATTCGCAGTCAACCATGCCCAAGCGGGTGATATTGTGGTGATTGCTGGTAAAGGCCATGAAAACTATCAAGAAATTGATGGTGTTCGACATTGGTTTGATGATGTGGTGGAAGTGAAATCAGCGATTGATTCACAACATCACAACACTGACTCGGCTTATCCAGCTCAATAGGAAACAGATATGCATACTTCAACGACCAGTACGGTTCCGTTAGAACCATGGACTGCCGAACAGTTGGTTCAAGCGACACAAGGTCACTGGCATAACAATCAAGCGCCGACAGGTTCTGTAAAACGAATTTTGACCGACTCACGTCATGCAGAGAAAGGTGACGCTTTTCTTGCCCTGAAAGGTGAGCGCTTTGACGCGCATGACTTCCTTGCTCAAGTGGCTGAAAAGGGTTGTGAAATTGCCATCGTTAGTCATCCTGTCGATGTGGATATTTATCAGTTGGTGGTTGCAGATACACGTTTGGCGCTTGGACATTTGGGTGCATTTCGTCGTGCCCAAAACCCAGCTTTAAAAGTAATTGCCTTGACAGGAAGCAGTGGTAAAACTACGACCAAAGAGATGCTCGGGAGTATCCTTTCTCGTCTTGCACCAACATTAATTACGCGCGGTAATTTAAATAATGACCTTGGCGTACCGATGATGTTACTTGAGTTGCGTCCAGAACATCAGTATGCCGTGATGGAGCTTGGTGCCAGTCATAAGGGTGAAATTGATTACACCTCAAATTTGGTACAGCCTCAGGTTGCCGGTATTTTAAATATTGGTACTGCTCATATGGGTGAATTTGGTGGGCGTGATGGCATTTGTCGTGCCAAGTCTGAAATTTATGCACATATAGCGAAAACAGGAACTTCGATTGTGCCTGCGGCAGATGATTTTACAGATGCCATTCGTCAAGCTGTGCAAACTGAACAATTAATGAGTTTTGGTCAGGGTGGGGATATCTTTGCGACTGAGACGGAGCTTCAGGCTCAATCTTCACGTTTTATCTTAAATACGCCACACGGTGCACGTCCTGTTCAGCTGCCATTTGCTGGTGAACATAATGTGCAAAATGCCACTGCAGCCGCAGCTTTCGCGTTGTCGATTGGTGTGAGTTTAGATGATATCGTTGTGGGGCTTGAACATGCGACAGGTGCCAAAGGCCGTCTAAACTTTATTCAACATAAAGATTATTTGTTTATTGATGATACTTACAATGCAAATCCAACCTCAATGCGTGCTGCTGCTGATGTACTTGCGCAGCAAGATGGCATCAAAGTCATGGTCATTGGGGATATTGGTGAGTTAGGTTCATCTGCTGCACAGCAGCACTACATGTTGGGACGTGATCTTGTGTCACACGCTGGTCTTCAATTTGTTGTTGCTGTCGGTGAGTTTTCACCTGCTGTGCAAGAAGGCGCGCGCAGTACACAATATGGTAAAAAATTACAGGCCTTTCTTACTCAAGAACAGGCTTTACCGTTATTAATTAGTCTAGTCAAAACACATCAGCCTCAGTCCATGAGTTTCCTGTTTAAAGGTTCTCGTTATACCCACATGGAAACTTTGATGGCTGAATTGATGGAGAAACTTTAATGCTGTTATGGTTATTTGAGCAGCTTGCGGGTTATCACAGCTCGTTTCAGGTTGTTCGTTATTTAACGCTTCGTTCGCTACTCAGTGTCTTAACGGCATTGGCCATTGGTCTGTTGCTTGGACCTGTGATGATCCGCAAATTGCAAGCTCTCAAATATGGTCAGGCAGTCAGTTCATTTGCACCTGAAAATCATGCAAAAAAAATGGGCACACCGACTATGGGCGGTGTGTTGATTTTACTATCTATTGGGATTTCAACCTTACTTTGGGCCGATCTTTCAAACCCTTATGTATGGATTGTACTTGGCGTGATGGTGATCTTTGGTGCTGTTGGCTGGGCCGATGACTGGATTAAAATCCGTTATAAAGACAATGCCGGTCTACCTGCGAAGAAGAAATTCTTTTGGACTTCTGTGGCATCGTTAGGCGCCGGTATTGCGCTCTATGTGATTGCGACACAGCAAGCAAACCCAGTACATACCTCAAATATGTTGGATCTGCTGATTCCATTCTTTAAAGAAATTAGCATTCCGTTGTCTATTATTCCACTCGGTATTGGCTTTATTGTCTTTACTTATTTGGTGATTAACGGCGCATCTAACGCTGTGAACTTAACGGATGGTTTGGACGGTCTGGCGATTATGCCAATCGTTCTGGTTGCCGCAGGTTTAGGTGTATTTGCTTATCTGGCTGGTGATGTTCGTTTTGCCGATTATTTACATATCCCTTATGTGAAATACGCATCTGAACTTGTCGTGATCTGTGCGGCAATGATCGGTGCTGGTTTGGCATTCTTATGGTTTAACGCGCATCCAGCGCAAGTGTTTATGGGTGATGTCGGTGCCTTATCTCTAGGTGCGATGCTCGGTACGATCGCAGTCATGGTTCGTCAAGAAATCGTTTTTGCCATTATGGGCGGTGTCTTTGTGGTTGAAGCTATTTCTGTTTTCTTGCAAATTGGCTCACTGCGTATGCGGAACAAGCGTGTATTCTTAATGGCACCGCTGCACCATCACTATGAGAAAAAGGGATGGCGTGAAACTCAGGTGGTGATTCGTTTTTGGATTATCACAATTATGCTGGTAGTTTTGGGTCTAATGACTTTAAAATTACGTTAAGCAAATAAATAAACGAAACCGGCATTTGCTCCCACAGATGCCGGTTTTTTTATTTCAAAATCTAGTGGAGTAAATGATGAACCTGTTGATGTGTCCTGTATGCCGTGAAGCATTGAAACTCACAGAGCGGACATGGCGCTGTGAAAATAATCATAGCTATGATGTTGCAAAACAAGGCTATGTCAATTTACATGTGGTTCAACATAAACACAGTAAAAACCCGGGTGATACGCCTGAATCTGTACAGGCGCGTCGAGCATTTTTAAGTGCAGGTCACTACGCACCTTTGCAACAGACAGTAGTGGCTTTGATTCAAAAGTTACGTGTTGAAAACTTGTTGGATATTGGCTGTGGTGAAGGCTATTACACCAATGCGATGCAAGCTGAAGTATTACAGTGTGTGGGTGTCGATATCGCTAAAAATGCAGTACAAGTGGCCGCTAAACTGAATAAAGAGGTGACTTGGGTGGTTGGGACAGGGGCAACCTTACCTGTATTAGATCATTCGATTGACTTGTGTACGAGTTTATTTAGTCCTATTCCTCAAGAAGAAATCCTTCGTGTGTTAAAGCCTGAAGGGCACTTGATGGTGGTCACACCTGCGCCAGAGCATCTTTATGCAATGCGTGAAGCCCTGTTTGAAGAAGTAAAACTACATGAACCGCATAAATTTGTGGAACAACTGGCGAATGATTTTGAATTGGAAAGTGAACAAGTGGTTGAAGCGAAAATGTCACTTTCTCAGCAGGATCTCAAAAACTTAATTGCAATGACGCCTTATGCCTATAAAGTGAAAGCTGAGCGTCGAGAAGCTCTAGAAAAAAATGAACAATTTGAGTTGCAAGCGCAGTATCAAATTTATCTCTTTAAAAAGAAATAATGCATTGGAAGTGATAAACAAAGCCCTCGTTTGAGGGCTTTTTTTATGCAGCTTATTTACTGAACTTGATCGATGAGATGATCAAGTGCGTCAGTTTTATGCTCTGTACCTTGTGGTTTAGGCTGCATTGGTGGTGGCGCAGTTCGAGTCGGTGCAAGATTGGTTTCAGTAGACCCAGGAAGGTCGTCAAAATCATTTTGTGAAGCCTGCGGCTTTGGTGCAACAGGTGCCGGACGATACAGCGGTTGAGCCATCGGCGGCGTTGCTGCACGATCTTGTTCAGGTTGACCTTGAGTCGCTTTAGCCGAATTACGGTTGATTGGATTTTTGGCATGAGTGTCTAAACGCACCCAAGCTTCAGGTGTGCCTTTGAGTGATTTCGCCATAAAATCTGACCAAATCGGCAGAGCTGCAACACCACCATATTCACGACGACCTAAGGTAGAGGGTTGGTCAAAACCGACCCAAGCCACAGTGACTAATTTTCCATTAAATCCAGCAAACCACGCGTCTTTTGCATCATTGGTTGTACCGGTTTTACCGCCTAAATCTCCGCGACCAATTTTTAATGCCGCACGACCTGTACCGTGTTGGATCACGTCACGCAAGATGTTCGCCATATCAAAGGCCGAACTTGACTTCAAAATTCGCTGAGCTTGTTTATAGTTTGCTGCTTCAGTATCTGAAATTTTCGATTCAGCAGGTTTATTATCCTGATTAGTGACTTCAATCACTTCATCATCTGGCGTGGTCGGATCTGCAGATTCAACTTCGTCCTTTTGATTGATACATTGAATACATGCATATTCAGGATTGGCTTGATAAATCACTTTGCCATAAGCATCTTCAATACGACTAATAAAGTGCGGTTGAATACGATATCCACCGTTGGCAAATGTCGCATAACCTGTCGCCATTTGAATCGGCAATACCTGTGGGGTACCTAAAGCAATGGTGTAGTTTCGTGGAATTTGGTTTTCTTGCAAACCAAAATCCATAAATAATTGGCGAGTACGTTCAATCCCGACCACTTGTAATAAGCGAACTGAAACTGTGTTACGTGATAAATAGAGGGCGCGGCGTAGAGGAATCATCCCCAAATAGCGACCGTCAGAGTTTTTAGGCGTCCATTTGCCAATCGTAATTGGATTGTCATTGACCATGGAGTATGGAGTCATACCGCGTTCAAGTGCTAAAGCATAAACAAAGGGTTTAATGGTTGAACCCGGCTGACGCCAGCCTTGTAGAGCACGGTTAAATTTAGATTGATAAAAATTATAACCACCGACAATGGCTTCAATGCCACCATTATTGGGGTTGAGTGCGATCAATTGACCTTGCGCTTTGGGAATTTGCACCAAAGCCCATGAGCTTT
Organism: Acinetobacter sp. YH12076; assembly: GCF_013419525.1. Taxonomy (NCBI): domain Bacteria; kingdom Pseudomonadati; phylum Pseudomonadota; class Gammaproteobacteria; order Moraxellales; family Moraxellaceae; genus Acinetobacter; species Acinetobacter sp. YH12076. The sequence goes on along the minus strand of NZ_VOZY01000003.1, from coordinate 166,368 downwards.
TATCAGCATTCGGACGTAGGCGAATAATATCTTTTACTTTAACAATTTGTGAGGCTTTGCTTGGCGCATTGCCTACACTATTGGCATTGCGATAGGGACGTGCCCAAGACAGACCTGACCATGGAACAGTCACACTACTGCCATCTTGCATCAACACTTCGATACTGGTGTTGTTAACTTTAGTGACTTCGGCAGGGTATGTGTTGGCATATGGAATAAAGTTTTTTAATGGCTCATCATGTGCTTCTGCACCACGCCAACCATGTCGTCTATCGTAAGCTTCAAGACCATCTTGCACAGCTTGCTCAGCATAGGCTTGGCGTTGGCTGTTGATGGTGGTATAGACTTTATAGCCAGAATCTATCGCTTGTTCGCCAAACTTTTCTACGAGCTCAGAGCGAACCATTTCCCCGACATAGGGGAATTTGTTGCTAACTCCGCGGTCAGGCATATCGAGATTAATTGGTTCAGCAATTGCTTCTTGATATTCCGATTGATTGATATAACCCAATTGCAACATACGTCCTAAAATCCAATTACGACGCTCTAAAGCACGTTTTGGATTGGCTACAGGATTATATTTTGATGGTGCTTTGGGTAGGCCTGAAATCATTGCCATTTGAGCCAAGCTCAAATCTTGCAAGCTCTTGTTATAATAAATTTTTGCAGCTGCTGCGATCCCGTATGCATTTTTGCCCAAAAAGATTTTGTTAACATACAGCGTTAAAATTTCTTCCTTACTTAGATTTTGTTCAATTTTTCGAGCAAGGAAAACTTCGGTTAATTTACGTTTTAAAGTACGCTCTGGAGTCAGATAATAGTTTTTTGCAACCTGCATGGTAATGGTTGAACCACCCGTTTGCACATCTGAGCCTGTAATACTTTCACTGACGGCACGCCCCAATCCTTTGAAACTAATTCCGCTGTGTTCAAAGAACGAAGAATCTTCCGCAGCTAAAAAGCCATGAATGAAATGAGACGGGATTTGGTCGTACTCTACAGGAACCGAAAGTTTGCCACCATATTCTGCAATCAGCTCATTATCAGCACTATAAACTTGCAATGGTTTTAATAATGGAGCCTTTTTTAAGATGGACATTTCAGGCAAAGACGGGGCAATATAGAGATACATGCCATAGAAACCCATTGGAATTGCGACCAAAACAATAATAATGGCCAAAAAAAATGGATGAACAAGGCCTGAACAAGATAGCTTTTTCATAACAAGTAAGTTTTAATAAGAGCTAATGGCAAACTAATTGGTGGTCAGTATATCCTTTCGATATACGGATTGTTAGATGAGTTATTGTATCTGTATAAAATTATAGACCAATGCTAATTAGTGGGTTAATTTTTTTGGGGATAAAAAAATAATAGGAATTATATTGTGCTCAGGTTATATCGTAAGCCAAATAAGGGGTTAATAGGAGTAGATATTAGTTCGACTTCTGTTAAGGTTTTGGAACTTTCTGTAAAGAGTGGGCGGTATTGGGTAGAAAGCTATGCTTTGGTACCATTACCAGAAGGAAGTGTTGTTGAAAAGAACATATTGAATCCGGAAGCTGTCGGTGACTGTTTAGAGCGCGCAATTAATTTGGCCAATACGCAGACCACTAATGCAGCTTTGGCGGTTCCAACGTCGATGGTGATTACAAAAATCATCGAAATGGACGCAGATATGAACGATGATGAACGTGAAATTCAGATTCGTGATGATGCTGAGCAATATATTCCGTTCCCACTTGATGAAGCGAGCCTTGATTTTGAGGTCTTGCCAGATCGTCTGTCCAACCCAAATCGTGTCAATGTTTTGCTTGTCGCTACGCGTATTGAAAATGTTGAAGCGCGTGCGGAAGTCATTCAGCTTGCTGGTCTTACACCAAAAATTGGTGATGTAGAAAGCTTTGCAATTGAAAATGCATTTAAAGTTTTCTCAGATACTTTGCCAATGGGTGTGAATACCGTGGGTATTTTAGATATTGGTCATAGTATGACGACCTTATCTGTCATGCAGAATAACAAAGTGATTTATACCCGTGAGCAAGTGTTTGGTGGCAAACAATTGACACAGGAAATTCAAAATCGCTATGCATTGTCTTTCGAAGAAGCAGGTCGAGCGAAAAAAACACGTGCCTTGCCAGATGATTATGATATCGAAGTCTTAGAACCCTTCTTAGAAGCTGTCGTTCAACAAGCAGCACGTTCTTTACAGTTCTTTTTCTCATCTTCACAGTTCAACGAAATTGACCATATTTTATTGGCAGGGGGGAATGCCAATATTCCGGGGCTTGCAAAATTACTTCAACAAAAATTGGGTTACCGCGTCACGATTGCCAATCCATTCTTACAAATGGGTTTTTCACCTCAAATTGATATTAAAAAAATTGAAAATGATGCCTCATCACTCATGGTGGCATGCGGTCTAGCATTGAGGAGTTTTGATTAATGGCAAAAATTAACTTGCTCCCTTGGCGTGATGAGCTAAGAGAGAAACGAAAAAAAGAATTTATTGCACTTTGTATTGGGGCTTTCTTAATTGGGGTAATTGGGGTTGGTTTAACATGGTTGTACTTTGATCACAAATTAAAAGATCAAGAACAAGCGAACCAATTGATTATCAGTCATAACCAAAACTTAGATGTTCAATTAAAGTCTTTGGATGGTTTACAGGAACAGCGTAATGCCATTATTGAACGAATGAAGTTGATTCAAGGATTACAAGGTCAACGTCCAATCGCTGTACATCTTGTAGATGAATTGGTTCGTGTGACACCTGCCAATATGTACATCACAAAATTTGAACGTAATGGCGACAAATTTATGATCGAAGGGCGTGCGGAAAGTCCAAACACTGTTGCAGATCTACTGCGTAATTTGGAAGCATCACCTTGGTATCGTAATGCCTTCATGAGCTCATTCCTGGTGGCGGAAGAGAAAAAAGACAAAGCACCGACGTCAGTGGTTCCTCGCGTAGAAGAATCTTATGGTGCATTTACTGTGACTGCTGATTTGGAGCAAATTGCGCAGCCGACCATTAATGATCCAGCAGCAAATGCAGGACAGTTAGCTTCATCGGCGCAAACATCTGACGCACAAACTGCAGCAACACCAACTCCGGAGGCTGCAAAATGAGTCGTGATGAATTTGAACAATTGAATCAACATGCTGTGGTCATTCCGAAAAAGAAAATGACTTTTGATAAGTTTGTACAGCAGTTCAATACGCTAGATCCGAATAACTATGGTAGTTGGCCAATTTCAGTCAAAATTACATGTTGGATTTTTATCATTATCCTTGTGGCAATTTTGGGCTATTTCTTGGCGATTAAAGGCAAGATTGAAGCTATTTCAAGTGCCAATGCACAAGAACAAAATTTGTTAAATGAGTTTCGTGAAAAAGATTCAAAACTACGTAATTTGCAACAATATCAATTGCAGTTGCAGGATATGGAAGCACGTTTTAATCAACAGTTAGAACAATTGCCGAAAGAAACTGAAATTCCAGGTTTGGTTGAAGATATCAACTTAACAGGCGTGAATTCTGGTTTGAAATTTAAAATTATTCGTCTTGAGCCTGAAGTGAAGCAAGAGTTCTTTACGGAACAGCCAATTCATATTGAGGCAACAGGTGATTACCACGCCTTTGGTTCATTTGTAAGTAGTATTGCGGGGCTTTCACGGATTGTGACTTTGCATAATTTAACGATTACAGCAACTGAAAATAAAGAAAAGAACTCAGATATTCCAAAAATTGACTATGTGATTTCTGCAAAAACATATCGTTATGAAGGGAATACTGAAAGTGCTGCGAAAGCTGCAGATTCAGCAAGCACACAGGAGGCTCCAAAATGAAAATGAATAAATTGGCACTTTCTGTGATGGTTGGATTTGTATTGGCTGGTTGTGAATCACGTATTGATGTGGTCAATCAAGAGATGGCAAATATACGCAATCAAGCTCCACTAGCGATTGAACCTGCGCCAGATTTTGTACCTGTCGAAACTTTTAATTATGCGGCGCACTCTTTAAAAAGTCCGTTCTTGCCAAGTTCATTGGCAGCAGAACTTAAAATCATGGCAGGTAAGCGTGTTTATCCAAACTTGAGCCGTCAGCCTCAACCTTTGGAGAGTTATGCACTCGAAACCCTGAATATGAAGGGTAGTATGCGTAACCAATCTGGGCAAATATTAGCCTTGATTCAGACACCTGATGGTGAACTTGAGCGTATTCAACGTGGAAGTTATATGGGGCTCAATCATGGTCGAGTGGTAAATATTACCCCGACTCAAATTGATTTGATTGAGATTATTCCGGATGGGCGAGAAGGATATGTAGAGCGTCCTAGAAGTCTCATATTAATTGGACCAGCACCTTAAGCTTAAAGGAATAAAAATGAAGAATAGTGTACAAGATTTTATTTTTGGGGATGGCAATACAATGAATCATGTGTTTCGTCAGTTTTCGATGGGGGCTGTTGCAATGGCGATGATGCAAGTTGCCAATGCTCAGGTGAGTGTAACCAATGTGGTACCAATGCAAATTCCAGGTCAAGGGACTGAAATTCGCGTGATGTTTAATGGCTTGCCGCCGCAACCACAAGCTTATCAACTCGATCAACCATCACGACTAGTTTTAGACTTTGATAAAGCACAGCAAAATTTAAAACAAAGTTCAATTCCTGTTGCAACGGCTGAAGCGAGCACTGTGGATGTGAGTTCGGATGCACAACGTGCGCGCTTAACTGTGAATTTAGCCAATGCTGGTGCTTTTACCACGCGTGTTGAAGGTAATACCTTTATTTTAAAAATCAACTCTGCACAAGCTGCAAATTATGTACAGCCTGTAGCACAACGTCAGCAACAGGGCATCTCAAATATTGGTTTCCACCGTGGTTCTAATGGTGAAGGTCAAGTTGTTGTTGATTTACTGGGTGGAAATACTCCCGTTGATGTTCAACAGCAAGGCAGTAAAGTGGTGATCCGTACTTTAGGCAATAAAGTACCTGCACATTTGACTCGCCGTTTAAATGTCAATGATTTTGCAACACCTGTTGCAACGGTGGATGCACATAATGATGGCGGTAATGGTGTGATTACCATTCAGTCGACGGGCAGCTATGAATATATGGCGTACCAAACTGATAATAAATTAACGGTAAGTTTGAAACGTCCGGAAGATAAGAATCCATTACGTCCTAAAGCTGCCAATCATTATACCGGTAAGAAGATTTCATTAGACTTCCAAGATATTGAAGTACGTCGTGTGCTGCAACTTTTGGCTGATTTCACTGAAATCAATATGGTTGCTGCTGATACGGTTCAAGGAAATATTACACTTCGCTTAAAAGATGTGCCTTGGGATCAAGCACTAGATATCGTATTGAAAACCAAGAATTTGGACAAACGTCGTAATGGTAATGTGATTTGGATTGCGCCTGTATCTGAGTTGATTAAAGCGGAAGAAGAAGAAGCAAAAGCCTTACGTCAAAGTATGAAGTTGGCACCATTACAGACTGAATATTTAACGTTAAGCTATGCAAAAGCTGCTGAGCTAGAGAAGCTGATTACGCAGTCTAAAACTGCGGGTAATAGCGGTTCGTCAAATAATAGTAATAATGCTGATGATGATCGGGGTAATTTGTTAAGTCCACGCGGAACGATTTCTGCAGATACGCGTACAAATACACTGATTATTAATGATACCGCGCAAAACATTGATCAGATTCGTAAGATGGTGGATTTGCTTGATGTATCAGTCAAGCAGGTCATGGTTGAAGCACGTATTGTAAAAGCATCTACTGACTTTACCAAAGAAATGGGTGTGAAATGGGGTCTCTTGTCTCAAGGGATTAACCAAAATGACCATTTATTGGTGGGTGGTAGTGATACTACCCTTTGGGACCTAAAAACACCGGATGATGATGGGAAATATACGATTCAACGTCCAAGTAACTTAAACGTGGACTTAGGGGTGACTACTGCAGGTGCCAGTCGAATTGCGTTCGGCTTAATTAGTCTTTCTGATTTTATGTTGGATTTAGAGCTTTCTGCTTTACAAGCGGATGGTTATGGTGAAGTCATTTCTACACCAAAAGTACTGACAGCGGATAAACAACCCGCCAAAGTTGCATCAGGTCAAGAAATTCCGTATCAAACCATAACGGGTACAGGTTCAAATGCGACTTCTTCAACCGAGTTTAAAGAAGCTTTATTAAGTTTGGATGTCACGCCTAGCATTACTCCAGATGGTAAAGTGCAAATGAAGCTGAATATCAAGAGCGACTCACCGGCAGGATATGCACAAAATGGTGAAATCATCCTGAATAAAAATGAAATTAATACCGATGTCTTAGTCAACAATGGTGAAACTGTTGTGCTCGGCGGTATTTTTAATCAGGAAACACAAAGTAAGCAAACTAAAGTACCGTTCTTGGGGGATATTCCTTATGTGGGTCGCTTATTCCGTAAAGATATGAAAAGCGATGCAAAAAATGAGTTGCTGATTTTTGTTACTCCGCGAATTGTTAATGACAGTGTTACCAGAAATCATTAATATATTTTCAATTTAACAAAAGAAATAGGTGACTCCTTGCCAAGCAAAGAGTTTGAAACCCTACCAAATATCTATTTGGTAGGGCCAATGGGGGCAGGAAAAACAACCGTAGGGCGACATTTAGCAGAATTGTTAGGACGTGAATTTCTAGACAGTGATCATGAAATTGAACGTAAAACAGGTGCGACCATTCCTTGGATTTTTGAAAAAGAAGGGGAAAAAGGCTTTAGAAGTCGTGAAACGAATGTCATTGATGAGTTAACTGCAAAAAAACAACTGGTCTTGGCGACTGGCGGTGGTGCTGTGACTCAGCCCCCAAATCGTGAGTTTTTAAAACAACGTGGTATTGTTGTTTATTTATATACTCCGGTGGAAATTCAGTTACAACGAACCTACCGCGACAAAAATCGTCCACTTCTTCAAGTGGAAAATCCAGAGCAAAAGCTACGAGATTTATTGGCTGCCCGTGATCCTCTTTATCGTGAAGTCGCGCACTATATTATTGAAACCAATCAAGGTGCCGCGCGAGATCTTGCGCAAAAAATTTTTAATTTAATTGTTTCACAAAATATATCTCGTTAGAAAAGGTTAAATTCATGCAAACCTTACATGTTGAACTCGGTGATCGTCGCTACCCTATTTTTATTGGGAGTGACCTTAATCCACAAACTTTACTTGAGCCTTATATTCAGGGTAAACAAGTGATGATTGTCTCTAATACCACAGTTGCCCCGCTCTATTTAAAACATTATGTAGAAGCAATTGAAGCATTAGGGAAAACTGTTGCGACATGTATTTTGCCTGATGGTGAAAAGTATAAAAATTTAGACCATTTGAATTTAATTTTTGATGCCTTGCTCGAAGCAGGCTTTAACCGCGATTGTACGGTTTTGGCATTAGGTGGTGGTGTTATTGGAGATATGACCGGTTTTGCCTCTGCATGCTATCAACGCGGTGTGTATTTTATTCAAGTGCCGACGACTTTACTTTCTCAAGTGGATTCAAGTGTTGGTGGCAAAACAGGGATTAACCATCCACTAGGTAAAAACATGATTGGTGCCTTTCAGCAACCCCAAGTGGTCCTTGCGGATATGGCGCAATTAAAAACTTTGCCAGCGCGTGAACTTTCTGCAGGTTTGGCTGAAGTGATTAAATATGCGTTGTTGGGTGATGTTGAATTCTTAACTTGGCTTGAACAGCATATGGATGCTTTAGTTGCAGGTGATGCAACTTTGTTGGCTGAAGCGGTTTATCGTTCATGTGCTCATAAAGCGCGTATTGTGGCCAATGATGAAAAAGAACAAGGTGAGCGTGCGTTATTAAACTTGGGTCATACCTTTGGCCATGCGATTGAATCGTACTTGGGGTATGGTGAATGGTTACATGGCGAAGCCGTTGCAACAGGGATGGTGATGGCTGCAGATTTATCGCATCGTATGGGCTGGATCACAGTTGAAGATTTAGAGCGTACAAAAAAAATCATTTTACGTGCACAATTACCGATAGTTTGCCCTAAAATTCCGCTAGAGGAATTTTTGGCGTATATGTCCCATGATAAAAAAGTATTGAATGGGCAATTACGACTTATTTTACTGAAATCATTAGGTCAGGCCATCATCACCAAAGAGTTTGATGTCGAATTAATGAAACAGGCAATTTTGGCAAATCAGGCAGAGTAGGTACATCATGGCAGCGCGGCAGTCTCAATGGCAAAAAGTTCATCACTACACATGGTTGGTGGGTGGAGCTGTGTGTCTGTTCGCTGCATTGGTTTTCTGGGCGATTACAGATACCAAAGAATTGGTTGAAGTTGAAAAACAAGCGGAAACCGAAGTGGATTTGCAAATTCAGCCAGAGAAAGTGGCAGCAATGTCCCATCTTGGTGCATTAAATGACGAAGTGCGTCCGCTTGATATGACGACACGCGTAGTTGCTACAGCTCAACATGAACCAGAATTCCGCGGCACTAAATTTATCAATGATTCTGTCAAGCTTTATGGTATTGAATTATTTAGGGTTTCTGAAGAAGATATTTTAAAAAGCTTCTTACGAAAGCAGCCTGAGCGTCACAAATTTATTTATCTACGTCTTTCTGGTGAAGACCATCCTGAGCAATACGTCATTTTAACAGGACCATATTCGTCTCAAAATGATGCGAAAACTGCAATGTCGAGCCTCAATATTGCTTTGCCTGCATCAATTAAACCTAAGGTTGTGGAATTTAAACAATATCAAGCATATGTGAATGACTTAGGCGCGGAAGAAATGTCGTCGAGTCAAAAGTTATATGCTGTTAAATTAAAGTCTGTGCCTTTACCGAAAATTGATGAAGCTCAAATCGCAGCACGAAAAGCAGCGGCTGCAGCGTCGGTAACAACTCCAGCTAATGCAACAACAAGTACTACGGTGACTCGCCGTGATGCTGAAGGGAATGTGATTGATGTGCAAAAATCACAAAGTAGTGTAGATGCACCACGTCCAAAACCTGCACCGCTAGAACAAGAAGTAACCGATCCTTTTAATTAGTTCTAAAATAGCGCAAGATGTCTTAGGAAAAGTCTAAACTGCACAGAAAAAGTGCATAAAATTATAAAAGAACAATTTAAATTATTTATTATAAATAAAAAATGTTTGTAATCAGCCATCTTAGGAGAAAATGCATCAAGTTGGCATGTATATTGCTTAATTGGTGCGTAAATTGAACTTTTCTCCCTGTTTTGGCGCGAAAATGATTCGATAAAAGTGCGAAGTCATTAATCCAGTCGTTATCCCTGATCTGAACTGCAAAAGCAGAAAATTTGACTTTTATTCATGCATCTAAGATGAATTCGGTTTATCTTAAGGGTGTGAATAAGAAATAATTTTGCTCGACAGAACAATTCATGTGAGTAAGTTAAGACGAATCGCAACAAGAAATTAGTTTGTTAAGTGCTCGAAAGAGCTGTAAAGAAAAGAAGGGTACGCTATGCACATGCCATCGCCTAATACTGTAGCTCCCGCTCAAGGTTTATACCAACCGGATGAGTTTAAAGATAACTGTGGTTTCGGTTTAATCGCCCATATGCAGGGTGATGCAAGCCATGATCTCGTCAAAACCGCAATGCATAGTTTAAGTTGTATGACCCACCGTGGTGGTATTGCCGCAGATGGTAAAACCGGTGACGGCTGCGGTCTACTCCTTGCTATGCCCAAAGAATTTTTCCGTGAAGAAGCGAAAAAACTCAGTGACATTACATTGAGTGAAATCTTTGCTGTGGGTACGGTATTTCTAAACCTAGACCCTGCATTAGCCGCACATGCAAAACAAATTTTAACCAAAGAAATCGAAGACGAAGGTTGTAAAGTCATCGCTTGGCGTGTTGTGCCAACCAATAACGATGCGTTGGGTTCAATCGCGATGCAGTCATTGCCTGCATTTGAACAAATTATCGTGAATTGCCCAATGGGTGTTTCAGAGGTTGAATTCAACCGTAAGTTGGTGATGGCACGTCGTCGTGCAGAACAACAGCTGACTGCTGACCCATACTTCTATGTAACCACTTTATGCTCAACTGTGATCAGCTATAAAGGTTTGATGATGCCAGCAGCCATTGCTGATTTCTATACCGATCTTGCTGATGAGCGTTTAAAGTCACACATTGTTGTATTCCATCAGCGCTTCTCAACCAATACCTTGCCTCGTTGGCCATTGGCTCAGCCGTTCCGTTACTTAGCACACAATGGTGAGATCAATACCATTACCGCCAACCGTAACTGGGCGATGGCACGTACACCAAAATTTGAAAACCCATTATTGCCGGGTTTAACTGAGCTGAATCCAATCGTAAACCGTACAGGTTCGGATTCTTCAAGCTTAGATAATATGCTGGAAATCCTTGTCGGTGGCGGTATGGACTTGTTCCGTGCGCTACGCATGTTGGTTCCACCTGCTTGGCAAAACGTTGAAACTTTAGATGCGGACTTACGTGCATTCTACGAATTCAACTCGAAGCATATGGAAGCATGGGATGGTCCAGCAGGGCTGGTAATTCAAGATGGTCGTCATGCGATTTGTATGCTTGACCGTAATGGTTTACGTCCAGCACGTTGGGTAATTACCAAAAATGGTTACATCACATTGGCATCAGAAATTGGTGTTTGGGGTTATGAACCTGAAGACGTTGTATCTAAAGGTCGTGTCGGTCCGGGTCAAATCTTGGTGATTGATACCTTTACCGGCAAAATGCTCGATACTCAAGATGTGAGTAATCACCTCAAACGTATGCGTCCGTACCGTCAGTGGTTACGTGAAAACTCAGTACGTGTGCAAGGCAGTCCAGAGCTCGAAGAATATTTATGTGACCAAGGCTTAAAAGGTGATGACCTGAAAGCTTCACAAAAAATGTTCATGGTTACCTTTGAAGAGCGTGACCAATTGCTTCGTCCAATTGCTGAAAGCGGTCAGGAAGCCGTGGGCTCAATGGGTGACGATACGCCAATGGCAGTATTGTCTCGTCAAGTGCGCCATGTGTCTGACTACTTCCGTCAGCAGTTCGCGCAGGTTACGAATCCGCCAATCGATCCATTACGTGAATCGATCGTAATGTCCTTAGAGACATGTCTCGGCCGTGAACAAAATGTATTTGAACAAGGTCCAGAGCATGCAGATCGTCTGATCATTTCAAGCCCTGTACTGTCAAATTCGAAAATGCATCAAATCCGTACCCTTGGCCGTAAAGGGTACGAGATTGCAGACATCGACCTGAACTATGCAGAAGATGAAGGCTTAGAAGCTGCTATCGCGCGTATTTGTGAAGAATCTGCACAAGCGATTCGCGATGGAAAAACATTACTTGTATTGTCTGATAAGAAAATCCGTCAAGGTTTTTTACCTGCAAATGCATTGATGGCAACTGGTGCGGTTCACCACTATTTAATCAATGTGGGTCTGCGTACAGATGCCAACATCATTGTCGAAACTGGTTTAGCACGTGATGCACACCAGTTTGCGGTGATTCTTGGTTTCGGTGCGACTGCGATCTATCCTTACCTTGCATATGACGTGATCAATGACTTGATCTCGAAAGGCGAGTTGTTGGGTGACCCAATCCATGCGCAAGCGAACTTCCGTAAAGGCATTGAGAAAGGCTTATTAAAAGTCCTTTCTAAGATGGGTATTTCTACTGTTGCCTCTTACCGTGGCGGTCAGTTGTTTGAAGCGGTCGGCCTCTCTGATGAAGTGGTTGCAAAATGCTTTACTGGCGTACCGAGCCGTATTAAAGGCGCAACATTCTCTGATCTAGAAAATGACTTGAAAAAATTGGCAGATTTGGCGTGGAAATCACGTAAGCCAATCGATCAAGGCGGTATGCTGAAATTTGTATTCGGTAAGGAATATCACGCATTTAACCCAGATGTGATCAATGCGCTGCATAAATCTGTGCGTTCTGGTAATTATGCGGACTTTAAAGAATACGCAGAGCTAGTGAATAACCGTCCAATCGCGACGATTCGTGACTTATTCAAACTTAAAACTGATAATTCAATTGCGCTTGATCAAGTTGAATCCGTAGAAGAAATTCTGCCGCGTTTTGACTCGGCTGGGATGTCTTTAGGTGCATTATCACCTGAAGCGCACGAAGCTATTGCAATCGCTATGAATACCATTGGTGGTCGTTCAAACTCTGGTGAGGGCGGTGAAGACCCTGCGCGTTACGGTACCATTCGTAACTCGAAAATCAAACAAATTGCATCTGGCCGTTTTGGTGTGACCCCTGCATATCTAACTTCTGCAGAAGTCCTTCAAATTAAAGTGGCACAAGGTGCAAAACCAGGTGAAGGTGGTCAGTTGCCGGGCGGTAAAGTGAATGGCTTAATTGCACGTTTACGTTACTCAGTACCGGGTGTGACATTAATTTCTCCGCCACCGCATCACGACATCTACTCAATCGAAGATTTATCACAGTTAATTTTCGATTTAAAACAGGTTAACCCACAGGCGATGGTGTCAGTTAAGCTGGTTTCTGAGCCAGGTGTTGGTACGATTGCGGCAGGTGTAGCGAAAGCTTACGCAGACTTCATTACCATTTCTGGTTATGACGGTGGTACAGCGGCTTCTCCACTTTCTTCAATTCACCATGCAGGTTCTCCATGGGAGCTTGGTCTATCTGAGGCGCATCAGGCGCTTCGTGTGAACGATCTGCGTGGCAAAGTCCGTGTACAAACTGATGGTGGATTGAAAACAGGTCTGGACGTTGTGAAAGCAGCGATTCTTGGGGCTGAAAGTTTCGGTTTTGGTTCTACACCGATGATCGCATTGGGATGTAAATACCTGCGTATTTGCCATTTAAACAACTGTGCGACCGGTGTTGCAACACAGCAAGATCATTTACGTCAGGAACACTATATCGGTGAGCCTGAAATGCTGATCAATTTCTTCCACTTTATTGCGGAAGAAACACGTGAATGGTTAGCCGCGTTAGGCGTTTCAAGTCTGAAAGATTTGATTGGCCGTACAGATTTACTGGAAATGCTTCCGGGTGAAACTGAAAAGCATGCACACCTTGATTTGAGCGCATTGCTCCAATCGCATCCTGCGGCTGAAGGCAAAGCACAGTACTGTGAAGTACAAGGCAATGCACCATTTGATAAAGGTCTCTTGGCTGAAAAAATGGTGGCGGAAATGCTGCCAGCGATTGAAGCAGGCACAGGCGGTGAATATAGCTTCACTATCGGTAACTGTGACCGTTCAATTGGCGCGCGTATTTCGGGTGAGATTGCAAAACGTTATGGCAACCTCAGCATGGAAGCGCATCCTGTTAAAGTTAAATTAACAGGGACTGCAGGTCAGTCATTGGGTGTTTGGAACGCAGGTGGTTTACACATCAGCCTAGAAGGCGATGCGAATGATTACGTGGGTAAAGGTATGGCTGGTGGTCGTATCTCGATCTTCCCGCCTAAAGGTTCACCGTTCCAAACGCAAAATACTGCGATTATTGGTAACACCTGTTTGTATGGTGCAACAGGCGGTAAATTGTTTGCTGCAGGTACAGCAGGCGAGCGTTTTGCTGTACGTAACTCAGGTGCGTTTGCCGTGATTGAAGGTGCAGGCGACCACTGCTGTGAATACATGACAGGTGGTATCGTGACTGTATTGGGTAAAGTGGGTCATAACTTTGGCGCGGGTATGACAGGCGGTTTCGCTTATGTGCTCGACCTCGACAATGACTTTGTTGACCATTACAACCACGAACTGATTGAATTGAACCGTATCTCTACAGAATCGATGGAAGAACACAAAGAGTTCTTGTGCCGTATCTTAGATGAACATATTAAAGAAACAGGTAGTGCTTGGGCGTATAAGATCCGCAACGAGTTTGACTTCTATAGCCGCAAATTCTGGCTTGTGAAACCAAAAGCTGCTAATTTGCAGACTTTGTTGAAAACAACTCAAGCTGATCCACAATAATTCCACTACTGCAGATTTGATAGGCAGGTGTAAGTCCAAACATGCTTACACCTACCCACGGAGAGAGACATGGCAGAGCGCCTAAATAATGACTTTCAGTTCCTGGATGTAGCACGCCAAGATCCAGAGAAAAAAGATCTAGTTGTCCGCAAAGCAGAATTTGTGGAAATCTATAAACCGTTTACAGCTGAAGTTGCAAAAAACCAAACACACCGCTGCTTAGGTTGCGGTAACCCGTATTGTGAATGGAAATGTCCAGTACATAACTACATTCCAAACTGGTTAAAACTGATTGCAGAAGGTCGCATTTTCCAAGCGGCAGAATTGTGTCATCAAACCAACACCTTGCCTGAAGTTTGTGGTCGTGTGTGCCCGCAAGACCGTTTATGTGAAGGCGCGTGTACGCTAAATGACGGCTTTGGTGCAGTCACCATTGGTAATGCTGAAAAATACATTAACGATACGGCATTTGCATTGGGCTGGCGTCCAGATATGTCACACGTTAAGTGGACAGACAAGAAAGTTGCGATTATTGGTGCAGGTCCTGCTGGCCTTGGCTGTGCAGATATTCTTGTACGTAATGGTGTGAAGCCAGTTGTATTCGACAAACGCCCTGAAATTGGTGGTTTGCTGACATTTGGTATTCCAGAATTCAAAATGGAAAAAGATGTGATGAAACGTCGCCGTGAGATTTTCTCTGGCATGGGCGTTGAATTCCGTCTAAATACTGAAATTGGTACAGATGTGACCATTGATCAGCTTTTGGCTGATTACGACGCTGTATTCATGGGTATGGGAACTTATACCTACATGAAGGGTGGTTTTGCGGGTGAAGATCTTGTTGGTGTGCATGATGCACTGGATTTCTTGATTGCCAATGTCAACCGTACGCAAGGTTGGGAAAAAGATCCATCTGAATACATCAGCATGGAAGGCAAAAAAGTGATCGTGCTCGGTGGTGGTGATACCGCGATGGACTGTAACCGTACCTCGATCCGTCAAGGTGCCGAATCCGTTGTCTGTGCCTACCGTCGTGATGAAGAAAACATGCCGGGTTCACGTCGTGAAGTGAAAAATGCACGTGAAGAAGGTGTGGATTTCCAATTTAATCGTCAGCCGATTGAAATTGTAGGTGAAAATGGCAAAGTAACGGGTGTTAAAGTTGTGACTACACAGCTTGGTGCGCCTGATAGTCGCGGTCGTCGTAGCCCTGAGCCAGTTCCGGGTTCAGAAGAAATTTTACCAGCAGATGCAGTATTGCTAGCCTTTGGTTTCCGTACCAGCCCCGCAGATTGGTTTACTACATCAAACATCAGTATGGATGGTTCAGGCCGCGTCATTGCTGCTGAACAGCAAGAATTTAAGTTCCAAACATCGAATCCGAAAATTTTTGCCGGCGGTGATATGGTCCGTGGATCTGACCTTGTGGTAACCGCAATCTGGGAAGGTCGCCAAGCTGCAGAAGGTATTCTTGACTACTTAGATGTTTAAGTCATGACATGCCAGTGATTGCATTGGATTTATTCAAAAAACTCGCTTCGGCGGGTTTTTATTTTTTGGAATTTACCTCAAATGACAAGTAAATGGATTTTGCAGATAAATACGCTGAAAAGTTGTCAGACAGCGCTTTAGAATGGTGAATTATGCAAGTGTGCTAGCACATTTTGCCATGTGTGAAAGAGCTTAGGAATTACATACTGCGATCATGATCCAAATCTTAGGAAGCGACCATGACGCAAGTGACGACACAAAAAGCATATTTAAATCGTCCTAAAGCCATAGGCATTACGGTACGTCGAGCACAATTCAATCCTAAAGCGATTCGCCGGCATTATTTTGCCAACTCACCGGTCATGTCGCATTTGTTGACGGCATTGTCATCGACCTTTCCCATTGGTGAGCAATTCTTTGTGCATAGCGTGCGTAATGTACGCGATAAAGTCAGTGATGAAAAATTACAAGCTGAGATCGCAGCATTCATTGGGCAAGAAGCGATGCATTCCAAAGCCCATGCTGAATTTAATAATGCTTGGCGGAGTGAAAGCTATAATTTAGATCGTTTCCAAGCATGGCTGGCACGTAAAGATAGCTATGTAAAAAACTTACATCCAAAGATTCAACTTGCAATCACCTGTGCTTTTGAACATTTTACCGCTTTACTTGGTGGCTATATTTTAAGACATCCAGAAGTGCTCAGTACTTTAGATGATGATGCAGTGAAACTTTGGGTTTGGCATGCGATTGAAGAAATTGAGCATCGCGCAGTGGCATTTGATGTATATCAACATGTCTATGGAGATGACAAAATACGCCGCATGATTATGCGCAGTGTGACCACGGGTTTTGCAAGTCTTACGTTTTATTCTGCAACAAAGCTATTTATGCAGGATAAGAAAAAAAGTTTGCCGAAGGTTGGTGGAAATATATTCGGGGCGTATTTGCTAGCAAAAATGTTTATTCAATTGACGCCAGAATATTTGTCATATTACAAAGCAGAATTCCATCCGAGCGAAATTGATTACAGTCAGATCGTGAAATATTGGAAAGAACGCCTTGCTGATGAATATCAAATGGAAAGTTTTCAGACTGAAACTACACCGCAACTGTATAGTTAATTCAAAATGTTAAAAAAGCCCGAGTTGTGGGCTTTTTTTAATGCTGAATATTTTAGGAGTAGATGAATTTAATCACAAAGAAAATACATAATTCATTCGAAAAATAAGGTTAGAATGAATTTATTTAAACAATTACAAATAAATACTTGAGGTTAAGGGTTATGAAATCAATGAAAAAAAGCATGCTCGCAATCGCATTAGTCAGTACATTGACCCTGAGTGGTTGTGGCTATAACACATTACAAGTCAAAGACGAGGCCGTTACAGCAGCATGGTCTGAGGTGCAAAACCAATATCAACGCCGTGCAGATTTGGTACCTAACCTTGTCAATGTGGTTAAAGGTTACGCGAAACATGAGGAACAAGTACTGACCGAAGTGACTCAAGCACGTGCCAATGTTGCGGGCTTAAAAGTGGATAAGGAAGTTTTAGAAGATCCAGCACTGTTCCAAAAATATCAAGAAGCACAAGCGCAGATGACCAGCGCACTTTCTCGTTTAATTGCAGTCTCGGAAAATTATCCGGACTTAAAAGCCAATGAGCAATTCCGTGATTTACAGGTACAGCTTGAAGGCACTGAAAACCGAATTGCTGTCGCACGTAATCGCTACATTACTACGGTACAAGACTTTAATGGCTATGCACGCCAGTTCCCGCAAGTGATGACAGCTAAAGTCATCGGTATGGATACCAAGCCTAACTTTAGCGCAGAGCAAAGTGCACAAACTGCACCGAAAGTTGATTTTAATTAATTGGCGTCACTGCATTGTGAGGTGGGCTGATGGTGTATTTTGAGCTAAAACATACAGGTTTGTTGTGGTTGCAGCGCATGGTTTTAGCATGCTTATTGTGTGTGGTGGGTTTCACACATGCAGAAACTGCCACCGCTACAGATGTAGATGCTGAAACAGTTGTTGTCGGTAAAATATTAAAAGATCAGCAGTCAGCTACGCAAAAAGAAACAACAGCACAGCCTGAAATCAAAATTCAGCAGCCGAATATTGCCAATGATATGGTAGATGGAGAGTCAATTCGTGGCTTGCCGACCCTAAATGAACCTGTAGTTGATCAGGCAAATTTACTTTCTGCTGCTGAAAAGCAAGCCATTAGTCAGAAAATTTTACAGTTACACGAACAGGGCAAAGCACAAGTTGGTGTCGTGATTGTGCCAACCACGGGCCAAGAAGATATTTTTGATTATGCCATGCGTGTTGCAGAAAAATGGCAACTCGGTTCAGCAAAACGTGACAACGGGATATTGATGGCGATTGCTGTGAATGATCACAGAATACAAATCCTGACGGGTTATGGGCTGGAAGGAATCATGCCTGATATCATCGTTAGTCGCATTATTCGAAATCAAATTACACCTCATTTTAAGGAAGCCCAATATGCTCAAGGTATTGATGCTGGCTTAACGGAAATAACCCAAATTTTAAATCAAGACCCTGAAGTTGCCGCTCAAGCAGCCCAAGAGTTAAAAGAACGTCAGGAACAAGCTTTACACGAGCAGCAAGCCAAAGAGAAAACGTTTACAACGGTTCTCATCATTTTGGTGATTGGTATTTTTGCATCCTTTATTGTGGGTAAGCGCTTAAGTGCGTCAACTGCTGCTGTTGCAGGTACCGTTGCGGGTTTGGTCAATGGTGCAGGTCTATTCACCAGTCTGTTGATGGGTGGAGCAATTTTCTTTCTACTCATAACTGCTATTGCTCAAACCATTTTTCAAATGTTCCTTGCCGGTGGTGGTGGGGGTGGTGGCCGTAGCGGAGGTGGTGGCTTTGGTGGCGGAGGCTATAGTGGGGGCGGTGGTGGCTTTGGCGGTGGGGGAGCATCAGGTTCATGGTAACGAAAACAGAAACAACAGAAATTGTCACCTGTCCTAAAACACAGGAAATACAGCAACCAAGTTTTAAACGCTGGTTGAAGCACTTTTTTTATATGCCTGCAGCAAACCGGTTTTTTAATAAGCAAGATCAGCAGGCCATTGCGCAAGCGGTGACAGAAGCTGAGCATGGCCATGTGGGCGAAATACAGGTCGTGATCGAAGGGCATATTCCTTCGGACCAAGCCTATTATCAAAATACCCGTGCACGTGCTGAACAGCTCTTTGCTGAACTGGGTGTGTGGGATACAGAATTTAATAGTGGTGTTTTGCTTTATTTAAACTTATGTGAAAGTCAGGTTGAAATTGTCATTGATCGTGGGATGAGGCAGGCAACCGATGCCCAAGTGTGGCAGGATATTTGCGCGCGAATTATCCAAAGCATGCAAAATAAACAATACCGAATAGCTTTGACGGTTGGTGTAAAAGAGATTGGTGAAGTGATGGATCACTTTTATGCAGGGAAGTCTGTAGATAGAACGAATGAAATCGCAAATGTGCCCATTATTCTGCGCTAAAAAACGGTGATAAAGTGACACAAATCGTCACTTTTAAACACAAAAAGAGACGTAATGATTACAAAAAATAAAAATATTTTTTTAAAGTGCTGTTTTTTCTGTCATTTTCACTATAATAATTCTTGGCACGCTCTGTGCTATTTATAAAACAAGCTACATAGCTTTATTAAATAATTAAATTAAAAAACATTTGTGGAGAATGTTATGAAATCAGTTCAAAAGGGTTTTACTCTTATCGAATTAATGATCGTTGTTGCAATTATCGGTATTCTTGCTGCAATTGCGATTCCTCAATACCAAAACTACATTGCTAAATCACAAGTTAGCCGTGCAGTTGCAGAATTAGGTTCAATCAAAACGGCTTATGAAGACTGTTTAAACAATGGTCAAACTGGTACAGGTGCATGTGATCTTGGCTTCACTGGTTCTTCTATCTTGAGCTTAAGTGCGCCTGCAGTTACAACTGCTGGTACTGCGCCTACTGCTGAAGTGACTAACACAGTAGCGCTTACTTCTACAGGTACAATTGCGGGTACATTTGCAGGTTCTGCAGCAGCAGCACTTACTGATACTACCCCAGCTACAGTAACTTGGACTCGTACTGCTTTAGGTTCTTGGGGTTGTGCTACAACTGCGCCAGCTAAATTCCGTCCTTCTTCTTGTCAATAATTGATTTAAGAAGTTAGCGAAAAAAGCTCCCTCTATGGGGGCTTTTTTTATCCAAACTTAAATAACCTTGGCATATAGAGAGTAAACCTGAATGACTCTTTCTAAAAGAATTCGTTATTTTTTGGGACATTTTAGTTGTTCTATAGGTGTGGGTTTAACACTGCTTGCTTTGGTCTTTTTAGTATGGTATCCGGCACCGTTAGCCAAAGCCGAAGGCGTGACCCATATTTTTTTAATGCTCTTGGCGATTGATGTGACTTTGGGGCCAATACTCAGTTTATTGGTCTATAAAGAAGGCAAAAAGACCTTAAAAATGGACTTGGCTATCATTATTTTGATTCAGCTGTCTGCTATGTTGTATGGGCTGTATAGCATTACCCAATCACGTCCCGTCTGGATTGTACAAAATGGCAACATCTTCCAAATGGTTCGAGCAAATGCAATATTGCCGGAAGATCAAAAAGACGCGAAGCCTGAGTATCAGACCAAATTATGGACGGGTCCTCAATGGGTGGCGGTCAATCAACAACATGCACAATATCAGCGTTATGCAGAGCAAACGCTAGTACCAAACGTGTATACCGCACTGTCTGATGCTAAACAGCGCATTCAAAGGAATGCACAACAGCTCGACGCGTTAAATACTTTTAATGATTCTGCACAGGTACAGCAGGTATTAAAACAATATCCAAACGCTACCGCATGGATGCCGTTACGTACCACAGGTTTGGGTTTAGTGGTGCTGCTCGATCAGCAACAAAATGTAGTTGCCACGGTTGACCTTAGACCTTGGCAGGAATAAGACCTGAAAAAGCAGATTACCTTTTAATCTGCTTTTTTATTATCATAAGCACAATTTTTTACGAATTTGATTCCCAATGAAATCCATTTGGATGTGGCTTGCAGCCATCTTGATTGCGCTGGCATGGCTGCTGCCGGTGCATTATCGCCCTTGGGTCACCTATACTGGTGATGCCATGGCATTTTTAGCGTTATTTGCGCTGACCATTCCCTTATTCAAACAACGTTTGCAGGTGCCTAAAATCAGCTTACCGTTGTTATTACTCATGTTTGTTCCCTTATTACAATGTGCAACGGGCGAGCTATTTTTCTTTAGTAAGGCGTTGGTCAGTAGCTGCTATATTTTTGCGTTTTGGCTGAGTATTGTCGTGGCGTATAACCTGAGCTTGGCAGAGCAGCGTCCGACTTTATTTGCCGCATTTTGTGAATTGGTGCTGTATGTGGCAGCGTTGTCGGGCGTAATTGCCGTGTTCCAATGGTTGACCATTGATCAGTATTTTCCGGGTTTCATGGCAGACTTACGTTCAGGACGTCCGTATGCCAACTTTGCGCAACCCAACAATATGGCGACGTTCCTGATTTTAGGGGTGTTGTCGGCACTATACTTGTATGAGCGTAAGCAGCTGGCACTGGGTTGGCTGATTCCAAGTGTTGCGGTGATTTTATTTGCGATTGCTTTAAGTCAATCTCGGACATCATGGGTGGCATTGCTGTGTATTGTTATTTATATGGGCTATCAGCGCTATCGGGGTCTTTTACACATTCATTGGCGTAGCATAGCGCTTTGTGCCATCAGCTTTGTGGCTTTTTTATGGTTGATTCCACAGGTTAGTACGGTTTTTGCGGAAGCCCTAGATGCCCCGATTAAGGCGGTAGACTTGGCACGCCGTGCCACAGGCGATATGTCGCGTATGGCGATTTGGAACCAAATGCTGCATGCCATTGCGGCAGAGCCATGGTGGGGCTATGGTTGGCATCAAACCAGTGTGGCCTATACTTTAATTAGCGATACCGTACAGGGGCCGGTTTGGATTAAAAGCGCACATAACTTTGTACTCGACTTTGCGCTATGGAATGGTTTAGTGATTGCTGTGCCATTTTTGGCTTATTTTGCTTATTGGATGCTGCGCTTACACCTCAATATTCGTTCCTTAGAGTCGGTGGTGGCGATGCTTATGCTTGGGGCAATTTTGACCCATGCCATGCTCGAGTTCCCATTATTTTATGCCTATTTCTTATTGCCTTTTGGTTTCTTAATTGGGGTATTACAGGCGCAAAAAGACGGTGCATGTTGGTCGTGGTCGCCACGTTTTACTCAACTGAGTTTTGTGGTGGGTGCAGTCATCATGTTGGCTATTCATCGTGATTATGTGGTGGTTGGTCCAAAGTTAAGTCAGTCCATTAAATACGATGATCCTGCCAAATGGACCAATAACAAGCCTATTTATTTGTTAAGTGAGTTTGATCGCCGTATTGCTTGGGTACGCTTAAATCCTTATACGCGTCAGTCCTGAACACATTCAGCAAATAGATGAAATGGTACTCAATTATCCTATTCCTTATGATTTGCTGAAATATGCACGGCTCTTGGCTTATAACGGCTATGAGCAAGAGGCGAAACATCAGTTGTTGCGCTTAAAGTTATTACGTGACTTGAATGTCTCTTATGAATCACTCATCGAAGAACAGCCTAAACCTTAAAACAAAAAAGCCTGCTTAACGCAGGCTTTTTTTAAATTAGAGCTGACTTTGAATATAGTTTTCAATACTCACCTGTTCAATGAGGTCGAGTTGAGTAGTGGTCCAGTCTAAATAGGCTTCTTCTTTTTCTAAAATTTCTTGTACCAAATCACGGGTCACATAGTCCATGTGTTGTTCAGCCAATTGTATGGCTTGCTGCATGGCTTCAATATTTTCCTGAACTTTACGCACGTCACATTGCAGCACTTCTTGGGTATGTTGCCCAATATAGAGTTTGCCCAAATGTTGTAAATTCGGTAAACCTTCCAAGAACAAAATACGTTCAATGATTTTGTCAGCATGTTTCATTTGGCGAATAGACTCTTTGTACTCAGCTTCGCCTAGCTTTTCAATGCCCCAATCGTTAAACATCCGTGAATGAAGAAAATATTGGTTAATTGCAGTTAAATGATGATAAAGCACTTGATTTAACTGATTAATTACATCACGATTGCCTTTCATGTCTGACTCCTTAACTGCAATAAAGCTCGAATTAAGCAATATAAATTCGATATTAGAATAGAAATATCTTAAACAACAAAGTGCAATTTAGCGAGTATTTTATAGAACAGCAAATGAAAATCACAATCAAAACAAGGCGCTAATTTTCAGGACTTTAATAAATAAAAACCCGCTTAGAGTCAGAAGCGGGGGAGGAGGAATGGTCTAAAACCATTGGTTTTATAATTATGATTGTTAAGAAAATTTAAAAGCTTGGTTTATGCGGCAATTGCGATACGGGCTGCAATTTGTGCAACTTCATCACTTATGATCATACGAGCTTCAGGAGCACAGCGACCACAACAGGTGCCTAAATCAAGCATATCGCGAACTTCACGATAGCTTTCTGCGCCATTGGCAATTGCATCTTTAATGTCTTGATCAGTAATACCACGGCACAAACAAACGTACATGAAATCAAACCAAGTGAATAAACGGGATAAGTAATATTATTGATAATTATTATCGTTTGTCAATAAAAATCATTTAAAAATGCTTTTAAAGTGATTGAGTTTTTGAATAAAAACTGTCATTTAAGCGGAAATCTGAGTAATGCTCAGATTTCCATGTGAGGCTTTTTGTTCTTTTGGAATATGATATTTAGTGAAAGGCTTAATCGGTGTTTACTAACTTATTGATTAATAATCACCACGCCATCCATTTCAACTAGTGCACCTTTTGGTAGGCTAGCAACACCGAGTGCTGCGCGTGCAGGGTAGGGTTGAGCAAAGTATTCGCCCATAATTTGGTTGACCAATTGGAAGTTAGAAAGGTCAGTGAGGAAAATATTCAGCTTAGCGATATCTGCTAGCGAACCACCTGCAGCTTCACATACCGCTTTTAAGTTGTCGAATACACGGCGAATTTGAGCTTCAATGCCTTCTACCAGCTCCATACTATATGGATCTAAGCCAATTTGACCTGATAAATACAAAGTGTCGCCCACTAAAATGGCTTGTGAGTAAGTACCAATTGCAGCGGGTGCATTTTCAGTATGGATTACCTGGCGGGACATCTATTTCTCCTATTATCATCACAGACACATCACATATAAATATGTGGTGTCAGGTTAGCTGGCAACTTTCGCAGGCTCAGCAATGGCAACAGGTTGTGCCAAACGACTGATGCGTGGGAAGCCAAAATGCATTCTTAAATTACGGATAATTTCGGCAATTTGTTTACGATTGTGTACAACAATATTCACATAGGTTTTTTCTTCATGTGAACGGACAGTTTCTACACCGACTTTTTCTTTACGGCATAGATAGATCAGTTCTGAAATTTGCTCATCATTTAACAGCATGTTTAAGCATAAATAGGCTGTAAAACTAATGTCCTCACTGTCTTCTGTAGTCCAGTGTAAAGGCATGATATTTTCAGGATGTAAATGTTGTTCATGCAATAAATTATGACAACGTGAACGGTGCACAATCAAACCACGACGTGATAAATGCCCTTGTATTGGATCACCTAAAACCGGGTTACAGCAGTGCGCATATTTGACGTCGACGCCATCAGTGCCCAAGATTAAGCGTGCAGAGTTTGAATTCTGAATGGTATCTTGAGCATATAAATGATTAGCAACCAATTGCGGTAATAAGTCACCCACGGCAATGTGTTCAAATAATTGTTCTTTATCATTTAAATGACGCCAATTCAGCACATTTTCCCAATCCGCTAATGTCAAATCACTTACAGAACGGTTAAAGAGTTTTAATGCGCGATTTAAAGCTTGCTGACCCACTAAACGTTGTTCATCTTGGTCTTGGTCGCGGAGGATATTTTGTAATGCGCGGCGGGCTTTTTGGGTATTAATAAAGCTTAGCCAGTCAGGGTTTGGTGTTGCAAGAACATCAGTGATAATTTCAATCACTTGACCACTCAGTAATGGTGTTGAAAGGGGCTTGGTTTCCCCATCAATTTTCGCACCAACGGCATGGTTGCCCAAAAATAAGCTTGCTGAATAAGCGAAATCAACCGCTGTGGCACCCTGAGGGAGTTCATGCAAATGACCATGTGGGGTATAAACCCAAATTTTCTCTTGATGTAGATAATCGAGTAATTCACTAAATGTTGTCTTGGCACATGCACCATCGACTAACACGTTTAAATTTTGCATGGAGGCTTGGATCGCTGAGCGACAAGCTTGTGGTGCATTTTCACCGAGAACCACACCAAAGCGCGCCGCTTTACGCATCAACTCCGTTTGGATAGTCAGAGATAAAATGGTCTTTTCACCTTTTAAGCGCATCATCAGTGACTGGTTGCCACCGGGTAACGGGCGGCGAATATGATCGGTGTAATTTAGAACTTTAAAGCTTTCTTTAAGGATATCAGCAAGTCGGTCACAGTCTGCGATGCTTTGTAAAATAATTTCAAAGGCATGACTATGGGTGAGCTCTTGCAGATCGATATCGTTTTTTACAAAGTGGCGAAGTAATTCAATATTATTATTCTTCTTTTTAATTCGACCTGAAATATGGTGTTGTTCTAGCAAGGTGGTGAGGTTGTTTTCCCACTTGGTCTGGTATTCGCAGCGTTTCGGTTTGGTTTGTAATAACGCTTCTTGAACATTGTTATACATATCTAAGTCGAGATTTTGATAACACAAATGTTCAAGGTTGTCGGCCATTTCATTCATACCGACAAGGCGTGCCATAGGTACAAAAATTTCAAAAGTTTCTTGGGCAATACGAGCACGTTTGTCAGGGCGTAAAGCACCTAGTGTGGTCATATTGTGATAACGATCCGCCAGTTTAATAATAATGACACGTGGGTCTTGTAGGGTGGCTTGCAGAATTTTACGGAAGGATGCGGCTTTATTATATTCTTTATCACTAGAGTGGCTGAGTTTAGTGACGCCGTCGACGAGTTCAGCAACGGTCAGACCAAATTTTTCAGTAATATCTTGTTTTGTAAATTCGGTATCTTCAATGACATCATGTAGTAAAGCGGCCATTAAAGTTTCCGCATCAAGACGCATATGCGCCAAAATACAGCTCACCGCAATTGGGTGGAGGATGTAGGGTTCGCCACTTTTACGTGTAATGCCATCATGAGCAATATCCGCATAGTCGCAAGCTTCAAGCACGCGTTCGACATCACTTACTGAAAGGTAAGCGTCGATAATCACATTTAACTGTTGCTTGGCTTGGCTGACCATTGGGCCTGGCATAGAACACCCTTTTACTACTGATTTACAAATGAAACGGTTAATACTTTAATGAAATGCATATCGCATGACTTGTCAATTTTTTAGTTTAAAAAAATGAAAATCTTTTTTGCTTGCTTTGCACGTCTTAAGCTTATGTTATAACTGTTCTGAGTAAAATATTAAAGAGAATCCATAAAAAAAGCCTAGTTAAAAACTAGGCTTTTAAGGTCAGGTTTATCTTATTGGAAAGAAAAACCGTCTAAGTTTAGGTTATTTGCAGAAAGTGCAAGGTCTAAACTTGAAGTTTGGTAGTCTTGTTCACGTTGTTTCAAAATGTCTTTAGAAACGTGACCCGCTGCGATTTCACGAAGAGCAACAACGGTAGGTTTGTCATTGTCCCACTCAACAGTGGGTTCGATACCTTGACGTGCCAATTGACGCGCGCGTTTGCTTGCCACTAGTACAAGCTCAAAGCGGTTGTCTACATGGTCTAAACAATCTTCAACGGTTACGCGTGCCATAAGAATTCTCGTTTGAATATAAATTTTTAACAGATTGTGCAGTATAAGGTGCTTTGTCTATAGACTCAAGTTTTAATCACTGCTCCGTAGGGGTGATTAATTTCTCAATCAGTTTTTCATGGCGCATAGCTTGTTGTTTTAAAACAAGACGATTGGCAATAATAACGGACTCTAAGTCATGCAGTGCTTTATTAAAGTCATCATTAATAATGATATAGTCAAAATTAACGTATTGCTGCATATCTTCTACGGCACAGCTAAGACGATGTTCAATCACTTCAACAGAGTCTGTACCACGATTGGATAAGCGTTGACGTAAATCGAACTGACTCGGAGGGAGAATAAAAATTTGTCTAGATTCAGGAAAAAGTTTACGAACCTGTTCAGCACCTTGCCAGTCAATTTCAAGTAAAACGTCATGACCTTTGGCCAATTGCTCTTTTACTGTGCGCTGTGCAGTACCGTAATAATTACCAAAAACTTCTGCATATTCAATGAAGCCGCCTTCATTTACCAAAGATAGAAAATCTTCTTTTTTTGCAAAATGGTAATGTACGCCGTCTAATTCGCCAGGACGCTGACCACGAGTGGTATGAGAAACAGAGACATGTAAATTGTTTACACGTTCAAGCAGGGCTTTAACGAGGGATGTTTTGCCTGTTCCCGAAGCAGCAGAAACGACAAACAAGAGACCCGACATGATATTTTTCCTGATATGATAAAATATCTTCTCTATTTTAGAGTAGACGCGCGCCAAACAAAATAGTCAGACGTCTATTGTTTACATTTATTTCAAGTGATACCCGTAAAATTGAGTGGGCATTGAGGATTCTATGGAAATTGTTTTAGCTAATCCACGCGGTTTCTGTGCAGGTGTTGATCGCGCCATCGCGATTGTGAACCGTGCACTGGAATGCTTTAATCCCCCAATATATGTGCGTCATGAAGTAGTACACAATAAATTTGTGGTGGACGACTTACGTCAACGCGGTGCGATATTTGTGGATGAACTGGATGAAGTACCTGATGACAATATTGTGATCTTCAGTGCGCATGGTGTATCTAAAGCGGTACAACAAGAAGCTGAACGCCGTGGGCTAAAAGTTTTTGATGCGACCTGCCCTTTGGTGACCAAGGTGCATATAGAAGTGACCAAGTACGCTCGTGAAGGTGTGGAAGCGATTTTGATTGGTCATGAAGGTCACCCAGAAGTTGAAGGGACAATGGGTCAATATGACACCAAAAATGGTGGTTCGATTTATTTGGTTGAAGATGAACAAGATGTTGCAGAGCTAAAAGTGGTGCATCCTGAAAAAGTAGCGTTTGTAACTCAGACAACGCTTTCTATAGATGACACAGCAAAAGTGATTGATGCTCTACGTCAGAAGTTCCCTGAAATTCAGGGGCCGCGTAAAGATGATATTTGTTATGCCACTCAAAACCGCCAAGATGCCGTACGTGATCTGGCTGAGCAATGTGATGTTGTATTGGTTGTGGGTTCACCGAACTCTTCGAATTCGAACCGATTACGTGAATTGGCTGAACGGATGGGTAAGCATGCTTATTTGGTGGACAATGCCGATCAGTTGCAGCAAGACTGGTTTAATGAGCACACAAAAATTGGTGTAACTGCAGGAGCATCGGCACCTGAAATTTTAATTAAACAAGTAATTCAGCGCTTACAAGATTGGGGGGCAAAAGCGCCGCAAGAACTGGATGGTCGTGAAGAAAATATTACATTTAGTTTACCAAAAGAGTTACGTATTCCTGTAACTCAGGCATAAAGTGTTAATGACTTAACATTCTGAATTTTTTAAGAATTGACAGATAATTGCTTTTTGGCAATTATCTGTTTTTTTATGCCTTTTATCCTAATTTGTGTTTGTTTTGTAATTTAATTAGATATTATTTTTAATAGGGTAAAGTTTGGCGCGCCTTGGGGGGAGTATGCAGAAAAATAATGGATTTACGTTAATTGAGCTGATTGTGACAATTGCTGTGATAGCAATTATTGCGGGAATGGCAGCGCCATTTATGAATAATATGCTTTTAAATCAGAATCTAAATAAAAGTACGAATACTTTAATCTCGGTAATGAATGAGGCAAGAGCTCAAGCTGTATTAAATCGTCAAAATGTAGAGGTTGATCTTTCATTAAATACTGTTACCTCGAGTAGCGCTGAAAAAGAAAAAATGAGAGAAAAGCTTTTGTTTGGGTGGAGTCCTTCTGGTAAATCTGAATTAAAAACATCAGTTAGCCCTATTGTATTTGATATGACAGGAAGAGTGAGTAGTTCAATGACTGACGTAGTCATTGAAGTCTGTAACGAAAATTCCGGAGAGAAATCAAAGATAATTACGATTTCAAGAATGGGGATAATTCAACAAATTGTAGAGGGTACTTGCTAATGCATCATTACATATCAGTACAGAAAGGTTTGGGATTGATGGAGGTCCTAGTCGCGCTATTAGTGCTAGCAATAGGCGTGCTTGGATTTATTGCATTGCAATATCGTGCAATTGAGGCATCGGCTGAAAGTACCTATCGAGTAGAAGGCATGAGTTTGGCTCGTGATTTTGCCGAGCGCATTCGTGTAAATCGGGGTGCTTTGGAAAAATATAAGTCTGAAATAACAACGCCGGCTGAACAAAAAACGTCTACTAAAAACTGTTATCAGACCGCATGTGATGCAGATGAAATGGCTGATTTTGATGTTTCTGAAATTGTTAAAAAAGCACATGAAAAAGCTATGGCAGTAAATTTGATCGATTGTCAGGGGAATGATGATGGTCGTGCATGTATATATGTCGCGTGGGGGGAGACAAGCCCGACGAATGAAACGGATGCAGGGGCTGGTGGATGTACTAACTCGACTTCTTATGATCCAAGTTCAACATGCCTGATCATGGAGGTGTACTAATATGAAACTTCAACATGGTTTTACATTAATTGAGTTAATGATTGCATTAGCATTGGGTTTGATTGTTTCTGCTGCAGCAATATTGATGTTTATTACGGCTCAAAAAAGTTATGCTTTACAACAAGGTATGGCTAATTTGCAGGATAATACCACTTTTGGTTTGAATTATATTACTGACGAAATTAGATCTACTAATTTAAACAATATTAAATCCATCATAAATGACGAAACAACATATGGAGGAATAGTATTTACATCTGCTGCAAATGCACGAACTATTCCTGCAACTGATACCGTACCCAAAAAAGTATTTAGTAATTTATATCCAACATTAATAGGCGCTAATACGGCGGAATCTTTTTTGACATCTAGTGGGATTCATTCATCTAATGTCTCTTGTGCTGATGTAATAGATAATGGTTGTGAGTCGGGTGATGTGTCTAGTGATCAATTAGTTATTCAATACAAACCTCAATATGTCACAGATGATAAAGGAACAACAGTTACATCAGATGATATGTGGTTTGGGGGATACGATTGTGAAGGTAATAAAATTGAATTTTTAAAAACAGAACCTGCAAAGCGAATTATTGTACAGCGCTATTTCTTAAGGGAAGATACCGATAAAGGTACTGAACCAAATGAATCACTTTCTTTAGCTTGTGATGCAGGGTGGTATTGGGAGTCTTATAAAAATAGCGCTTCTGCAGACGTCAATCCAACAGTATTAACTGATTTTGGTGGTCAGGGTGAAATTATAATGAAACGAGTTGACCACTTTCGGGTTTTATTTGGGATTCATACGAAAAATGGTTATGAATATATTTCTCAAGAAAAATATATGGATTTAACAGAAGAGCCTAAACCGCGGATTTTATCTGTACAGTTAGGGCTATTAGGTCGTTCGACCCAAAGTGTTGGAAGTGATTCAGCTTTTAAGGATGATCAAGAATTTAAAGTTTTGGATCAGACAGTCGTTGTTAAAACACCAAAAACTAATTCATCTTCTAAGTACGTAAGACAAGTTGTTTCTCAAACGATTGCGTTACGTAACACGTTTGGGGAGCGAGGAAAATGAAAAATCAAAATGGTGCGACCTTAATAGTTGTATTGGTACTTTTATTGGCGATAACTGTAATTGGGACATTAGCTATAAAAAATAGTGTAGTGGGTTTAAGCATTGCTACAAACAGCCAAGCTCAACAATTACTTTTACAAAATGCTGATTCAGCTTTTTTTAGTGTGGAAAAAGAAGAGAACTTAATTCAAAGTTTAACCACGAGTGGAATGTTTGGTTATATCAGTGGGGCTGAAAATAAAGATAAAGAATTAGTATTTTGCTATATGGGTGATAAGGCGGACTTTTTTGATATTAATCGTGCCAGCATTATGCAATGGGAAGGTGGACAGTCAAAACCAACAGCAAATGCAATGGGAATGGATGGTTATTGCAGTACATCAACATCTACTACAAGCAACTTTTTTACGAGTGGTCGTAAGGCTGTTATTACTCAAGTTGCTGTGAAATATTCAACTCAGTCTGATGCGGATCCATTTTATGGAATGCAGTTCGGTTCTGATGAAAAGGGTGTGAAGTTTGAAAAAAGTAAACCAGTGAAAGTGTTCGCTGTTTCGATTATGCCTGCGCTCAGCACAGCAGATCGCTCGAAAATTGATACTTGTCTTAATGCAAGAATGAATGAAGTTTCCATACCTGATGGTACGACAAAACCATCTAAAGTTGATCCCATCGAGGATGATCCAACTAAAAGTGTGACGGAATGTTTGTCGGGGTTAAATGTTCCATATACTTCACATGCGACTGAGTATGTGATTGCACAAGATTTTACGTGATTTGGGAGTAAGAAAAGATGAAAAAGATTGAACAGAATGCGATAAAAAAATCCTATTGTCTGAAAATTCTTGCGACCAGTATCGCAGCAATTTATACGGGTCTAGTAGCATCAAGTGTAGCACAAGCAAGTGATATTGATATTTATCAGGAGGCCAAGTCGGGTGATATTACCTTGATGTTTGTACTTGATATTTCGGGCAGTATGGGTAATTTTGATTCAGGAACAACAGGAAGTAGGATTCAACGTTTAAAAATTGCAATGACCGATTTATTGCAAGGGAATACAACAAAAAAAATATTGCCAATTAGTGACGATAAGGTAATTGGTATCTCCACTTTAGGGGCTAAGTATAATAATAATAATTATAATACTGGTGCAGTATTAGTTCCAGCAAGACGGTTAGACTGCGTATATGGTGCGGTTGGTTGTTTTAATATGCCTAATAATGGGAAAACCCATAGGCAAATTTTGATCGATCAAGTAAATAGTCTTACAGCTTCTACTAATACACCAACCTCTCGTTCATACAGTGAAGCTATAGCATACTTAATGGGGGAGACAACTTCTGGCACAACTGGAAGTGGTTACGCTTATTCAGATGATACAACAAAAAATGCTGCGACAAATAAATACCAAAAGCCTGCATCATTAGTGCAAACAGATGCAATAAAAAAATGTAGTGGTCAAGGTGTCTATATTTTGACTGACGGTGACCCTGTAAATGATAGCAGTCCTAGAGATCTTATGAAAAAGGCACTGGGTGCTTATGGTAATGCTTTTACATGTACGGATAATAGCACTTGGACATGTAGTCATCAGCTGGCTGAGACATTATTAGACCCGACTAAAAATCCAGTTAATTTAAAAATTAAAACTGCGATGGTTGGGTTTGGTAATTCTTTTAACTCTGTACCAAGTTTTGATAAGGCTAAAACTCGTGCTGAAAATTTGGCAGCGGTGGATGCTTCCAATGCTAGTACGAACCAAAAGAATGCGGCTAAGTTAGGAATTATTGGTGAGGGTGGGTGGTATTCTGGAAAAAGTTCTGAGGATATTGTAAATAGTGTTAATGCCTTTTTAGGTGACTTAGGAGTGGCAATACCAACTGTTACGACGGGTTCACCTTCTGTTCCGCAAGACGCTTTAAATCCATCAGTTATTCAAGATTTTGCATATTATCCTCAATTTCAACCAACCCCAGAGAAAAGCTTTCAACTCTGGGCTGGTAATTTAAAAAAATATGCTGTTATCAACGGTGTATTAAAAGATAAAAATAAAAATACTATTTTAGATGATGAAGGTGCGATTAAAGATAATTATGACCTGTGGGCAGCATCAGTTGTTGATGCAAATAAAGAAGGTGATGAGTTTACAGAAGGTAGTACTAAGTTTGCATTGCGTGGAGGGGTGTTTTCTCAACTAAAATTAGGTTTTAGTGCGAGTGATAACACAAAAGAGCAACGTAAAGTATTAACAAATCGAGATGTAAATTCAGGTGTTTGGAGTGGTGGGACTAAACTTAGACAGGTCACTCGGGCTGATCTAACAAATAGTGTCTATAAAGCCGATAATGCAAATAATAGTTATCTTATGGCTTTGCTTGGCTATAACGTAAATGATTTAAACAACCCAACATCAACAACTTTAAATAAAGAGTTACGCCAAATCGGTGCAGTAATGCACTCATCTCCTTTATTAATTACGAATAAGGGTAAAATTGCATACGATAAAGATGTCAAGCGACTCAGTTCTGAGGGGCGTGAAGATTACATTTTATTTGGTACTACACAAGGTGTTTTACATGTCGTTAAAGCTGGAAAACAACGTTTAGAAAATGGCGATATTGTAATTGGTGATAAAAATGGATCTGGAATTTCTGATGCTGGTGGTGATGAAGTATTTACATTTGTGCCAAATGAAATGATTGAAAAGCAAAAAAATGCTTTTCTAAAATATGATTCTACAAATGGCGGTGTTAATAATCTTTATTATGGTATAGATGGGCCTTGGACCGCTTATACCGAATATGTGGTAGATGATAATGGTTACTTAACCGTTGGTTCAGGAAAGGGAACGCAAAAAGGCCGACAGATGGTATATGGTGGACTACGCATGGGCGGAAAAAGTTACTACGCGTTAGATCTGCAAAATATGAGCGATCCTAAGCTGAAGTTCCATATAGACCCAGAAAATCAAAAAGTTTTTTACAATAACACGTCTAAGTCGTTCACCCAACTTCAACATATGGGGCAAAGTTGGTCTAAACCAGCAATTGGTTGGATCAATTGGAAGGATTCAGCAGGAAAAACGACTCGTAAGCAAGTAATGTTTGTTGGTGGTGGTTATGATGCAAAAACTGGGACAACAGCATGTAATACTGGTACAGATACGACTTCCAAAAATGTAGGTTATGAATGCCCTAAATATGCACCGACAAGCTCTGCTCCAGCAAAAGGGGCTGGTGTTTATATGTTTGATGCACAAAATGGTGATTTATTATGGTGGTCGAGTGCGAGTGCTACAACTAGTACAGCAGTACCTTTAGCATCTAATGTATCAACAATGATTAATAGTGTTGTTAGTGAGATCCGAACTGTTGATCGCGACGGTGATGAACTCATTGATAATATTTACTTTGGAGATTTGGGTGGTCAAGTATTTAGGGTTGATTTAGACAATAAAGCAACGGCTCTAGGCAATATTGTTAAAAAGCCTGTTCGATTACTGAATTTGAGTAAAACTGGTGGGATGAGTCCACGTTTTTATGATATGCCAGCATTTTCATTATATAGTGACCAAGGTGATGTTTTTGCACTTATCAGTATTGGCTCTGGAAATAGAAGTAAGCCGTTGCAGGATTATGCCTCAGGTGCAGATTATGAAGCGGTTTATAATGTTTATGATAAAGATGTTGCTAATAAAAATTTGATGTCATTATCTGCATATAGTACACAAGATATTATAAGAACAAATCTTGTTGCGATTACGGATGAGGATCGTAAGGATGATACTACGCTTAAAGCACCTTATGCTTCGACAAAAGGTTGGTATTATGAATATAAAAACTGTTCTGGTTCAGACTCATGTAATAACTACAAATTTCAAAGTGAGAAGGTATTTGGCACCCCAATCGCAATGAATTACGTACTTTACGTAACTACTTTTGATGGTTCCCGTCCAGGTATTTCTGGAGATTGTGGTGCTGGTGTCAAAGGTGAAAGTTATCTTTCGCGTTTATGTTTGCCATATGGTCAGTGTGATAAAACAAAATTTGGTACTGAATGGTATGGTAAAGATGAAATAGGTGTAGGTATTCATACAGGCACAGTTGTCAGTGTTGATGACGGGTCTGGTAGTGGAACTGGCGGTGGAAATGGTGGTGGAAATGGTGGTGGAACTGGCGGTAGTGAAAACAATTATTGTTTAAGTACTGGGACTCGAACTATTTATAATGGTCTGGGTGGTAATACCGGTGAAGCGAGTAAGATTTGTTTAATTCCTCAGCGTTGGTATGCCAAGTTACAATAGGTGGGCGGTATGTATAACAAAAATACTTTATTTGCTCAAAAAGGTTTTACTTTAATTGAGTTGATGGTTGTCGTTGTCATCATTGCAATACTTGCAGCTATTGCTATTCCTAGTTATCAAGCTTATGCAAGAAAATCTTTAGCATCGCAAGCACAACAAACGATGAAACAAATCGCTGTTGATTTGGAGAAGCATAAAACGCGTAATTTTAATTATTTAAATTTTACTGCTTCATCCAATTTGTTGGTTGTACCTAATGGTGCGACGGGCACTGATATTAAATATAATATTAGTGTTCGAGATGGAGCGAATACAGCAAATACTTTAAGTAATTCATCTTCTACCGGGCAAAGTTGGGCAATTATGGCTACATCAACCGATGAAAAAAATAATAGTTATGTAGTAACGAGTACCGGTATACAGTGTTTTAAGCAAGGGAAGACAATAGGTTTTGATTGTTCCGGAGCAGAGTCATGGTAAGAAAAAATGGCTTTACACTTGTTGAATTGATGATTGTTGTTGCGATAGTTGGAATACTTGCAGCATTTGCATATCCCTCATATCTTCAATATGTGAAAAAAACTAAACGTACTGATATGCAAGCAAATATGTTGCAAGTTGCTGCACAAATTCAGCGCTTTAAAATTGCTAATTTTAAGGTAACAGGTGCAACTATGACTGATATTGGTATTAAGACTACATACCCGATTCAGGGCAATCCTTTGTATATGTTAGAACTGCAATGGCTTGATGATAGTGGAGTTATTGATACATCCTCACCCTTAGGTTCAGAAAGGTGGTTATTAGTTGCTACACCAATTGCAACTTCAACTCAGCACCTTGATGGGCATATTGCACTAAATTATAAAGGTGAGCGGTGTTGGACTGTTGGTACAGATAATTCTGGTACTGCTTGTACTCCATCTGCCACCTCAAACTGGGACGGCAAATAACCCCAAATTCAAAATTGTGGATAAACACTTTTTGATCTTTCATTCAGGGCAAATTTCACGTAAAATATTGCCCTCTATGAAAGGGGTTTGAAATGTATCGATGGTCGGTACAGGGATAATCCGTAAAAACTATAAGGTTCTATCATGGTTGTTATTCGTCTTGCACGCGGTGGTGCTAAAAAACGTCCGTTCTATCAAATCATTGTGACTGATAGCCGTAATGCACGTGACGGTCGTTTCATCGAACGTATCGGTTTCTTCAACCCTACAGCTCAAGGTAAAGCAGAAAAACTTCGTTTAGATGCTGACCGTTTTGCTCACTGGGTTTCACAAGGTGCTCAACCTTCAGAACGTGTTGCTTCTTTAGCTGCTGAAGCTAAGAAAGCTGCAGCTACTGCTTAATTAGTAGTAGGTTGCCCATGACACCAACACAGAATGTTCCCGAAGATCGTATTCAGATTGGACAGCTACGTTCAGCATATGGATTAAATGGGTGGCTCTGGGTCTATTCCAATACAGAACCTATGAGCAATATTTTTGACTACCTCCCTTGGTACATTGAGACCAAAGCAGGTTGGCAAACAGTAGATGTAAAACGTTGGAAACCACATGGCAAAGGCTTGGTTGTTTCGCTAAAAGGTGTGAGTGATCGTACCGCGGCAGATAACTTGGTTGGCGCAAATATCTGGATTTCTAAATCGCAACTGCCTCAAGCAGGCGTGGACGAGTACTACTGGTCAGATTTGAAGGGCTTAACAGTGTTAGGTCTTGGAGAAGATGAACAAGAAGTCAACCTCGGTCAAATCCACGAATTGTTTGAAACAGGTGCTAACGACGTGATGGTAGTTCGCGCTACTGCTGACAGTGTCGATAGCGAAGAGCGAATGATTCCATGGCATAAAGATGTAGTACAGCGTGTTGATCTCGAAGCTGGTCGTATCTACGTAAATTGGGGCGTAGATTATTAATCCTTTAAGGATTGACGCAGCAGGAAAATAGAGGAGTCTGCGATGTTTTTTGCAGTCATTACGCTTTTTCCTGAAATGTTTGAAGCGATTACAGCCTACGGTATTAGCGGGCGCGCAGCAAAACGTGACATTGTGCAAGTTCATTGTATCAATCCACGCGAATTTGCTGAGGGCAACTACAAAAGAGTGGATGAACGTCCATTTGGTGGTGGTCCAGGTATGGTGATGATGGCTGAGCCATTAGCGAAAGCAATTCATCGTGCCAAAGAGCTTGCCAAGCAAGCGGGTGCTGTTCATGTCCCTGTGGTGTATATGTCGCCGCAAGGAAAAACCTTAAATGAACCTGCGGTACAAGATTTCGTCAAATATGATGGATTGATTGTATTGTGTGGTCGTTATGAAGGAGTTGATGAGCGTTTGATCCAACAATATGTTGATCAGGAATGGTCAATAGGCGATTACGTTTTATCTGGTGGTGAACTCCCTGCGATGGTTTTATTGGATAGTGTGATTCGGAGACTTCCGGGTGCAATGTCTGATGAGCAATCACATGTGCAAGACTCATTTGTGGATGGTCTTTTAGATTGCCCACAATATACCAAGCCAGACCATTTTGAAGGTTTAGATGTTCCTGAAGTATTAAAATCGGGACATCATGCCAATATTGAGAAATGGCGGTTTTTGCAGCGATATCAACGCACTTTAGAACGCCGACCTGAGTTGGTTGAAAAAGTTGAATTGACCAAGCAGCAAAAGAAATGGCTAAAAGATTCCAAGGTTTAAATTTTTTAAATCTTATATTAGGCTCTTTATGCATTGAAGCGGTCAAGCATAAAGGGAAAGTCAATCGGGTCTATGCGCTTTAGCCTCTAGCCCCAGCGATGATTAGACCTCTTCTAACTCGCATAATCGGAGATACCCCATGAGCGGTAAACATCCTTTAGTACAAGCTGTTGAAAATGCACAGTTGAAACAAGACATCCCTGCTTTTGCTCCTGGTGACACAGTAGTTGTTCAAGTTAAAGTAAAAGAAGGTGAGCGTGAACGTCTTCAGGCATTTGAAGGTGTTGTAATTGCTAAGAAAAACCGTGGTTTGAACTCTGCGTTCACAGTACGTAAAATTTCTAGCGGTTTCGGTGTTGAGCGTGTATTCCAAACTCACTCACCAATCGTTGCTGGTATCGAAGTGAAACGTCGTGGTGACGTTCGTCGTGCTAAACTTTACTACCTACGTGAATTGTCTGGTAAAGCTGCACGTATTCGTGAAAAATTACCAGCTCGTAAAGCAAAATAATTTGTTTTACAACGCTGTAAAAAAATGCGCCTTTAGGCGCATTTTTTTATGCAAGAAAGAAAATTATAACCCTTGAAGTTTCAAACGATTGGCATGTTGACGGTAGACT
Organism: Acinetobacter sp. YH12076; assembly: GCF_013419525.1. Taxonomy (NCBI): domain Bacteria; kingdom Pseudomonadati; phylum Pseudomonadota; class Gammaproteobacteria; order Moraxellales; family Moraxellaceae; genus Acinetobacter; species Acinetobacter sp. YH12076. The sequence continues at coordinate 128,337 of NZ_VOZY01000003.1, read as the reverse complement.
GAAACAGGGTCTGGTGCAAATAAGCCTTTCAAGCCTAATACTTGATTGACTTCATCGAAATGGTTCCACTTATAATTATCACGGATGGTTTTACCCAATTTACTGCTGCATTGGCTCACTAAGCCGTCGTTCGGTTGTCCGCTAAATGCAATTGGCCCCATTGCGGTAAAGATCGTGTCTGGATCAAGTAGGTTGGTGGTGTTGGAAATACCTGTCCATGAATAGAAGCTAATGCCATTGGCTACACTTGGGCCATCAGCACATTTGGTTGCAGGCATACCCAGTGAGAATTTTGCATTAAAGGCTTTGACTCCCGGTTGAGACATACTATAGATCGATGCTTTAAAATTTGACGGTAGATTCGACTGCTGTGCGAAGTTAATCACTGGGGTCATTAAGGCATCCATAACTGTCGCTAATACGCCATTTAAAATCGGTACGCTCTGTACTAAATCCGCCACAGGTGAACCGTCATTAGTGCCTGCGACTGTACTGACAGAGGCAACCAAATCAGGTCGTACGCCAGCAATATATCGAGCCGTAGGGCCACCATGTGAGTGACCAATTAAATTCACTTTGGGTTTGCCAGTAATGGCAACCACTTGTTCAACTTGGTCTAACAGTTGTTCACCGCGAACTTCAATGGATTCCAATGGGGAGATTTGAGTAGCAAAGGCCGTTGCCTTATGGCTTGCCAAATCGGGGAGAACTTGATACCAATAATCTAGACCAAAAACGGCACCGCCTAAGTGATTAAAACCAAACATCCCGTGTACAAAAACTAGGGGGTATTGGGTTTCAGCATAATTGTCGATGACTTTTTTAGTGGTCGCTTGCTGTATACCCAATGCAGCATGCGTTTGGGTCACTGCCATACTTGCAAGGAGCGTGGCGCAGAGCAATTTTCCTTTCATTTTTTCATTCCTTTCTTTTTGTTTTGGTTTTTAAACTGTGATTCAGTTCAGTTTGGAAATAGACAAACGCGTCTATTTGACAATTTTTATTGTCATTAAGGATTATAAAAAAAGGAAAGTAAAATGTGAGAACTAATCGATAGAATGAAAGATATTTTGTACATTGATTAATGAAAATATCATTAAACCCTGAATTTACAGGGTTTAATGTATAGCTTTACTAAATTATAAACCTTGAAGTTTTAAACGATTTGCATGTTGACGATAGACGTCGACAGGATCTGGTGCAAATAGCGCTTTGAGACCAAGCACTTGGTTAACTTCATCTAAATGGTTCCAGTTGTAGTTATCACGAATGGTTTTACCAAATTTGGCACTACAGCGTGATACGAGGCCATCATTGTCTTTTCCGCCATCGATCAGTAATGCGGTCACTTTTAGTGCTGAGTCTAAATCTAAAATATTGGTGATTTGGCCCACACCTGTAAATGAATAGTTATAAATGCCTTTCTCAACGCTATTGCCATCAGCACAATTGGATTTAGGCAAGCCCAGAGGGAATGCGGCATTGTACTTTGCAGAACCCGCTAGCGTTAAACTTGAACCACCTGCCAATGCATCATGAGGGTAAGTCTTTGGATCTAGACCTTGCGCCCAAACGATGGCTTTAGAGACAAAATTCACAGCTCCAACCAAGGGTGCTTCGACAGCGGTGCCTTCAGCTTTTAAAATTAAGTCTGCAACAGGGGAGCCTTGATGAGGTCCTGCAACACTGGTTAATGAAGCCACGACATCTGGGCGAACACCGGCAACATAACGAATCGTTGGTCCACCATGACTATGTCCAATTAAATTCACTTTATCCGCACCTGTGAGTGCTTGGATTTCAAGAACTTGTTGTAGAAGCTGTTCGCCACGCACTTCGGTAGAGTTAAAAGGCGATACGCGAGTTGCCCAAACATTTGCACCATTTCGGGCAAGATCAGGAAGGATTTGATACCAATAGTCGAGTCCAAATGAGTCCGTACCAACGGTAATAAAACCACCCATACCATGGTTGAATACGATTGGATATTTGGTCTTTGCATAGCTGGAACTAGCTTTGGCAGTGACTTGGGTTGCTTGCGATGCAGATACATTACTGATGAACGTAGCTGCAATTAAACCTGCTAAAAATGATCCGTATTTCATGAGCGATCCTCAATGTATTATTGTTTTATGACAATATTTATTGTCACTTCTAATAAAGCAATAAAGATCACCTGTTGCAAATTGAAAAAGATTAACTGTGACGCTAAATGTAACAAAATAAAAGATCACGAATTTTCAGATTGATAAAAGCAAATAAGAGGGCCGAAGCCCCCTTATTGCATTTAAATTTCAACGATAAAAATTAAAGTCCTTGCAGTTTTAAACGGTTTGCATGTTGACGGTACAGCGCCACAGGATCTTGTGCAAATAGACCTGTTAAGCCGAACATCATATTGGCTAAATCGGTATGGTTAAGTTTGTAACTGTCATTAATGACTTTACCGATATAAGCACTACAACGTGCAACCATACCATCATTGTCTTTATTGCCATAAGACAATGGCCCGAGTTGCATCAGGATCGTGTCGATATCAAGTAGATTCGTGGTTTGCGCAACACCGGTCCATGAATAGTACTGAATGCCTTTGCTGTCGACTTGCTTTAAGTTTTTGCTGCAATTTTCTGAAGATGCCAAAACACTGTCAGCTACAGCAGATTTTGCAACCGTACTGTTAAATGCAGCAGAACCTGTTTGTGATAATGATTTCATAGAAGCATCGAAATCGATTTCAAGCTCAGGTTTTGCCTGACCTAAAGCAATCAGCGGGCCGACAATATAGTCACCTAAAATATTAAAGGCAGTGCGAGAAAGTGAGTTGCCTTGAATATCATCCGCTACTTTAGAGCCGTGATAGGTTCCTGCAACACCTGTAATAGACGCAATGTACTGTGGTTTTGTTTGAGCAACATACAATACAGTTGGACCACCATGAGAGTGACCGATTAAGTTAAGTTTTGACTTCCCTGTAATAGCCAAAACATCTTCAACTTGTGCAATTAACTGCTCACCACGATGTGCTGTGGTATTTGCAGGAGATAATTGCGCTGCGAATACGGTTGAGCCATTTCGTGCCATATCTGGCAAGATTTGGTACCAATAATCTAGTCCGATGGTGTCAGTGCCGATACGTGACCAACCGAGCCAACCATGCACCATTAAAATTGGATATTTGGTTTTTGCGTAGTCAGATTTTGCCGTTTCCTTCACCTGGAGGACGCTAGGCGCAGCTTGAGTGCTTGCCGATATACTCATCGCTAAGCCTGCAGCTACAGAGGCCATCTTGGCCGTGTTTACTAAAGATCGCATAAATGTTCCTTGATCTGATGTTGTTTTTATTACTTTTTAATAATGAAAATACTCTCTGTTTTTAAGCAACATCTTTGTGATTGGCCAAGCCATATCTTTGATTTTAGAGAGTTTGAATAGACAAAGATGCCTTGTCATTTTTTCATCCTCGGTTTGAAATTCCATGTCATTTTAGGACATGGACGGCGTTGAGGTGACAAGTATATTTATATACATTCGTTTTTTATTTTTATCGTTTATTTTAGTTGTTATCATTTAAGAACTTATTGAATTAAATTGTTTAATGCGTACAAATAAAAAAAATTGTAAACAAAAAAGGACGTCCAAAGACGTCCTGTTCAGTGCTGAAAGGGAACTAACTTTTGAGTTAAAGTCCCTGTAATTTTAAACGATTGGCATGTTGGCGGTAGAGCGCAACTGGGTCAGGTGAAAATAGGCTGCGTAGGCCAAAGATCATATTCACTTCATCTAAGTGGTTGTGATTGTAGTCGTCGCGGATCACTTGTCCGATGTGGGTGCTACAGCGTCCAACCAAACCGTCATTGTCACGATTTCCATAGGCCAAAGGGGCAAGCTGACTAATCACTGTATCTAGTACATCTAATACATTCGTGGTTTGCGCTGTACCTGTCCATGAGTAGTAATACACGCCTTTGTCGACTTTGGCACCCGAGTGATTGCAGTTCGCAGCCAGTGCTGCAGTTGGAAATTTCGCATTAAATTCAGCAGAACCTTTTTCACTGATCGCGGCAAGTGATGCATCAACACTGTTGGGTAGACTCGAGTTGCCTTCAGCCCAAGTAATAATCGGTGCTAAGAGTTGATCGCCAAGGACCCCAAAGACTGAATTAATAGTTTTATTCGCTTGGATTTTATCTGCGACTAGAGAGCCACGATAAGTGCCTGCAACCCCAGTCACCGAAGCCACATATTCAGGTTTGATCGCTGCAATGTAGCGAGTTGTCGGTCCACCATGTGAATGACCAATGAGGTTCACTTTGGGTTGGCCGGTCAGAGCAAGAACTTCTTCGACTTGAGAGAGCAATTGCTCACCACGGACTTCTGTCGACTCTAGCGGAGAAACTTGGGCAGCAAAGGTATTGGCCCCATTACGAGCTAAATCTGGCAAAATTTGATAAAAATAATCCATGCCAAAGCTGTCAAAACCAATGCGAGTAAACCCGAACATACCATGGGTAAACACAATCGGATATTTGGTCTTGGCATAGTTTGCCGAGCTGTTGGCGGTGACATGTTGGAGTCCTGCCGCCGCTTGGGATTGTGTGCTGGCGATCACTGCTGATGTAGCGATGATTGCGCATAAAAGAGCTTGTGGTTTTTTCATCATTTCATCCTGAAATTGAGGTTGTTTTTAAATTGTTGTTTGCAGTTATTCTGCGAAAGGTAATTTTCCACCTTGATCATGCACAGATTCAAAGGTACTGACGCGGAGCTGATCTTCCTTCGATTTAAAATGTTGATTACGGAGTTGCTGCACCGCTTGTTGTTTCGCACTGTCACTCATATTGCTTTTCACAATGCTGTCACGCTCTGTGAGGTATTGATTTACGCTAGATTTCCAAGAGCTGCGCTGGCTGTCTAGATTTTCAAGGCGCTGAGTAGCTTCTGGACCCACTAAATTTAACCGCATTTGATGAATTTCTTCGCTTGAACCACCACGGGCTTTAATGTCTGCTGTGAGCTTGCGTAAATCTTCAAGTTTATTGATTTGTTCCAGATTTTCTTTCCAATCTTCTGGGAGTTCATCAAACAGGGCTTTTAGTTTTTTGGCTTTTTCTGATTCAGACAGTTTTTTGTCATTTACTACTTCCATCCGTTTCAGCGTGTATTCGTGATAAGTATTTTCCTTGCCAAATAAACCTTCAATTTCATAATCAGAAAAGAACTGTTTTCTTAAATTCTGGGTGCTGCTGTAGATCGAGCGATAGTATTGTGGTGATTCTTTGTCGTCGCTTGGTGGCTGTAAATGACCTAACTGTTCACGATATTTCATATAACGATCCCACAAATCATAAATTTGGGACAGCGCAGGTTCTTTATGACCTTGTGCAATGTAGGCTTTAAAATCCTTTTTAATTTGATCTATCGACTTTTCACCATACTGAGTAATGAAATATTCAAAGCAATTCCGTGTTTGTTCATTCACGATCAAACGGTTTGAACCATCCATACTGATTTGACAGTTAACTTCCGTGTCTTGTTGACTTGGACTGAGCAGCGAAGAACCGCTTGTTGCTTGAGCCGTAGCGGTTTCGCCCTGAGCTAAAGGCGTATTTTGTTGTTGAATCGATTGATCTGAAGGATCATTTTGTGATGCTTTTGGCGCAAGCCAATATATGAATGCAGCAACTGCGATAACGACCAAGGCTATGATGAGCCAAAGTTTATTTTTTTGCATATCCCAATGCACCTTTATTCCGTTTTTAATTGTTTTAGAGTTCTAAATGCGAACTCAATATGACATAAAACGCAGATAAAAACATAGAAAAGTTGTAAACGCTTAGCATGGATTGATACCATGGCGCAGTTCTCTTTTTGCCCTATTTTAGTCATGAAAAAAGCTTCTCCTAAGATTCAGCGTCGTCCTGTACATGGTGTATTTTTATTAAATAAGCCTTTGGGTATTAGCTCGAATGCTGCATTACAAAAAGTGCGTTGGTTGTATCGAGCACAAAAAGCAGGACATACAGGTGCGCTAGATCCATTAGCCTCAGGTTTATTACCAATTTGCTTAGGTGAAGCAACAAAGTTTTCGCATTTTTTATTGGATTCGACTAAACGTTATAAAACCACCGTCTTTTTAGGACACAGTACCACGACGGGTGATGTGGAAGGTGAAATACTATTAGAGCAAGCTGTTCCAACATTGACTGAAGAAAATATTCAAAATGTCTTGGCGCAATTTGTAGGGGATATTCAACAAATTCCACCGATGTATTCTGCGCTGAAAAAAGAAGGTCGCCCGCTGTACGAGTTGGCGCGTAAAGGCATAGAAATAGAGCGTGAAGCACGTCCAATTTCGATTTATGCCATCGAGTTATTATCATTTAATGAGAATAGTATTACACTCGACATCACCTGTTCCAAAGGCACATATATTCGTGTTTTAGGCGAAGATATTGCCAAAGCATTGGGTACTTTTGGACATTTAACCTATCTACACCGTATTCAAACGGGTCATTTTGATCTTAACCCCAGCTTTACCATTGAATATTTAGAGAGTCTGTCTGAAGCTGAGCGTGAAGCATTATTGCTGCCGGTGTATTCGCCTGTCGATCATTTCTGCAAAGTGCAAGCGCCGGAAGGTCGAGCTGAATATTTTAGTCGTGGAATGGAAAGTAATATTGAGCATGCTGCGGAAGCGCAGGTTTTGGTATTTGATGGTGAGCGTTGTTTAGGGCTGGCTGAAATTACAGACCGTAAACGTTTGGTGCCTAAGCGTGTGTTAAATCTAGAGTAGCTGATACAGCATTGAAGACTTCTTATGGACTTTGAAATTATTTTAAGCCTCTTATTTTTTGCATTTTTTGCCGGTGCAATTGATGCAGCAGTGGGGGGCGGAGGATTAATTCAAATTCCAGCCATAATGAATGCCATGCCGCACTTATCTCCGGCGACGGTGTTTGGCACCAATAAGTTGTCTTCGATTTTTGGTACAGCGTCAGCTTCCTATTCTTTTTTACGCCAAGTCAAACTCCGTTGGAAATTACTTGCGGTCATTGCGAGCTGTGCATTTGTTGCCTCCTTTGTGGGAGCAGCCTGTGTATCAATGATTCCAAAAGAAGTCTTACGTCCTTTCGTTTTGGTCATGTTGATCGTGATTGCGATTTATACCTTTGCCAAAAAACAATTTGGTCAGGTGCATGTACGCCAAGAACTGACTCCTAAAATCCTCGGTTTTGCCGCTATTGGTAGTCTGGTGATTGGCTTTTATGACGGCATCTTTGGACCTGGCACTGGCAGTTTCTTTATTTTCTTCTTTATTCGTTATCTACAAGCAGACTTTTTACATGCCTCTGCTTTGTCAAAAGTCGCCAACTTAACCACAAATCTAGCTGCACTGAGTTTCTTTGCGCCCACTGGCCATGTGTTATTTGCGATAGGCTTAATGATGGCTGTAGCAAATATTTTAGGCTCGATCGTTGGTGTACGTGCGGCAATTAAATACGGTAGTGGCTTTATTCGAATTCTATTTTTGATTTTGGTGAGTATTTTGATTGTACGGTTGGGTTATCAAACCTTTACGGGACAAGCATAAAACAAATCTTAACAGAGCGTTGCTGAATTCTGTCGCTGAAATGATTAGTATGAAAATAAGCGACTCGTTTGAGTTGTGGATAATAATTAAATTTCATAATACACAATTAGCTAAGCATCAGAGGTCATCACTACAATGAATATATTTGAAGCTTTACGCCAAAGTCATGAAAAGCAACGTGAACTTGCTGAAAAACTCATTCAAACATCAGGGGATACACCTGAGCGTCGAGATTTATTTGAGCTGCTCAAAAATGAGTTATTTGCTCATGCTGTTGGCGAAGATCGTTATTTTTACATCCCGTTAATGATGACTGATTCAGGCTTAAACATCACCCGTCATGCATTGGCGGAACATCATGAGATGGATGAATTATTAGAGCAACTGACGGAAACTGAATTTAGTAATCCAGGTTGGTTGGCAATTGCGAAAAAGTTATCTGAAACGGTACATCATCATTTGCAGGAAGAAGAACATGGCTTTTTTCAGCAAGCGGGTAAAATCTTAGATGAAAAACAAAAGGAAAGTTTAGCCAAACAATATTTGGCAGAATATAAAAAATACAAGAAGGCGGATAAAGACAGTTTGACGGGATAAATATTAGTGAGTTTTGAGGACAAATTCCAAATTAAAAAAGACGGCAGAGGCCGTCTTTTTGTTTCAACTATAAATATAAAAAATTAGTCTGATACGCTGCTCGGAGTATTGCGAGAGGAACGTAAAGTCACCCCGACGGACGCCAACATAATGCAGACTAAGGCCACCCATTGCCACGTCCCAATATTTTCGCCAAGCAGAACCATACCTGTAATGGCAGCTAATGCAGGCGACAAACTCGATAAAGTCCCATAACTAAGTTTACTGAGGATTTTCAACGCTTTTAAATCCAGTGCATAAGGTATGGCCGTGGCTAAAATCGCAATCAATAAGGCTTTCGGCCAATATTGGGTATCGAGTAGGGCGGGTGCATTGTTATATAGTCCAATTGGGAGCAAGGTCAGTGCGGACAGTGTGATGGCAATCGTTAGCGCATGCATACCAATATTTTGATGTACCACTTTTTGTCCAAAGAAAATATAGAATGCCCAACAGAGTCCCGCTGCTAAGGCACAGGCTGCCCCAAGTATTGAGAAATTACCATCATGAGCTTGTCCCCAAGGCACCATCAAGGTAATGCCTAAGATTGCTAAAAAGACCCAAATATAATCACTGCTGTTTTTAATGGATAACAATGCCAGACCCAAAGGGCCAATAAACTCTAAACCCACGGCAATGCCTTGTGGCAATTTACCCAGTGACATATAGAACAACACATTCATCAAACAGAGTGCCGCGCTATAGCAGAGCAGATCCCGCCATTTTAAAAAAGACAGCCGTTTTAAAATGTGCCATGAACGAAACATTAAACAGATAATAATTGAAGCAAAACAGAGTCGTAAAATGGTCACACTGAGTGGATCAAGCACCAAAAATAATTGCTTGGCGAATGATGCACTGATTTGATAGGAGATCATGGAAAGTACCATGAAAACGACTGCTAATAATTGTGAGTTTGGCATGCGGCACGCTGTGGTGGGGGGAACAAAGTACCCCAATTTTTAATTCTGCTCAGTATAGCGGTTAATATTGAATTATTGATGACTTTTCAGAGGCAGAAATGCAATTTGCAGGTTTTGAATTTAAAAAAATTGAATATAAAAAATCGTCTTTAAATCGCCACCATTTTTAAATTCAAAATAAAAAATGGAGATATTTTCAAAAGATTAAGGCGGTTTGAATTTAAATTGATTTGGCCTTTTGCGTGGTATAAGTACAGCCAATCGAAGCACTGATTATCACTGCCAATGCCAACCATTGTGTCCATAACAATTGTTCATGCAAAAAGATAAAACCCGAGAGAGCGGCAACAGCGGGTTCCAAACTCATAAGTGTACCGAAACTCAGCGCAGTCATGTTACGTAGCGCAATCATTTCTAGAGTAAAAGGTAAAGCACTAGCTAAGGTCGCAAGTGCAATAAAATACAGCAGACTACTTGGTTCAAACGCCTGTGCCGGCATACCTGCAAAGAGTGCGATGGGCATCAGAACACACATGCCGACGAACATGCCTAAGCAAACGGTATGATTGCCTGAGACCCCTGATGGTTTTTGACCTGCCACGATATAGAGTGCCCAACACGCACCTGCACCGAGGGCAAGCAAGATCCCAATTGGGTCAAGACGTTGTGCTGCTTGATCAAATGGAAACAGCAAAATTAGGCCTAGAATTGCAAGGCCGACCCAAATAAAGTCAAATTTTCGGCGTGCAGCAAATAGTGCGACACTGAGCGGACCAATAAATTCAAAAGACACGGCAATGCCGAGAGGTAGGCGATCAATGGACAAGTAAAACAGCATATTCATGCCTGCAAGCGCACAGCCATAGCTGATAATTGCAGACCATTTGACTTGTTTAAAATTGATTTGCCAAATTTTAAAGATGATCGCCAAGATTAATGCACCGAGCAGTAAACGCATCGCGGATACGGTCAGGACGGGAAACTGACCAAACAGGTACTTAGCGAACGAACCACTGCTTTGCATACTGATCATTGCAATAAGCAAGATCAGTGGTGCTTGTAGAGCAGGGGTAATTTTAAAATTTGGCATAGACTAAATTTGTTTCGATGACTCGAATAGCGGGAGATTGGCAAAAGCCAGATTTTAAAAGTCTACTACAATAAAAAAACCACAGCCCGAAGGCTGTGGCTTCAGTGTCTAATTAAATTAGAACAATACGCGAACGCGGATGGTACCTTCAACTTCGTGAAGTGTATCCAATGCTTCTTTAGATGCAGTTGCATCAACGTCCATCACAAGATAACCCACATCACCTTTAGTCATTAAAGACTGACCAGAAATGTTGATACCGTGTTCAGCAAACAAGTTGTTGATTTTTGAAAGCACGCCTGGCACGTTTTTGTGGATATGAAGTAAACGGTGTTTGCCTTCAGTCAACGGTAACGCGATTTCTGGGAAGTTCACTGCAGATAAAGTCATACCTTTATCAGAGTAAGCAACGAATTTTTCAGCAACCTCAAGACCGATGTTCGCTTGCGCTTCCATTGTTGAACCACCCACGTGAGGAGTCAAAATCACGTTGTCTAAGCCACGAAGTGGAGAAACGAATTCTTCACCGTTTGCTTTAGGTTCTTTAGGGAATACGTCTACAGCCGCACCAGCAATATGACCAGATTTGATTGCATCAGCAAGATCTTCAATGATGACACATGTACCACGTGCAGCATTGAGGAAGATTGCGCCTTCTTTCATTTGAGCAAATTGCTCTTTACCGAAGAAGTTACGTGTAGATGGAACGTCAGGAACGTGTAAAGAAACCACGTCTGCATTGGCAAGAAGTTCACCCATAGAACCGACTTGACGTGCATTACCCATTGGAAGTTTAGTTACAGCATCGTAATAAATTACGTGCATACCTAAACTTTCAGCAAGTACAGAAAGTTGCGAGCCAATCGAACCGTAACCAACAATACCTAAAGTTTTACCACGAGTTTCAAATGAACCAACTGCAGACTTGTTCCAACCACCACGGTGAGTTGAAGCAGATTTTGCAGGAACACCACGAAGTAATAGAATCGCTTCAGCAAGTACTAGTTCAGCAACTGAACGCGTATTTGAGTATGGTGCGTTAAATACTGGAATACCGCGAATCATTGCAGCATTTAAGTTCACTTGGTTTGTACCGATACAGAAACAACCCACAGCAATCAGTTTGTTCGCCGCTTCAAAAACTTCTTCAGTTAATTGAGTACGTGAACGAATACCAATGAAGTGAGCATCTTTAACCGCTTCTTTCAACGCTTCACCCTCAAGCGCAGTTTTACGGTAGTCAATGTTGGTGTATCCAGCAGCATTTAGAGTGTCGATTGCGTTTTGGTGAACGCCTTCTAACAACAAGAAACGAATTTTATCTTTAGGTAAAGAAAGATGTTGGCTCATTACGGCTCCGCTACAAAGGCCAAATTTAGTGCGCATATAATAGCATAGGAAGTCGCCTGATATACATTTCCTTTATGACTGACGTCATGGCTATTTTGGCGAATGATGAGTCAATATTTTTTAGATTTGGTCTAATTAACTTGGTCATATTCCTCGTGACATTTTGAAATCACGTTTTTCTTTGGGTTTTGTCAAAAAAAGCCCAGTTATAGCTTATAATGGTGCCGCTCAAAATCATCATGACCAATTCCCTGACATTTTGATGCGCTCTGTTTCAGGCTTTTTCCCTTGAAATATGCGTTACCGCAGTTTTGACTGAATGAAGTCTGGACCTTTAAAAAACTTGTTTACTTCTTGCAAGGTCTGAAAACGATGAATGCTCCAGTCGCTTTAACCCCAGAGTTATTGACCCAATTGACCGCTATTGTTGGCGAAAGCCGAATTAAAACCGATGCGGATAGTCTCCAAAATTGGGGTCGTGACCATACTAAGCACTTCGATCCAAACCCGTCGGTCGTCGTTTTCCCTTCAAGCACAGAACAAGTTCAACAAATTGTAAAACTTGCGAACCAATTTAATGTCGCGATCACACCAAGTGGCGGTCGTACAGGTTTGTCTGCGGGTGCTGTGGCTGCTAACGGTGAAATCGTGGTGAGCATGGAAAAGATGAACCAAATCTTGGAATTCTTTCCAGCTGACCGTATGGTTCGCGTACAAGCAGGTGTAGTGACTGAACAACTTCAGAACTATGCTGAAGAACAAGGCATGTACTACCCAGTTGATTTTGCATCTTCAGGTTCATCTCAAATTGGCGGCAACATTGGTACCAATGCCGGCGGTATTAAAGTGATTAAATACGGCATGACTCGTAACTGGGTGTTGGGCATGACTGTGGTTACTGGTAAAGGTGACATCCTGCGCTTGAACAAAGGCATGATCAAAAACGCGACTGGTTATGCACTTCAACACTTATTTATTGGTGGTGAAGGTACGCTAGGTTTAGTGACTGAAGCTGAAATCAAACTTGAACGTCAACCCCATGACTTACAAGTGTTGGTTCTCGGTGTGCCTGATTTTGATGCGATTATGCCTGTTCTACATGCCTTCCAAAAGAAAATCGACCTGACTGCATTTGAGTTCTTTGGTGAGCTTGCAATGCAAAAAGTATTGGACAATGGTCATGTACAACGTCCATTTGAAACACCATGTCCGTTCTATGTTTTACTTGAGTTTGAAGCACCATTTGAACCGATCATGGATGCGGCAATGGAAATCTTTGAACATTGCATGGAACAAGGTTGGGTACTGGATGGCGTGATGAGCCAAAGCTTAGACCAAGTACACAGCTTATGGCGTTTACGTGAAGACATTTCAGAGTCAATCGCACCGTTCACACCATACAAAAATGACATCTCAGTTTTGATTACACATGTGCCTGCATTTATTAAAGAAATTGATGCAATTGTGGAAACGAACTACCCAGACTTTGAAATTTGCTGGTTCGGTCATATTGGTGACGGTAACTTGCACCTAAATATTTTGAAACCTGCGGATTTAAGTAAAGATGAGTTCTTTGCAAAATGCCAAGTGGTGAACAAATACGTATTTGAAACTGTGAAAAAATATGACGGTTCAATTTCTGCAGAACATGGCGTGGGTATGACTAAAAAGCCTTACCTCGATTACACACGTTCAGCAGAAGAAATCGAATATATGAAAGCATTGAAAAAAGTATTCGATCCAAATGCGATTATGAACCCAGGTAAATTGTTCGATCTTTAATTTTTTAAAGACGATTGAAAACGCATCTTCGGATGCGTTTTTTATGGCTATAGCATGCTTTTTAGCCGCCTATGGATGAGAAACAGCACATTGATTTTGTGGACTGGACTACTTCTTTTACATTGCTTAAATAGTGTTTTGGACAAATGTTCGGCATGATAGGTCTGAATAATAAATTTGAGTTGCTTCTATGTATCGTTTAATTGCTGTGTCTGCATTGTGTGTGGGGATGTTGGCGGGTTGTGCGACAACGCAGAAAATTGTGTCTAAAGTCGGTTCTTCTGCTACGCCACTCGATCAGGTATTAAAAGAACGTCCTGATTTGCGTAAAGAGCTGTCGACTGTGGAAATTCGTCAGTACTTTAACCGTATTGAGTCGCCAAATGCGGGGCAGGTGAAAGTGACGGAAACGGGTTTGATGGATGATTCGGTGAAATCAATTCGTACTATTTATAGTTTTAGATTGGTGGATGGTGACTGGCAGCGTGTAAATACGCAAAAGGAATATCAGTGCCAACGTGGTAAAAATACTAAGACTTTCCAGTCGGCGAAGTGTCCTTAAATTATAAAAAGTTAAGGTCTAATTTTCTTATTAAATGTTCAGCATGACGGGGTCATTTCATTTTAAATTCGATGATTGGAGCTCGTATCTACTTTTGTTTCGGCAAAAGTAGCAAAACCATCTTTCATCCGCAAAACTCGTCAAATACCATCTTCAATTGTGTAGGTCGCAGAAACTTTACATATTGAATGTGTCCTGACTCGGACAGTTGCGGATGAGTTTCCGCGTATCTTAATTTTCATCCTAAACATAGAATATTCAATCCTAAAAATTTTCTCGTGAGTTCGTATAGTTTTTAATAATATTGAACCGAATTCAAATCATGATCAGATTTCAAATTTATGATGAAAACCCTCGCTTTTATTCACGTCAATGATTCAGGCTCACCTGTCGGTGACTTTGCACCAGTGACTTCAGTATTTTCCCATTATGAATTGGGAAATACGGTCTCGCCATTTTTATTGCTCGACCATTTAGGGCCTGGAGTGCTAAAACCAACCCAACTGAAAAAAGGCGTGTTGGAACATCCACATCGAGGCTTTGAAACCGTCACATTAGTGTTTAAAGGCGAACTTGAACATCATGATACGACTGGCGGCGGTGGTGTCATTGGAGAGGGCGATGTGCAATGGATGACTGCTGCTTCAGGCATTCAGCACGAAGAAGTTTTTAGCCAAGCTTTTGCACAGCGGGGCGGCGCATTTGAAATTTTGCAACTTTGGGTCAATCTGCCTACCAAAGATAAAATGAATCCTGCGCGCTATCAGAGCTTAGCCAAAGCCAGTATTCCAAAGATCAATTTAGCCCAAGATGCAGGTTATGTGCGGGTCATTGCAGGACAATATTTAACAGTCCAAGGCCCTGCAGAAACACACACACCCATGCAAGTATTTGATGTCTTTATTAAAGCAAATCAAAGCATCACACTACCTGCACAGGAAGGGGATACCACACTTGTATATTTACGCTCAGGCAAGCTGAAATTTACTGAAACAGATGAACCGTTAATTGCACAGCATATGGCAGTCATGTCGAGCCAAGGTGAAAATGTCGAATTGACGGTAGTCGAAGATAGCCACATATTGTATTTATCAGCGCAGCCTTTAAATGAGCCCATCTATGGGAGAGGTTATTTTGTGATGAATCATTTTGCAGAAGTCATGCAAGCCTATGAGGACCTAAAACAAGGTCGCTTTATCCAAAAAGCAGACAATGAAAAGCCATAAAAGTGGCTAGATAAAAAGACCAATACAACGCCAGCAAACACTGTTAAAATAGTCGGACTCAAACCGACAGATCGGTTCGTTGAAGTTCATTTTATCTCTATCTAGCGTCTTGTGAATACGACGCACATATGGCGGATATGCCGCAAATTCATTTTTAAAATTAATATTACAGTGCTCGTCATTGGGCTGAAGTGTCTCTCCCTATTTGTCATTTCAAGCTCGACAGCACACATTTGATATGTAGATAACAATGCAAAACGTACAAACCACAAAATTAAGTCGTGCCACCTTAATGTTTCCCTTGGCACTGGTTTTATTTGAATTTTCTGTCTATATCGGAAACGACTTAGTGCAACCCGCCATGCTTGCGATTACCCAAGAGTTTGGTGTGAGTAGTGCATGGGCACCCTCGTCGATGTCATTTTACTTATTGGGAGGTGCTTGTGTCGCTGCGATATTAGGGCCATTGTCAGACCGATTAGGCCGTAAAAAAGTCCTATTGGGTGGTGTAGCGTTCTTTAGCTTATGCTGTTTAGCGATATTGCTCACACATAATATCGAAAGCTTTTTAACTTTGCGTTTTTTACAAGGTTTTGGCTTGTCGGTTATTTCAGCCGTGGGCTATGCCGCTGTTCAGGAAACTTTTGAAGAGCGAGATGCCATCAAAGTCATGGCGATCATGGCCAATATTTCACTACTGGCGCCACTGATCGGACCCGTCCTCGGTGCCTTTATGATTGATCACGTGTCATGGCATTGGGGCTTCATAGGAATCGCATTTCTATCTTTTCTGAGTTGGTTTGGTTTAAAAGCCAAGATGCCGACTCAGCACATCAGCATTCCAAAGCAACCGGTGGGCTATATCATTGATGACTTTAAACAGGTATTAAAAAACAAACGCTTTTTGGCACTGGCACTGGGCCTACCGATGGTGGCAATGCCACTGATGCTCTGGATTGCGCTATCTCCGGTGATATTGGTGGAGCAGCTTGGACTGAGTAGTATGCAATACGGCATGGCACAGTTTCCTGTTTTGGGCGGGCTGATCATCGGTAATATTGTGCTGATTAAAATCATCGACAAATTGCCTCTAGGTCAGTCTGTGATGATCGGGCTACCGCTGATGTTACTCGGAACGAGCCTCGTGGTGATTGGGACGATGACTGAAAGTTATTTTCTGACATTGCTCATTCTTGGTATGAGTTTGGTCAGTTTTGGTGAAGGGATTAGCTTTTCTGTGCTCTATCGATTTGCCTTAATGTCGTCTGAAATGTCGAAGGGCACAGTGGCTGCGGCAGTGTCTGTGATCATGATGCTGACGTTCTTTGCCGTGATTGAAATCGTGCGTGTGCTGTATGAAAATTTTGGCCTTTGGGCCTATAGTTTGGCAGGATTTACCCTCATTATCTTGTGGTTCAGCCTACCACGCTTAGTGGTGCGAGATATTATGCGACAACGTAAATTGACGGGTGAATTTTAAATTCGAGTTCATGCCATCATAGAAAAAGCCCAATGCTGTGTAGAACAACATTGGGCTTTTTTATTTGCTGTATACCGTCTTAATTTGATGTTGCAGGTTGTTCTGCATTTTTTAATTTGCGATCGAAAATAAACGGGCCAAAAGGCAAAATCGATGCAATTAAGCCCATTAGAAATACGCTAAGCGACCATTTTTGCTTTTCACAGACCACAAATAGCACCACCAAGAAGGCGATAAACAAGACGCCATGTCCCATACCGACGTATTTGACCAATATTGGATTATCCATCAGGTACTTCATTGGCATAGCAATGAACAACAATAATAAAAAGGAGATGCCTTCGAGTAGGCCCACAAAGCGTAAGGTCTTGATATTCATGCGAAGTTTAAATTCAAAGTGATTTCAGCCTTGAGTCTACCTGAAAGCACTGCAGGAACGAAGCATTCCCGTTGAAATAATTGATCCGCATATTGAATCTAAGTTGATGTTTTTAAGGTTAATTCTGAGTCGTCTGCTCGGATTAATTTTCTAGATCCGCTAAGGCATCCTCAATTGAACCCTGATCAAATTCATAGTTACAGCCGAGTAAAATCATCGGGCTTTTTCCGGTCATTTCAGACAGGCTTAGTTTGTGATTGATGGCATGTAGATCATCCGTTTCAGCTTCCGTACGTAGGATTTTTTCACCACGGAAAAACGGCATATTGGCAAACATCGGATGCTGTTCAATACCATATTTTTGGGCAAATTTTTTCACATCGGCTTGGCGATAGATCGCGAATACTGCATTGGAAGACAGGCCAATTTCTTGGGTTGGCATGCCAAAAAATTCAACAGGCTGCTTATTTTTATAGATATAAATAAACGGTTGATGTGGGTCATCATGGCGTTTCCAACCCAATTGCCCCAAAGCCTTATCATAGTCGAGCAAAGTGTCATGGTAGGTGTCGTAATCGGCCTGACATTCCAAAATACGCTTCAAATCTTGTGCTGTCAGTGCTGCAAAAACAGAAGACGCAGCTAAACATGAGGTCGCCACAATCGTAGGTAATATGAGGCGTCTAAAACCTAAACTAAGCATTTTCATCATGAGTCTCAAATGATTTTATTTAATTTCCGCCTGAATTAGTTGTGTTCGAAGCTGAATCAGTTCGGCTAATGTTTCTAGTAATAAACTGATCTGCTTGAGCACCAGTTGTAGGTGATTAGACCGCATTTCTTCAGTGCTGAGTGTTTGAATTTCGAAAAGTTTTTGCTGAATTTTCTCAGGGTTGAGCGGTTTTTGCTGAATTAAGACGTCGTCCAACGTGCTTTGACACCATTGCAGCAGTTCAAGGACTTGTTGGTCTTGTACCTGTTCACGGTGGCTCCCCAATGCCGAAATATAACTGAGCTGACTATGGCTATAGACCAAATAGCGAAAAGCATGTTGAATCAAAGTTTGGTCGGGTTCAGGCTCGGTACTTAAACTAGAAATCATGCTCGACAACTCAGTTTGAGCATTATGGGCTGAACGACGGGCACGCCGATAATCAATGCTATTGGTTTTCCCATGGAGATATTGCTCAACTACGGCATCAAAATAATGCAGGGTCGCAGCAGAGCTTTTTTGAATGGTCTTGGAAATATTGCGAAAGTCCCAATCTGGCCAAATCACATTGACCGCGAACCATGCAATAAAACAGCCGAGTAGGGTATCAACGATACGCGGTAAAATAACCGCATAACCTGCGCCTTTTAAATTAAAAATCAGTAAGACCATTAAGGTTGCCATGAGAGTCGCCATGGCATATTTTTTGGCACTCAGATAGAAAAAGCATACGCCAAAAATAATCGTTAACAGCAATTGACCTTCGACACTCGGCACAAAATACAAAATAGGAATGCCAAGTAAGACCCCTAATATGGTTCCCAAAGTCCGCATTTTTAAACGACTTTTGGTCGCAAAATAACGCATCTGACAGACAAATAAACTGGTCAATAATATCCAGTAGCCATTTTTGGCAAAGGGCAGTAGTGAAATGGCATAACCCATAGCAAAGACAAAAGCGATGCGAACAGCATGGCGAAATAAGGCAGATTCTGGACTCAAATGCTGTTTCAGTTTGAGCCATAAATCGTGCAAACCGTGAATATCGTCATCGAGTAAATTGAGGTTGTCGATATGCTGCTGATAGGCCTGTTGCTGTGAATGATCTAAATCCTGCACATGCGAAAAGCGTTCTTGCACACTGTCCAAATTACTCAAGATCAGCTGTAGATTTTTCACTTCTATATTTTGCGGATTATTGGCCATCCACTCCTGCAAAGAGGCATGCAAATGTGCCAGTGCTTGCGCAGTAATGGGATCAGGCTGATAGGGCTGCCGATGCAAAATACAGTAGGCCAACTGTTGGCAAGCCTGCGCTTGTAATCGAATATTTTTTTGAAAACGAAAAATTAAATCGGTACGGCTAAAATTTTGATGAATTTGTTCGTAGTGTAAATAATTCGCACTGGCCTGTTCGTGAATATCTTGTGCCAAGAAATATAAATTCAGCCAGTAGATGGTGTTTTTATTTGCTCTTGAGGCTTTTAAACGGGTGAGTAAAGAAGCTTTGGTCGTGTTTAAACTTGGGATGACATCACTGTTTTTGAGTGATAATTCATACAGTAAGTGTTCCACATTGTCGACATTATCTGGGTCAAATAGGCGTGCTTTTGCATTCAGTACTTCGGCGATTTGTAAAAAACAACGCGAGAGATTGTCTTGTACGGGTAGGGTGGGTTTAATCAAGTAAAAGAGAATCGAGGTGAAGCCATACCATAAGGCCCCTAGAACAAAGCAACTGGGTTGAAAATACCAGGTGTCATATTCGCCCAAGCCGAACATGGTGTAGATCGATAGTAAAATCGTGCCAAAAGATATCGTGGCATAGCGTTGTCCCAAAGCCCCCAATAAAATAAATCCTGCACTGGACAGTGAAAGATATAAGATAAACAGCAGCTTATAGGGATAGAGAAAATCTAAAATACTACTGACACTAAAAAAGAGTACGCAGACATAGAGCAAATTACGCAGTCGGATGCTGAGTCGGTCATCAAAGTCGGTGAGTGCAGTGGCAATCGCACCTAAGGTGACGGGCACAATAAAACTATGAAAACCGAGAAAATATAATCCGAGCGTGGTGCCACTCAAAACAATACAAATTTGCAGGCAATACATAATGATTGCACTGGATTGAAACTGTTGAAACCAAGAGAGTCGCGTGTTCACAGAGTTACGAAGTATTCGAATGATTTTGTAAATTAGACTGAGCTTTTTTCAGTGAACTGTCAATTTTTATTCAATAGAAAAGCGGACTTAAAGTCCGCTTATTCAAATCTATGTGCAAGGTCGATTATTGAATCACACCACAGGCAATACGGTCACCGCCACCGCCTAGAGGTTTAGGGTCGTCAGAGTAATTATCACCACCAGCATGGATCATGATGGCTAAGCCTTGTACATCCGCCAATTTCAAACGTGGTGCAATTAAATTCACTTTTGCTGTGCCATCGGTTTGAACTTGAAGGATCGGTAAGTCACCCAAGTGACCTGTTAGCGGCGTACCGTGGTGAGGTGCAGCTTTAGGGTTAAAGTGACCACCTGCAGCAAGAGCAGCACCCGCTTTTCCATCTTTTTCAGCTGGGGCACAAGAGCCTTTTTCATGAATATGGAAACCGTGTGGACCCGGAGGAAGCTGGGTTAAATTGGTATGAATAACCAAGCCAGCAGGGCTATCAACCAAGTTAATTTGACCGATGCTTTGACCAATACCTTGAGCAGTCACGGCATTGACCGTCACGGTTTTTGCATTCAGACCTGTTGAAGTCGAGGTACTCGCACAGCCTGTAAACATCAGAGCACTGACCGCAGCAAGCGCACCGAATTTAAATAGTGAAGACATGTTTGGCATCCTGTCTGTTTTTATGGAATTTCAACCATTGAAACAGATGCGGATACAGGATGACAGATAATTTAAGTATTTGATTGTAATATTTGTTTAATGAATTCAAGCCTGAATTAAGGTTGTTCAGGCTTATCATCCATATTGTCTAAGTCATGTGCCAATGTTGCTTTGGGCATCATGACGGCTTCAATTTGGGTTTCATGCAACCATTCACGCCAAATCGCCAACAATACCGCCAAGATCACTGGACCGATAAATAAACCGACAAGACCGAAACTGGCGATCCCACCCAAAACACCGAACATGATTAATAAGAATGGAATCTGCGTTGCCCCTGAAATCACTAAAGGACGAATCACGTTATCGGCCGTACTCACCACACAAATACCCCAAGCCATGACGCCAATGGCTTCAATGGTTTGACCTTGTGAAAATAACCACAACGACACAGCGGTATATGAAATCGGTGGACCAAAAGGAATCAGTGCCAACATGAAGGTAATGATGGTTAATAACATCGGGTTAGGCACATCGGCGACAAAATAGCTCACACCGGCAAGTAAAGCTTGGGCAATGGCGGTAAGACCGATGCCATATACTACGGCACGTGTGGTATCCGAGATGGTGGCAAGATAATGATGAATACGAGGCCCAATGACCATTTCGAGGGCTTTACTGACCTGACTTAAAATGGTTTGACCGTCACGATAGAAGAAAAATAAAGACATCACGGCAAAACACAGCTTAAAGATATTTTTACTGACTTCGCCGACCAAAACTTTACCGTAGTTCAAATGCCCCTGAATCCAAATTTGTACCGATTGAATAATACTGTTTGGGTCATTGTTCAGCTCATGCAGGGTACGACTGACTTCTTTGCCAATAAATGGCAGTTGGCGAATAAAATCAGGCACATTGACATGACCAGAGAAAACTTGCTTTTGTAATTCAAAATACAAGTTACGGCCTTCATGTTGTAGCAAGAAAATCGCAAAAATCACCGGCAGACCTACCACGAGCACCACCAGTAAGATCATCAGCGCCGCACTTAGATTTGCACGATTGCCACAAAAACGATGCACCGATTGATACAGCGGCCATGTCATATAGGCAATAATCGCTGCCCAAACAACAGGCACAATAAAGTATTTGAGTACGCTAAAGCTCAAAAAAATCAGGATAAAAAATAATCCGAACAATAAGACTTTTTGTAATGTAGGTGCGAACGTTGGCAATGCGTGCTCTGATTTTTTCATCATGTTGTGTTCAATCTTAACCGAAAAAAAAGCTCCCGAAAACGAGAGCTTGTTAACTTATGGTGAATATCTTTCAGGCTAGATCCTTGCAAGATTGGCCTTTATATCAACAAAATGTGGAATGATGGGTTAAAACCACTCGGCTTCGTCTTCAATAATGGCATTGAGCACAGGTTGCCATTGTTGTTGCATTCCGAGGTACAATTTTTGCGTTTTATCAAAAACCGAAAGACCTTGCATGGCAAGTTGACCATAAGCGGTACGTTCAGAAATCCAAGCAATGGGCTGTTGTTCAACTTTATTGAAAAAATCTTGAATTTCTTTGGAATGAGCAGAATTGGGTTTGACACGATTGGCCAACAATAGGATTTGGACTTTACCTTTACGAATCCGCTTAATTTCTTGCAAATGCTTTAAAAAACGACGGGTCGAGTCGATGTCGAAGAAAGATGGTTGTAGCGGGGTAATGATGGCATGAGCTTCACTCACCAACTGATCTGCATGTTCACCCGATAACGCACCCGGTGCATCGATAATTAGATATTCAATCCCTTTCGGCACATCACCAATCGACTTTTCATGACGCCAATCTAGGCTCTGAATTGGGGCTGCAGTCTCTGGGCGCTGTTTGAGCCATTGACGTGCAGACTTTTGATTGTCAGCATCTGCCAAGGCTACTTTATAACCTTTTTGCGCAAGTGCAGAGGCTAAACTGATTGCTGTGATGGTTTTGCCACAACCACCTTTTTGATTGGCAATTAATATCGTTTTCATCGACCTAAATAGATTTTATTCTGCTCGTCCCTAGCATATCATTGTTTAATGCGGGGAATATGACAAAGAACCAAAGTCTAAGTTTTTTCTATAGGTTTCGCTGTAATATATTAAAAAGATTAGGAATTTTAAATGTCTGTCTGGATGGCCATGCTCATTGGCGCGTGTATTGGGATTGTACTGACCACCTTAATATTAAGTGGCAGTCGCAATGGAAGGATTAAGGCAGAATACGAGCAATATATTGCAGAACTAGAATTGGAACATCAGCAGGCATTGGCCCATGCACAAAAACGCAGTGTAAATACCAGTCGTGCTGTTTTAAAAGGCAAAATGGCCGAACAAATGGCGCCGATCATGCCTGAATTTCAGTATTTACCTAGCGATGCAAAGTTTCTCGGTGACCCGATCGATTATGTGGTTTTTGATGGCTATACCGACTTTCGTGATGGTGATGGACTCGCTGAAGACATCGAAGTGGTGCTGATTGATATTAAAAGTGGTGGGGCACGTTTGACCAAAGGGCAACAAGCGATTGCTCAAGCCATTGCTGAAGGGCGAGTGCGTTTTGAAACCATCCGAATTGATTTTGAGCATATTTAAGCTCGCGTGACTCAGCCTCAGAACCGTCGAAAAGTAATAAGGACAGAATATCCACATGGACAAACTCTTAGCGACTGCAGCCGTTTTTGCGCTCATGCTGTGGATATGGTCTGAATATTTTCGTGCCATTCCACATTTAGAGCAAACTGGTGTGCTGAAAAATTTTCAGGTCACACCGACTCAGGCATTTTCCGGTGAATATTTGCTGTTGGATAAACGCTACTACAGTGCGAGTAGTCGTACATTACATCCGGCCGCACCGACCGTGGTGGGTGGCTTTCAAGACTTGGCCTATGTCAGCAATATTGATCTGCTACTGAGTTCAGGCGCAAATGATATCCAATCTTTAAAATACCATCTTGAATGGTCTCAGCAGAACCGCTGTTTTAGTGTGCAAGCGAAAGACGCGCCCTCGACACAAATTGAACAGCTCAAGTCCGAATTGCAAAATGTTAGTGTGATTGCTCAATCCGAAGATGTCGCAAATCGTATTCGCCGTTTAAAATCAGGGGATCGTGTGGAGATTTTGGGTAAATGGGTGGATGTACATTCCATCAAAACAGGGAAGTCGTATAACACCTATAATGTGTTGAATAAAAAGCCCTGCCATATCCTAAAAATTAATGCCATTCGACTAATCAAAGACTAGGTACTTTTATCTAGATTTGATTTTGCTTAAACATGGCCTTGGACGCTTTAACTCAACTTCCGTGCGCGGGCGAGCAACATGCGCTGACCAATTTTTGGAATGCCTTCAGCATCAAAATACTGCGTTTCAAAACATTCAAACTGGGCATCTTCAAGCAACTTTTGCATATGACGATCCAGATGACAGCCATCTGCGACTTTCTTTTGAATGGGCGTCAGTAAGTGTTGTAACTGCTTAATTTTCCGATTTTCATTGTGTTGTACATGCTCAACCAAATGAAATGTTCCTGTTGGTTTCAGGACACGGTAGATTTCTTCAAGCGCAGTTTCAATATCGGCAATGCTGCATAAGGTCCATGTACTCACGACATGATCTAGACTTTCATCTGCAAAGGGTAATTTTTCAGCACCGGCTAAAATATGCTGTACCTCAAAGGGCGCTGCATGTACACGTTCAGCAGCTAAATGAAAAATATCAGGATTGGGTTCTAGGGCAAAAACCGTATCAACATTTTGATAAAACGCTAAATTCAAACCTGTACCAAAGCCAATTTCGAGCACCTCACCAGATACGGCTAACAGGAGTTCGCGTCGTTTATCCATCAAGCTTGGTACTTGCATGACTTGATTTAAAAGATGCGGAAAAATGTGTTGTTGATAAAATTTATAAATCATAGCGAGTATTGTTGTTGGCTTTTTTTAAAGTGTAAATCATGTCTTTTTAATTTTAAATCATGTGCTAGGGCGTGGATATGGACCAATTGACTGAATAACAGCATTTTGTTACCAAGTTCATAAGGTTTATGCAGACTGTGTGCGTAATATAGAGTTACAACTAGTGAAAACGACATTCATCAGGCTCAACCAATGCGATTTTAAGCTCATGTTCAGGTTGGGGCATTATGAATAGATGAAGTCGGCTCAATTGCAGAATTAAAAATTGAGTAATGTGAAGTATTACAGGGTAAGAGGATAACGCGATGATCAAGCGAATTGCATTAAGTACTGTGCTTGCAGGCTTTTTATTGAATGTCGGTGTCCAAGCGTCTTCAGATTATAATATTGCCAAAGGCTTAGCACCTGCTGCCAAAGGTCAGTCGATTTCCACTTTGAAAGAATTTAAAGGTGATTTCCGAATTTTAGGTTCTAAAACCTATCAAACAGATGAACAAGCAAAATTTTCTCCGATTGATTATGCAGTCAGTTGGGGCTTATTTGCAGAGCCAGAAATTGCTCGTACGATTTCAGTCAATCAATATGACCGTTTCTTAAACTGGAAAATGGATCGTGTTCCTGTACCGCAAAAGCAAGCCATGATGATGGTGTCGAATATGCACATTATTCCTGCAAACCCGCAAATTGCTAAACAAATTACTCAAGTAAAACGTGGCGATCTCGTGCGTTTAAAAGGGGATTTGGTTGAGGTGAAAGACAAAGATTTGGTTTGGACTTCATCTTTGACCCCAACAGATACGGGTGATGGGGCTTGTGAAGTTTTTCGTGTAAGTTCGATTCAGTGGATTGAAAAAGTCAAAGGCTAAACTTCGATTACATCGAGATCGTATTGAAATCGGTGTGCATTAGATTCAAGGTAAAATAATTTGATGATGAAAATGACGATAAAGAAACAGCTTATTTTGAGTCTAATGTTGGCGAGTGGTTTGGCGCTTGGTGGATGTACCAGTATGAGTTCAACTGTAGATGGGAAAACCCATGTATTTACTGAACAGCAAAGTTGTCCGACCTTGCTTGAGATGGATCGTGGACAAACTTTAGAAGTACTGTTAAACGAAAATCCAAGTACCGGATATGTATGGTCTTTGGCTGAGCAACCGAAACTTTTTAAAGTTGAAGAAGTGTTTCAGTCAGCTCAACAACAAGCTGCTGCGGATACTACACCAGTACTAGGCGCAGGCGGTCAAAAAACTTATCGTTTTACTGCAACAACTGCAGGTGAAGAATTACTACATTTGAAGCATGCACGGGCTTGGGAAAAAACCGCGATGGCTGAATGGACTTGCAGAGTTCGAGTGTCTTGATTTGAACCGATGATGAACGATAAAAAAAGCCAGTATTTATACTGGCTTTTTTATCGCAGACGAACTGATTTAAAACGTCCACGTATGTATTATTTCGCGCTGAGCGCTTGACCGTCAAATTGAATACCTTCCCAACCATTTTGCATAAATTGGCGAATGTTTTGGTGGTCAGTTGCGTCTGGTGTCGCCAAAACAGCAGCATAATGTTCAGCAAAAAGACTTAATGTTTCAGCTTGGTTTAGACCATTCAATTGGGCAAAAGAAAATACTTTGGCACTGCCTTGGTTTTCAGTCGCTGCATTGGCTTGTTTGCCATTGGTAAAAGCAGTTGGTGTGTGGTTATAACGCGCTTCAATAAATGCAATCACATCTGAAAATTTCGCAGTCCCTGCTTGAAGTTGATCTAATAATTCCTGAGCCATAATGTCCTCTTTCAATAAAAAATACCGCAAAGTGTTGCAGACTATAGCAAGCTTTGGCCCAAACATTTAACACTATTTGCGTAAATTAAATGCGTGTATATTGAAGGGCGACCTTAGGCAGTCTGTTGCCTAAACTGTAAATACCAATGATATTGAAGTAGGACAACTATGAACTGGCTTTTGGTCGCATGTGGCGGCGCAATTGGGGCAACACTTCGCTATGCAGCAGGACTGTTATTGGCCAAGCCAACCGTACTCTTTCCATGGGCTACATGGTGGGTGAATATTTTAGGTTGCTTTTGTGCAGGTGTGTTTTTTGCATTTAGCCAAAAATATCCCGTTCTACAAAATGAAGCACGCTTATTGCTTATGGTCGGGATCTTAGGTGGCTTTACCACATTTTCGAGTTTCGGCTTAGAAACCTTTCAACTGCTTAGACAAGGGCAAAGTGGGCTGGCATTTAGTTATGCCATTTCCAGTGTGGTGATTGGTATCATCGTATTGGGGCTGGGATATTACTTATTTCAGTCTATTTTAAAAATAGATGTTTAAAACAACGCTTGAAATCCACAAAATTTCAGACATAAAAAAAAGAAGTTCAGGTTGGAGGAGGGGAACCCTGTACTTCTTCAATGCTTTAATTTTAAAAGCAAAAACTTAATCGAAACTGAACTTATTGTGAGCGTTTGAAACGCGCAAAGCGTTTATTAAAGTTCGCAATACGTCCTTCATTATTCACTTGACGTTGTTCACCTGTATAAAAAGGATGTGATGCACTTGAGATATCGAGCGTCACATATGGATAAGTTTTGCCTTCAAACTCTTTGGTTTGATTGGTGCTTAAGGTACTGCCAATCACAAAAAAGGCATTTGCATTGGTGTCATGAAAGAGCACTTCACGGTATTCGGGATGGATATTGGCACGCATTCTTCTGTTCCTTAAATTTATTGATTAAAGAGATGTTATAACATAACAATTAAAAATGCAAATATTGCCCGAAATTCATCAGGCAATCAGCGCTTCATGTTCTCTTAAGCGCTAGGTGGGACCAACTCATCAAAGAGATCATTGAGATTGTCATTCACTTTCAAATGAATCAAATTCCAATAATGTCCTGAAACAGTCCGGTTCACCATCAGGGTATCCGGTGATGGTTTAAACACATCCCAGTATTTAAGAGAAGGCTTAATTAATTCTACCCCGTCATGGTGTGCTGAGTTTTCAGCAAAATCGTATTGTGTGGTTAGCGGACGCATCAGTACTTCAAGCCATTGCTCATACAACTCCGTAGGGAATTTACCGAGTTCATTGAGTGAATGTAAGGCATCGAGTTGCTGTTCCATCAGTGGAATATCGTGCTTGCGTGCAGCATTGATCAATTGCTTAAAGTGCGACACGATTTCAGGAGACAGGGTTTTCACACCGCCGTAGTCATATACGATGACTGAACCATCTTCACGAAAGGCGAAGTTGCCCGGATGTGGGTCACAGTGGAAACGTTTAAGGAAGAAAATTTCACGGCCAATGGCACGGAATAACCGTCTTCCCAAGGCATTTCGTGTTTCTTGTGACCATGTGCTGGCAGTTTCTATACTGTCGCCAAGCTCTAGACTTAGAGTCAGAATATGACGTGAAGAATAATCTTTATAGACCTGTGGAATAATGATTTTGTCATCCAGCGCACTATGAAACGCACGCGCAACATCTAAGTTTTGCGCTTCAATTTCATAGTTCAGTTCGTTGTCCAAACTGTCCTGAATTTCACGAAATAGCTTGTCTTGTAACTTCCGATCAATTTTTAATACGCCCATCAGACGAAGTGCAAGGCGAACTTGTTTTAAGTCACTTTCACAGGCTTCTTCGACACCCGGATATTGCACTTTCACCACCACCTGCTGACCATTAGGTAACACGGCTTTATGCACCTGCCCAATGGATGCAGCGGCAAAAGGTTGTTCTTCAAAACTTTTAAAAATTTGCGCGAGGGGTTTGCCGAGTTCTTGTTCTACTTGAGCCTTAATTTCAGCAAAGGGCATGGCTGGCGCTTGGCGTTGTAATTTACTGATGGCCTTTGCGACTTCAGGTGGAAAAATGTCTTTGTACTGCGAGGCAATTTGTCCGACTTTCATCACCGCACCTTTCATTTCACCCAAAGTGTCTGCAATTTGCAGACCGATGTCCTGAAAAAGTTTACTGCGAGATGCATTTTTCTGTTCTTCATCGGCAGTGATATTGCGGATGGAATTGGAAACGGTTTTAGTAGCAATGCTTGCCGTCATACTGGCAAGTTTCATAAAGCGACGACCCGGTGTGCTAGCCGTTTTTGCCATGTGATGTTCCTCAAGATCATCATTTATTATCTAATACCGATCATAGGCGACAAAACACAAACTGCCTACTTTAAATTGTTAAGACTTTATTTCCATTGATAAAATGATGGGCAAAAATGTAAATACTGAAAATAATTCAGGCAAATTTAAGCCACGCGCTGAATGGTTTAACATATTGTGTCGCGAGAAGAGAACTGAACGATGAAAGTGTATCGCTATTTAACCGGTAAAGATGATGTCAATTTCTGTGCCCGTGTGACCAAAGCTTTAAATGAAGGCTATGAATTGTATGGATCACCAACCATGAGTTTTAATGGGACAGATGTGATCGTCGGGCAGGCGATCGTGAAAGACGTAGAAGACGACAGCCAAGTGCCACAAGGTTTAAAAAATGCCATCGAGGCGCTTAATTAGTTGGCTTTTGCTGCTTCGCTAGATTCAGTTTTTTCCAGTTCTAAATGTGGACCGAGATATTTACTGCATTGGTTATGGTGTAAATTTTCATTCAATGTGATGAGGTTTTGCGTCACGATAAAATCCTGATCGTCCGCAGAGGCAAACTTTTGATTGGCCTTGATGAAGTCCTGATAGGTATACGCCATACCAGACTGCTGACAACTTAATTTTAAACGTGCGGTATATGAGTCCGCCTGTTGTTCATGATAAAAGCGAAAGGCTGTCCAAAGTGCTTGATTGATGTAATCAAATTCGGGTTGTGATTGAACTTTGATGGGTGCGTAATATAAAGGAAATTCATGTCGGTTGATTGACTGTTCAGCCTGTAGTGACATGGAAAAGCCTAAGCTCAGACAGAGACTGATCGAGCGAAATACATGGGACATGTTTATTTTCCTCTTCTTCGTGCTTTTTATTTATGGCGTTGCTATGCAGCGTGTTAATTTGCATTAATCTTCTGCATAGCCTAGCCGTCTTTTTAAGTAATGTTTTAGATGCTTTTTTAGGGCTTACCCCACTTGTGCTAAACGTTTATTCATCATAAATAAACGTGTAAGTAGCAGTATACATGCGACAGTCAGACCCACAATTAGGCCAATCCAAACGCCTGCAGCACCAGTCGTGGTGAAGCGTGCAAGATAGATCCCGACAGGGAAGGCAATGATCCAATAAGCGATCATGGTGATCCACATCGGCCCTTTGGTGTCTTGCATGCCGCGTAAACATCCTGCGGCACTGACTTGCCATGCGTCCATCAACTGATAGGCAATCGCGAACAAGACCAAATACACGGCAAGCTGAGTCACATCATAGTCATTGGTATAGAGTGACACAATTTCATTACGTAAAAGCCAAAGCAGCAACATGGTAATCAGGGCAAATACCGTCCCTGTCAACATACCGACTTTCTGGACTTTTCGCATAGCCAGCCAGTTCTTTTCCCCATAATAGGTACCGACCCGAATGGTCAGCGCAATCGCTAGTGACATCGGAATCATAAACAATTGCGAGGTAATCGAAATGGCGACTTGATGCGCGGCAATGGTGACTTCGCCCAAAGGACTCAAAACAATAGCGGCTGTACTAAAAATACTGACTTCAAAGAAAATGGCTAAGCCAATGGGAAAGCCAAGTTTTAAGATACGTTTGATCCATTCACTGTTCATTTTTTCAAAAGCAGCGAAAGGTTGGGTCTTTTGATAGGCCGATCCTTTGAAAACGTACATCGCCAAAGCAAAGAACATCAACCATTGTAAAATCGCGGTGGCAAAACCACATCCTGCAGAACCCAATTCAGGGACTGGGCCTAAACCATACATAAAAATAAAGTTTAGTGGAATTAACACCAATAAAGCTAGCAGACTCAGCACAGTGACTGGTCGCGGATGCCCCAAAGCTTCTGAGTAGCCACGTAAAGCTGCGTACATGGTGACAGCAGGCATACCTAAACTAATGGCGTGTAAGAATAAACTCGCCTTCGGCAGCAATGCTTCAGGGACACCCAATAACGGTAAAAGCAGCGGCATGGCTTGTAAGACTAATGCGGCAATGATCCCTAAAAATAATGCGACCCATAACGACTGACGGGCGATGGTGGCAATTTTTTCAGGCGTGCGAGCACCATTGGCTTCGGCCACCAATGGGGTGGTTGCAATCATAATGCCGCTGAACAGCAGCATGACCGGTATCCATAAACCGACCCCGACCGCAATGGCTGCAAGGTCATTGGCGGACATGTGTCCAGCCATGATGGTATCAATGAGACCAAATCCCGCTTGCGCAAACTGCGTGATCAATATCGGGATCATTAAATGAAACAGTTGTTTTAATTCATACTTGCTGCTTGTTACAGCCGTGACAGTAGACACAGAATGTACTCATTTCTTGTGAGGTGCTTAGGAATGAGGTCTTAGCGTTGGAAAGTGAGAAGCACACCAATAAAAATCACCACGCCACCCAATAAGCGTTGCCAGTTAATCGGGGTTTTTTCAGTGCCGAGCAAGCCAAAATGGTCAAATACCATCGACATTAAGATCTGTCCAAAAATAATCAGACCGGAGAGGGATAAAAAACCCAGTTTCGGTGCGGTATAAATACTGATACTGATGGCATAAACACCCAAACATCCCCCCAGCCATAAATACCAAGGGATTTGAGCAAAACTTGCAAAGTCCGGTTTTTCGACCGATTGAAAAAACACCATAAAGGCGAGGACTATTGTACCAACCAAAAAAGAAAAAAGGGCAGCTTGCAGCGGTGAATATAAATATTCACGCAATTGGCTGTTGATCGCTGTTTGAATAGTCATAGCGATACCAACACCCATCGCGAGCGGCAGTAAGTACAATAAATGGCTGCTTATTTTCATCTTCTAATCATCTAATTCTTCTTTAATTTTATTAGTCTACTGTATTGTGGATGAGTTTTCATAAGCGCTCTGATGCAGTCATGTTAAAATGCGCTTACTTCTTTTGTTCCTTTTGAGCATTTTCCTTGGCTGAATTAAATCCTGCAGTTGTTCCGTTATCTTTATACATTCACATGCCGTGGTGTGTGCGCAAATGTCCATACTGTGATTTTAATTCGCATGCGGTGCCGAATGGTGAATTGTCTTTAGACTTAGAACAAGAATATTTACAGGCGTTGGTTGAAGACTTTAAAACGCAACTCGATTTTACTCAGGGTCGCTTGATTCATAGTGTATTTATTGGTGGGGGTACACCATCGCTCATTTCATCCAAAGGCTATCAATGGTTATTTGCTCAACTCAAAGCGTTAGTGCCATTTGAAGCGGACTGTGAAATCACCTTGGAAGCCAATCCCGGTACGGTTGAGCACGATCCTTTTGCCGGTTATTTAGAGGCAGGGATCAATCGTTTATCCATTGGGGTGCAAAGTTTTAATACTGAGCAGCTGAAAAAACTGGGGCGGATTCACTCGAATGATGATGCGATTTCTGCCATTCAACATGCAAAAGAGGCGGGTTTTGAACGGGTAAATGTCGATTTGATGCATGGCCTGCCTGAACAAACCATTGAGCAAGCACTGTTGGATTTAAAACTTGCTGTTGAAAATGGCGCAACGCATGTGTCGTGGTATCAGTTGACCATTGAACCTAATACGGTTTTCTTCCGCACAAAACCGATTTTACCTGTCGATGATGTGCTTGAAGATATTCAAGAACAGGGCGAAGCCTATTTAACAGCGCAAGGCTTTATCAATTATGAAGTATCGGCATGGCGTAAAGAAAAGCCGTCGGCACATAATTTAAATTATTGGCAGTTTGGCGATTATTTGGCGATTGGCGCAGGCGCACATGGCAAAGTGACCATGCCAGACGGGGTGTATCGTTTCCAAAAAACCCGATTGCCGAAAGACTATTTAGCCAAAGTACCTGCTGAACATCTTCAGTTTAAGCGCATCGAAGCAGCCGACATGCCTTTTGAATTTATGATGAATGCGCTTCGGTTAAATCATGGGGTGGAAGCCAAGCTATATAGCGAGCGTACAGGGGAAAGTTTAGAGCCAATTGCCGAGTTATTGAACTCATTACGTGAACGTAAATTGATGGTCAGTGATCCAACACGTTTGTCTTGTACCGAGCAGGGGCATATCTTTTTAAATTCCGTATTGGAAGAATTCCTGTAATGAAAGCTATGTCAAACTTGTTTTAAAATTTGAGCGACAAGTAATTTTTCATATTTCGAATGTAATTTGCAGAATGTGTATGAAATTATTCAGTTGATAATTGAATTTACATGGCATAAAGGAACTTCAGAAAATGAAATATATTTTAACTGCGACGTTATTAACTATAGCTTTGGTGGGTTGCACCGATAAAAAAGCACCATCAGAACAAAATGTTGCAACAGAGGCAACGGCCACAACTGCACAAACAAACGATGTTGCAGTAGCTCAAGATGAGCAAGTGATTCACTTTACAGGGCCACAAGATCTAAGCCTTGAGTTAAAAACCAAAGATAATTTTGAAACCGCACAATTGACTGATAATTCTGATCGTGTGTATGAATTGAAACGAGGAGTTTCAGGAAGTGGTGTACGACTTGCCAACGACCAAGGTGTTTCAATTCACTTTAAGAACTTTAATGGTGTGAATGAAGGCACAGTTGAGTTGGTAAAAGATAAACCCATAGAGATTAAAGAATTTATTGCTGATAAAGCAAAGTAAATATTAAAAAAAGACCGCATGAGCGGTCTTTTTTTAATTTAGCTTAACGATGTTTCGGTGGCATAGGCGGTAACTTATGATGCGGAACAGGCTTAGGTTGACTAGCTTTAAAAGCTACTGCTTTATGATTTTGTTTGGCAAATTTTGCATGAACTTTTTGATGCTCTTTTTTCACCATGTGGGGCCCAGCAGATTTGTGATGTATTGCTTTAGGCGGTACAGGTTTTTTATCAAAGTGTGGAGCAGGTGGTGGATTTTTATGATCGAATGCAGGCGCTGCCATTGCAGATAGTGTCGCAGTTGTTGCAATTAGACCAATCATTAATGAAGACATCAATTTTTTCATGGTTACGCTCTTTATGAATCAATGAAGTCATCATAGGGGGAGGCTATGGAGAAGATATGAAGTTGTATGAGATACAAATATAAAGCTAAAATCATCGAGTGAACTTCACTTTAAGTATTTAATATTTATTAAATAAAATTATTTTTTGGCGATAAAGTACTCTATTTTTGTTGAGAAATACAACAATATTTCTCCATATAAAGTTCATCGTTATACATTGTTATTACCTCATGAAGAAATTAAGAATACTACTCGTAATTCTTATAGATCAAAATTAAAAGAGAAGACAAAAAAGACCGCCGAAGCGGTCTTTTTATAGAGTCATTTAACTCGGTTTAAAGCTTAGTAGTCAAAGCTAAAGTGTTCAGGTGCCAAAGAAGTCATGGTCTTCGATGGGTTGACCATTGCTTCAGCGTGACCTTGTGAGCGTGGTAATAGACGTTCAAAGTAGAAGTCTGCCACTTTGATTTTTGCTTTATAGAACTCAGGAACTTCTGCACCATTGCCTTCTGCTAATTTTTCAGAAGCTACGGCAGCTTGTTGTGCCCAGAAATAAGCCATCATCACGTAGCCAGAGAACATCAAGAAATCTACAGATGCAGAAGATACGATGTCACGGTCTTTACGTGCAGCAAGCATGATACGAACAGTTAATGCATTCCACTGTGCGCAAAGCTTCGTTAAGTCCCACGCAAAACGACGCATGTATTTGTTACGTGCATGTTGACCACAGAACTTCAAGATTTCTGCTGTGTAGTCACGAATCACTTTACCTTTAGAGGTCAACAGAACTTTACGACCAATCAAGTCTAGTGCTTGAACACCGGTTGTGCCTTCGTAGAGAGTAGAGATACGTGAGTCACGAACGATTTGTTCCATGCCCCATTCTTTAATATAACCATGACCACCGTATACTTGCATACCATGGTTTGCAGCTTCATAACCCATTTCGGTTAAGAAACCTTTGAGAATCGGTGTGTAGAAGCCTAAGTGGTCATCATGTGCTTCAAACGCTGCTGTATCACCGCGGGTTAAAGCATCAGTCATTTTGTCCGCAATTTGAGCTGCATAGTAAATCATTGAACGGCCGCCTTCAGCGATCGCTTTCTGAGTTAAAAGCATACGACGTACGTCTGCATGGTGAATAATCGCATCGGCTACTTTTTCAGGATCTTTTTTACCTGAAAGTGCGCGCATAGACATACGTTCTTTCGCGTATGGAAGTGCGCCTTGGAATGCCAATTCAGCATGTGCAATACCTTGAATTGCTGTACCAATACGTGCAGTGTTCATGAAGGTGAACATTGCATGTAGGCCTTTGTGTTTTTCACCGATCAAGTAACCAATGGCATTGTCAAAGTTCAGTACGGCTGTTGCTGAAGCACGGATCCCCATTTTGTGTTCAATCGAACCACAAGTCACTGGGTTGCGTTCGCCTACTGAACCGTCTGCTTTCACAAGGAATTTTGGAACGATGAACAATGAAATCCCTTTAGTACCTGCAGGAGCATCTGGAAGACGTGCAAGTACGATATGCACGATGTTATCTGTTAAATCATGCTCACCCGCAGAGATGAAGATTTTTGTACCAGAAATTGCATAGCTACCGTCAGCTTGAGGTTCCGCTTTGGTTTTTACCTGACCTAAGTCGGTACCGCATTGAGGTTCAGTTAAGCACATGGTGCCTGACCAAGTTCCAGCAACAAGGTTCGGTAAATATTGGTTTTTCTGTTCTTCTGAACCAAATTGTAGAATGGTGTTGATACAACCTACGCTGAGACCCGGATACATTTGGAATGACCAGTTTGCTGTACCCATCATTTCAGATTTGATGAGATTCAACGACTGTGGCAAGTTTTGACCGCCAAATTCTTCAGGGAAAGACAGACCTTGCCAGCCACCCTGTACAAATTGGTCATAGGCTTCTTTAAACCCTTTTGGTGTTTTCACATCACCATTTTCAAAATGACAGCCTTCTTCATCACCCGTTTGGTTTAAAGGTGAAAGGATGTTTTCACAAAAATCCGCTGCACCTTCTAAAATCATGTCGACAGTATCTGCATCAGCAGCATCACCATTAGACAAAGTTTTGTAGTGTGCTGGGTAATCGAGCACTTCATTCATTAAGAAACGAATATCGTGTAAAGGCGCTTTATATGCAGGCATAGTCTTAATCCTAATATCTAAATTTTTTTGGATTATCTGTATTGATGATTTGATTATTCATAATTTCATCCAAAAAACATTGATGAATACGCCCTTAAAAAATGTCAGAAAGGCGAATTGTAATATTTAACCAACATGTGAAAAGTAAACTTCTGATAAACTGGATGTTGATCTTTTGATCATTTTTTTCTTTTAATAAATCATAAAGAACTTAGGTCTTTCGTACAATTATGCGATTAAAATATATAACACTTTGTTTACTGGGTTTGAGTATTACTGGGTGTGCTCAACATGTCATAAAAACCAATTCAACGGATCAGTCTCTCGGGCAACAAGCCACTCAAGGCTTAAACGCAATGTTTGAAAATGCCAGTTATGACATGAAAGGGCAATTTTCAATTCAGACCGATATTCAGTTCGATGAAAAAAAGCCTGAAACCAAGTCAAAACCTGCGATAAGCACACAGCCAGAGCTGGATCCTAAACTTAAAAAACAACTGGATCAGTTGATTAAAACCCAAAATATTCCATTTAGCCAAAAAGAAAAGAAACAGCTCTATCAAGCGATTGCCAATGAATCGATCCCACCATCAGCGCGCTATAGCGATGAAGAGGATGGCATTTCTCCGCAATCTAAAATTGCACAATCACTGCTGAATGTGTTGAATGATTTACAGTTTAGCTATAGCGGTTCAGTACATTTTAGAGAAAAACTTGCTGCCTTAACCTTGCAATTGAGTTATCAAAAACCGACTTTGCAGGTGAATGCACAGTTGCCGATGATCATTGATTTTAATCAACATAAATTTTATACCAACTACTTTGCGTTCATGCCATTTATGGTAAATCGTGAAAGCCAAAGCAGCTTGGCTTATGTGGATTTTTCAAAACATAAAGACACGATTGCTCAGTACGATTTGAAAAAATTTGCTGACTATTTAAAACAAATGAATGCTTTACCTTATGTCTTGGCAGAGCCGAATCAAGTGCAAAATATTGCTTTAACACGTGATGAAAAAAATGCAGGGCTGACTAAAAAAATCCGCTATGTGGGTGATCTTAATGCGCTATACACCCAACTTGAACTCTTTGATTTTGTGAACGCCAACTATTACACCACGCAAATCAAAGGTCAGCGCAATAGTGACGCTGAGCAAGATGAATCTGTGGATGCTGCTGTGCATCACAGTGCTTCCGAAGAGGCCATGGCTGCAGCTGAAGCGGCGGGAGGGACTGCAGTAGCGGCAGCAGCTGAGGATGAAGACTATGATGCGGCTTATGCATCTGTAGAACGTGTGAATGAGCTGCTCAATGCGAAAATGCATGGCCTGATGTATCACCAACATGAAACGGAAGAAGAACAAACGTCTTCTGCCGCTGAATCTGCTGAATACGCGATCGATACTGCAAGTGCATATGCGGAGGCGACCGCGGATGATGACGAAGAAGCCTATAGTTCGGATACTGAAGTAACCGAAGCTTATGCGGCTTCAGAAGAAGATGATGAAACAGCGAACTTATCTGAGGAAGTCTGTCAAGCCTTGATGAACACCAAACAGGTGCCGATTGGTAAAGTCACACTGTGTCAGGATTATCAAGATGTTCGGGTGATACCGCTGCAAGAAGATTCTGTACCATCGGCCTCTGCTGCGGACGCATCCAATACAGATTCAGAGATTTCGGATGCTGTTGAGCAGTTAAAACCAGTATTCCAGCAATATCAAAGTGAACAACTTATCGATGTAAAACAATTTCAGCAATTATGGCAAAAGCATCAAGCTGAAATTGCGCAGGTGCTGAATGCACAGGATAAATCATCTTCGAATGTGGTGATGGATGTAGGCTTAGATCACAAAGGCCGCGTCCAAGTAATGGACTATCAATTGGCCTTTAATGAGCCACGTTTAGGTCAATTAAAGCTGAAAAGTAGCAACCAAATTTTGAATTATGGCAATGCGACTAAAATTGATCGTCAAGCCATGAAACAGGCAAAATCCATTGAGGAAGTCAGTAAAGATTCACTCTTTGAAAATATGTTGAAAGGTCTGCTTGCACCAATCACGGGAAATGATCCTCTGCTTGTTGAAGCAGAAACTGCATCGGTTGATGATGTCCGTGCTGCAAATGAAGAAATCGAACTTCCTGAATATCTCAGTACTGTGGCATTGCAAAGTTATAAACGTCATCAATCTGAAGTGAAAGCCTATCAAGCGGCATTTGTCGTGGCATTTGCTAATTATCGCGCTCAGTATGTGCGTTATTACTCAGCCAATGATTTGAATGAAATTGCTGAAGTTTATGCATATCGATTTGTTGATGGCTTAAAAGAGCCAACAGGCAATGCGCTGAAACGTTTAAATCAATTACGTGATAAGCATGCTTTGCATCGCTATCAAGACTTTGATGACTTAGGTTCTTCAGTCAATCATTATGTGCAGTCGGGGATTGGTGAGTACAAAGCTCAGGTTGAGTGGAAACAATTGCAAAAAACTTATAAAACTGATCAGGCGATTTTTGCACATTTATATCAACAAAACTTTTTAGCCAGTTATGAACTGGAAGGAACTGAAAAAGCGCATTTGGTGAAAGCATCAAAAATTTATGCGCAAGCCTTTGCTGATGATATCAAAGGAAAATTATCAGAAGCGTCATTACAAGGCCTAACAGCAGAACACGAAGAGTTGTTCAGTCAATCGGCTTATTATGAAACCTATAAGGCCATTCAAAAACACAAGAAGTAAGTTGGATAAAAAAAGAACCTCAATTGAGGTTCTTTTTTTAGGTGTTTAGCCTGCTCAGAAAGTGAATTGAGCAAATCATTTTGAATTATAGAAAGTCTTTTAGATCAGGTTTAATGCCATTCCAAATGGAAAAAGATTCAATTGCTTGACCAACCAACATGCCAAAACCTTCTGAGGTTGGAACATGGCGTGCTTTGGCTTGATCCAAAAATGTCGATGGTTTGCCAT
Organism: Acinetobacter sp. YH12076; assembly: GCF_013419525.1. Taxonomy (NCBI): domain Bacteria; kingdom Pseudomonadati; phylum Pseudomonadota; class Gammaproteobacteria; order Moraxellales; family Moraxellaceae; genus Acinetobacter; species Acinetobacter sp. YH12076. The sequence continues at coordinate 89,565 of NZ_VOZY01000003.1, read as the reverse complement.
AGGCCATTTCATAGGCGTGGGTGAATTGTAAAGCTTCAGGCAAAATTAGCGGATCACCCGTTAAGCTTGCCGATGTGGCATTAATCACCAGATCAAATTGACCTGCTAAGTCAGTGAGTGCAATAGCTGCAAGTTCGGCATTCGGTACGGCAGTTTTTAAGTCAGCGACCAATTGTTCAGCACGCGCTAAAGTCCGGTTGGCAATGACGATTTTTTTGGCCCCAGCTTGTACCAGCGGATAAATCACGCCACGTGTTGCACCACCTGCACCAATGATCAATATATCGCTCTGTTCTAAATTCCAATCTAAGGCATGAATGGCATTCACCAAGCCTTGACCATCAGTATTATCACCGTGTAATTGACCATCTTGCATCCATAATGTATTGACCGCACCTGCAATTTTGGCACGTTCAGTAAGCACGCTACATTGTGCATAGGCTTGTTCTTTAAACGGAACAGTGACATTCATACCGATGCCACCTTCGGCAAAGAAGGATTCGACGCTGTGCTGAAAACCATCGAGTGGCGCAAGTCGTTTGCTGTACTGAATGTCGAGGCCTGTTTTTTCAGCGAAGGCATGATGAAGTTCAGGTGAGCGTGATTGTTCAATCGGGTTGCCAATCACGGCAAATTGTTTGCTCATTGCACAGCGTCCATGTAGATGTGAAAGAGCAGACAATATACGCCAAAACCGAAGATGGCTAAAGTTCGGGCAGTCTCAAAATCGTGAAATAAAGGCGGAAAATTAAGGATTACAAATATCTAAGACGCTTTGAATCAAGATGCTGGAAGCACTGATGACTAAACCAATCAAGGCAACCACCATGAAGCCAATAGCCAAATTATCATTTAAAGACGTTTCGGAAAAAATATTAGTACTGATAGCGCTGATCAGCACAACAGCAAAGCTCCAAAACACCAAGGCAGTAAGACTGACTGCTTTTTTATTGAGTGTTTGATGTGTCATGTGCGTTGTACTCCGTACAAGAAAGTTACAGCCATGAGTTTATTGACACATTGTGCAATGACATAGCGTAAAGCTGTTTAAAAGATGTGTCATTGTTGAGCAATATGATTACAAAGTAAATGCTTAAAAAATTTATTTATGCATCAAGATATTACCTAGAAATATAAATACTTTAATTAAAAGGCAATGAAAAGCCCCTGATGGACAGAGGCAAATACATGTCTATCTATTTTATTTCAATATATTAAGCCAATCATGCGGTTTTAAATAAAAGTCGGTGAGCTTTTTCTCGGCAGAATTTTCTTCCCATTCAGGACGATACGACCAGCCCGCCAAAGGTGGCATACTTACTAAAATGGATTCAATACGCCCACCAGTTTGTAAACCAAATAAGGTGCCACGGTCATACACTAGGTTATATTCAACGTAACGACCACGACGGTAAAGTTGGAAGTCTCGTTGTGCTTCGGTATAGGCTTTGTCTTGGTTTCTTTGGAAGATCGGTAAAATCGCCTCTAAATAACCATTACCCACGGCCTGCATATATTTGAAACAGGTTTCAAAGTCCCATTGGTTGAGATCATCAAAGAATAAACCACCCACACCACGTTGTTCATCACGGTGTTTTAGATAAAAATAGTCATCACACCATTTTTTATGTTCATCATAGAGCGTATCGCTAAATGGGGCACAAAGATCATGGGCAGTTTGATGCCAGGACAAGACATCTTCATCATTTGGATAAAATGGAGTGAGGTCAAAACCTCCGCCAAACCACCAAATCGGATCTTGTCCTTCTTTTTCGGCGACAAATAAACGCACATTGGCATGTGAGGTTGGGACGTTAGGGTTTTTCGGGTGAATTACCAACGACACGCCCATGGCTTGCGCTTTTGCACCCGCAATAGCGGGATGGCGTTCAGTCGCAGAGGCCGGTAATTTTGAAATGTTAATGTGCGAGAACATCACCCCGCCTTTTTCAATCACCGTTCCATTTTGAAGAACACGTGAGCGACCACCACCACCTTCAGGGCGTTCCCAGTCATCGATCGCAAATTCGGCACTTCCGCCACCAGCACGTTCTTGCTGTTCCAATGCGGCACAAATCCGTGCCTGTAAATCGCGAAGGAATTCATCTACACGTTGAATATCGGCTGAAGTTGGATTCTGCATGGTGACCTTTATTAAAATAATTTAAAGATAAGTGTCATCAAAGCATAAATTACGTGAAAACTTAAGGCATTTTTCCCGATACTCAGCATCGGATCTTTGCTTTAAATCTGGAAATCTAGTGATTAAACCAAAAGATCATGCAAAGTTAGCAGCAATTGCTCCGGCTGAAATTGTGCCTATTCCGACAAATTTGCTAGGTTGAATTCACTTCTGAAGCTCAGCACAATAATCATAAGGTAGATTTAAATTGAATCTCATTGATTGAAATGGTGCATCGATGTCTCAGCAGGCGAGTTCTTTAATTCAAAAATATAATGTACCAGGTCCACGCTATACCAGTTATCCAACCGTGCCGTATTGGGAGGAAGCTGAGTTTTCATTACAACAGTGGAAACAGGGCTTGAAGCGATCTTTTAATGAGAGCAATCACCTCGAAGGCATCAGTCTGTACATCCATCTACCATTTTGTGAAAGCTTATGTACGTTTTGTGGTTGCCATAAAAAAGTCACGAAAAAACATGAGATGGAGCTGCCTTATATTCAGGCGGTGCTGAAAGAATGGGACTTATATTGTCAGCTCTTGGTTGACCGGCCAATAATTAAAGAAATTCATTTGGGCGGGGGAACGCCTACTTTCTTTTCTCCTGAGCATCTCACCCAGTTGATTCAAGGCATTCTAGTGCATGCTGATATTGCCGATACACATGAATTTAGCTTTGAAGGGCATCCGAACAATACCACACGTGAGCATTTACAAGCTTTGTATGATGTTGGCTTTCGACGCGTAAGTTATGGAGTGCAGGATTATAATGAGAAGGTGCAAAAAGCCATCCACCGTATTCAGCCTTTTGCACATGTTGAACAAGTGACACAGTGGGCACGTGATATTGGCTATACCTCTATTTCGCATGACTTGGTTTTTGGTTTGCCATTTCAGGATTTAAACGACGTGTTGCATACCATTGAACAGACCAATCGTTTGATGCCAGATCGTTTAGCCTTTTATAGCTATGCGCATGTGCCGTGGATTAAGGGCAATGGTCAGCGTGGTTTTAAAGATGCCGATGTCCCGAAAGATGATTTAAAGCGTCAATGCTATGAAGAAGGTAAAAAACAGCTACTGGCGCAAGGCTATCATGAAATTGGAATGGATCATTTTGCATTAACCCAAGATCCAATGTATCAAGCTTTTCAGCAGGGCAGTTTGCACCGAAATTTTATGGGCTATACCGCATCGAAAACCCAAGTAATGATTGGACTCGGCTTATCTTCGATCAGTGATAGTTGGTACAGCTTTGCACAAAATGAAAAGAAAATTGAAGACTATTATTCACGTTTAGAGCAAAACCAAATTCCTGTTTATCGAGGTCATGTGCTGACAGATGAGGACTTAATCATTCGTAAACATATTCTGAATTTGATGTGTACATTCCATACTTCGTGGGCAAATACAGACATGCAATTTCCAGAAATTGATGAAGTGGTTGCACAATTAACAGAAATGCAGGCGGATGGATTATTAGAGTTGGGTGATCAGAGCATCCAAATTACCGAAAAAGGCAAACCTTTTGTACGTAATATCTGCATGGCTTTTGACTTAAGGTTAAAACGCCGTGTGCCGGAAAATCGTATTTTTTCGATGACGATTTGAATTTCCCCTAACCCCTCTTTTAAAGAGGGGAAAGCCTCCCTTTTGTAAAGGGAGGTTTGGAGGGATTTATAGATGGAGAATTTAAAGGACTTTTAAAAATCGTCCTTTTGATACATATGCGACATACGATCATGTTTGGTTTTTAAATATTGTTCGTTAAAGGGATTTAAACCCACAGTCAGCGGAACACGATCAACGACATTCACGCCTTGCTCTTGGAGCGCTTCAATTTTTAATGGGTTATTGGTAATGAGACGCACAGCCGTAATGTTGAGATGATTCAACATGATAGGGCACATATCATAACGACGTGCATCGGCAGGAAGATCCAATAATAAATTGGCATCCACTGTGTCATGGCCTTGGTCTTGTAGGGCGTAAGCACGGATTTTATTGGTTAAACCAATACCGCGACCTTCTTGGCGTAAATATAAAATCACCCCTTGACCTGCTTCATTAATTAATTTTTGGGTGGCTTGAAGTTGTGGGCCGCAGTCACATTTGAGTGAAGCAAAGGCATCACCGGTCAGGCATTCGGAGTGGATACGTACTAAAACAGGTTTAGTGGGAGCTTGTTCTAGTCCTTTAGAGAGTGCGACATGTTCTTCACCGGTTTCAGGATCCTGAAAAACCGTAATATTGAATTCACCAAAAGCGGTCGGTAATCTTGACGTTGCGACAAATTCTATAGGCACTGCTTAACCCGTTTATTCGATTATAAATTGGCTAAAGTATAGCGTAATGCTTGGACATTGGTAGAATTGCAACGACGAATTTATGCAGAACATTTTCTTTTTTGTATAAAGCGAACGATAATAGTTGATAAATAGGAAGATTATTCAGGATAATCTGACTCATTCAAAATCTCCCCAACGAGATCATTGCTAAAAATTACATCGCTACAAGTTTGGCTGATTGTAAGGTGATACAATTCGACGATATGATCGAGTTACCCATTTAGACCGAGCTTAGGAATTTGCCAGGCTTTAGAAGGCTTTGCCACATTATGCTGTATAAAGAAATACCATTTCAACGCCCTGTAACACCGTTGCTGGATACGATTAACCATCCTCAACAACTTCGTTTACTCGAGCGCAGCCAATTAGAGCAAGTGGCGGATGAGTTACGTCAATTTATTTTGTATGCGGCCGGACAAAGTGGTGGGCATTTTGGTGCCAATCTTGGGGTGATCGAATTAACCGTGGCATTGCATTACTGTTTTGATACGCCACGTGATCGTCTGATTTGGGATGTGGGTCATCAAGCCTATCCGCATAAAGCCTTAACTGGTCGTCGTGAACAATTAGTGACGATTCGTGCCAAAGATGGTTTGGCTGCGTTTCCTGCCCGTGAAGAATCTGAATTTGACACTTTTGGTGTAGGACATTCATCAACAGCGATTTCTGCTGGTCTTGGGATGTCATTGGCACGTCGCTTCAAGCAAGATCCCTGTCATGTGGTTGCAATCGTGGGTGATGGCGCGATGACAGCGGGCATGGCTTTTGAAGCCATGAACGATGCGGTGGCACACAATGCTGACCTCATGGTGGTATTGAACGACAACGATATGTCGATCTCATGCAGTACTGGTGGTTTTGCAAAGCATTTGGCTGCGATATGGGAAAGTGGTCAATCGGTGAATATTTCTGAAAATGGCGAAGCCTATATTCAACCTCATCCTGAATGGGCGTATAACTCACGCCTACATTGTGCTGCGACCGATGCTGCAGACAACCTATTTAAAGCCATTGGCTTTGACTACTTTGGTCCTTTTGATGGGCACGATGTTGAACAATTAACACATGTGTTTGAAGCCTTAAAAAAACGCAAAGGCCCACGGTTAGTGCATGTCTATACCAAAAAAGGTAAAGGCTTTGCACCTGCCGAAGCAGATCAAATTAAATACCATGCCATCAGTAAACTGAATGCACCTGCTGCTGTGGCAACTGCACCGAAATATTCAGATGTTTTTGGTCAGTGGTTATGTGATGAAGCTGCACAGGATGATCGTTTATTAGCGATTACTCCTGCGATGTGTGAAGGCTCAGGCATGGTGCAATTTGCAAAGCAGTTCCCTGAGCGTTTTTTTGATGTTGCTATTGCAGAACAACATGCGGTGACTTTGGCTGCGGGTATGGCCTGTGAAGGGGTAAAACCGGTTGTTGCAATCTATTCAACTTTCTTACAACGTGGTTATGATCAACTGATTCATGACGTCGCTTTGCAAAATCTCGATGTGACATTTGGTATCGACCGTGCAGGTTTGGTTGGTGAAGATGGCCCAACGCATGCCGGTGCTTATGATTATGCCTTTATACGTACCGTGCCGAACATGGTGGTCATGGCACCGAAAGACGAAAATGAATGTCGTCAAATGTTACATACGGCTTATTTGTATAAAGGCCCAGCGGCAGTACGTTACCCACGAGGTAATGGACTGGGTGTTGAGATTCAGCAAGAGATGACCGAGCTTGAAATTGGCCGTGGTGAAGTTCTTGCAAACTTCAATGATCAGCAAGATGCAACAATTTCGATTTTAGCATTTGGTAGCCGTGTTCAGGCAGCGGTTGAGGCGGCTGAAGTATTGGCTGAAAAACTGGATGTTGCAGTTCGTGTGCTAAATATGCGTTTTGTAAAACCATTAGATACACAGTTGATCGATCAAATCGCGGCAAGCACGCAATTATTTGTGACAGTTGAAGAGCATGCAGTGATGGCGGGTGCGGGTAGTGCGGTAAATGAATATTTAGCGCAGGCTAGTATTGTTAAACCGATGCTGAATTTAGGTTTGTCAGATGAATTTATGCATCAGGCGACACATGCTCAAATGCTACAACAAGCCGGACTAGATGCTGAAGGCATTATCACTTCTGTGACACAAAGCTGGATAAAGCATAAGTCAACTGTAGTTTGCTGAATTTCTAATTTTTAGAAACATTTTTTCCCTAAAAGCCCTTATATTTGATAAGATATAAGGGCTTTTATGCATTATTCTTTATCAGTATCTTCAAATTTGTAGTGGGTGTTCAATGGAACCTATGGTGGTTATGGCTGCGCGTGCGGCTCAATTAGTTGGTCAAGAGCTTTTAAAAGCGCATCAAAATCGTCATAAACTCGATCTACAAGTCGAAGAAAAAGGAATTGATGGTCCAGTAACGCGTGTAGACCGTTATTTGGAACAATTGACTATCGATACCCTACGTAAAAGCTATAAAAATCACAGTTTCCTAGGCGAAGAGTTTGGTCTTCAAGAAGGCAAAGGTCACGATGCTGATTGGTGTTGGATCATCGACCCACTTGATGGCACATTAAACTTCGTTAATGGTGTTCCACATTTCTGCATCTCTATCGCAGTTCAACATAAAGGTGTAACTCAGCACGGTGTTATTTATGACCCTGTGAAAGATGAGTTGTTCTCTGCAAGCCGTGGTCGCGGTGCGATGATGAACCAACGCCGTATTCGTGTAAATGTAAAAGACAGTTTAGAAAACACTTTCCTTTCAGTGGGTCATGCGTATCGTAAAATTCGTAATGGCGAAGTGGTTTCTTATGCGAAAAACCATTTCAACTCATTGTTAAATGTGACTGAAGCCGGTGCTCAATACCGTCGTTCAGGTTCTGCTGCTCTTGATCTAGCATATGTTGCTGCAGGTCGTTTCGATGGTTATTTCGAACTTGGTTTGAAACCATGGGACATCGCTGCGGGTGAACTTATTGTAAAAGAAGCGGGTGGTACTGTGGTTGATGCTCGTGGTGGTAACGACTCAATGGACAATGGTCAAGTACTTGCATGTTCTATGAAAATGCTTAAACCACTTATGCAAGCTGTTGTTCCAGCTTGGGGTGAAGCTGCTAAATAATAGAACGCTTAGTTCGAGTTTATTGACAGAATAATGAAATAAAGTCCTCTTTATGAGGGCTTTATTTTGTCTAATTGGTCAAAAATAAAGGTTTAAACACCTACAAGTTAAAGCTACTTACAAAAAACATTCTGAAGTTGACTAAAACAGGTGACATTTAAAAACTTTCTGCTATAATCCCCGCACGCACTAAATTTCGTTCATTACCTGAACATTCTCTTCTATCATTGTGTATGCGCGTTCCGGTCCAAAGAGAGGACGATATTTCGCGCCCCACCCAATCGCTAAGCGATTCCTTCAGGTTGCGGCTGTAATCATGTGTGCGTTATACACATCGTCGTTCTCGGATCGCCGCTGATTCTATATTTTCAGCGTTTTTTGCTGTGCCGCTTTTTGCCGATGTCCATCTGAATTTATATTTTTAATGGAGCACCCATTTTTGGGGTGAAATACTCTATGAGCAAAACTTTTGCTGATTTTCCTTTACATGAGTCGTTACAACTAGCATTACAAGGTCTAGGTTTTACTACTCCGACTCCAGTGCAAGAACAATCAATTCCAGCTGCATTAGAAGGTAAAGACCTTCTTGTATCAAGCCAAACTGGTTCTGGTAAAACTGCTGCATTCTTACTCCCAACTGTGAATGCTTTGGCTGGTCAAGACACTTTGATGTCTTTCAAAGAGCGCATGAAAGCGGTAACTGCACCGTCTATTCTTGTACTTTGCCCTACACGTGAATTGGCTCAACAGGTTAGCCAAGACGCAATTGCTTTAGTACGTCATATGAAAGGTGTTCGTATTGCTGCAATTATGGGTGGTATGCCTTTCGGTAAACAAATTCAACAGCTTAAAGGTGCACAAGTTGTCGTAGCGACTCCAGGTCGTTTACTTGACTTGGTTAACCGTCGTCAAATTAAACTAGACAACGTTGATGCGTTAATCGTTGACGAAGCTGACCGTATGCTTGACTTAGGTTTCTCTGAAGACCTAGAAGCGATCAGCGACTTGGCTGCTAACCGTAAACAAACATTAATGTTCTCTGCAACATTTGCGCCGCGTATCATTACACTTGCAGAACGCATGATGAATGATCCACAGCGTATTGCGATTGAAACTGGTCACTCTACAAATACTGACATTACTCAGACTCTTCATTGGACTGACGGTTTCGAACACAAGAAAAAACTTTTGACTCACTGGTTATCTGATGAGTCTGTAGATCAAGCAGTTGTATTCGCATCTACCCAAGAAGATACAGATATGTTGGCTGAAGAACTTGCAGAAGCAGGTCACTCAGTTGTCGCTCTTCACGGTGCAATGCCACAAACTGTACGTAACCGTCGTTTACGCAGCATTCGTGAAGGTCGTGCAAAAATCTTAGTTGCGACTGACGTTGCTGCACGTGGTCTAGACGTACCAACTATTTCTCACGTAATTAACTTCGGTCTTCCAATGAAGAACGAAGACTATGTACACCGTATCGGTCGTACAGGTCGTGCGGGCCGTACTGGTAACGCGATTACTTTAGCGACTTACCGTGAACGCGGTAAAATCCGTGCTTTAGAAGACTTCTTAGATGCACGTTTAAATGTGTCTGAAATTGAAGGTCTTGAGCCATCTCCACCTCCTGCACGCGGTAGCCGTGATGGCGGTCGTGGTCGTCGTGATGGTGGTCGCGGTGGTCGTGGTGGCTTCGGTGGCGGTCGTCGTTTTGAAGGTGAATCAAACTTCAAACGTCGTGAAGGCAACCGTGATGGCGAACGTCGTTCATTCGGTGGCGAAGATCGTCCACGTCGCGAATACAACAACGATCGTCCACGTCGTGAAGGCGGTTTCGAAGATCGTCCACGTCGTGAATTTAACAACGATCGTCCACGTCGTGAAGGCGGTTTTGAAGATCGTCCACGTCGCGAATTTAACAGCGATCGTCCACGTCGTGAAGGCGGTTTTGAAGATCGTCCACGTCGCGAATTTAACAGCGATCGTCCACGTCGTGAAGGTGGTTTTGACCGTCGTTCTAACGATGACAACCGTGGTAACCGTGTAGATTACAAACCAGCTCGTGAAGGTTATGGCGATCGTCCAAAACGTTCATTTGGTGAAGATCGTCCACGTCGTGAATTCAACGGTGACCGTCCTCAACGTTCATTTGGTGAAGATCGTCCAAAACGTTTCGGCGATGACCGTCCAAAACGTTTCGGTGATGATAAACCACGTGGCGAACGCACTTTCGGTGAAGATCGTCCACGTCGTAAATTCAATGACTAATTGAATTTCGAAAGAAATATCGAAAAAACCGGTGGAAACACTGGTTTTTTTTATGGATTTAAATTAGCTTTTTAATCAGAAAAATGTATACTTGATCAAACTTTATGTGTTTAATGATAATTAATATGAATGGAAACGCGTTGGCAAATATGCGTACAGTGATGATCGAGGTACTTATGCCTTATATCGGTTTGACACTCTTATTGTGTAATATCGTTTACTATATATACAATTATTTTAACTAAATTCTTCTATTGGGTTGAAGACAGCCTCTATAAAATCGCATTAATAATAAAAAACAATTTACCTGACGGAATGCAGGGATATGCGCTCATGCAATGGTAACATTTTAAACTTCAATCCTTTATAGTATGCATGCTGAAAAAAATGCAGGAAAATCCTCAGCTATGAATAATCAAACGTCTTCTCAGACTCAGGCACTGATCGAAGTGAAAAACCTGAGTTTTAAGCGAGGAGAGCGCGTCATTTATGACAATGTCAGTTTAAAAATTCGTCGTGGTCAGATCACTGCAATTATGGGTCCATCTGGTACAGGTAAAACGACTTTACTCCGTTTAATTGGTGGTCAATTGACTCCCGATAATGGAGAAGTGTTGCTTGATGGGCAGGACATTGCACAGATGTCACGTCAGGAACTCTTCGCTGCGCGTGCGCGTATGGGGATGTTGTTTCAGAGCGGTGCATTATTTACCGATATGTCGGTATATGAAAACGTAGCCTTTCCAATTCGTGCCCATACCAAGTTGCCAGAGCATTTGATCGCTGAAATTGTTGCGTTGAAATTAGAGTCGGTTGGTTTACGTGGTGCAGAACAAATGATGCCCTCTGAACTATCGGGTGGTATGAATCGTCGTGTGGCTTTGGCCCGTGCAATTGCACTGGATCCTGAGCTGATCATGTATGACGAACCCTTTGCAGGGCAAGACCCGATTGTGATGGGGGTTTTAACTCGCTTGATTCGTTCGCTACGTGAAGCTTTAGATTTAACTACGATTATTGTCTCGCATGATGTGGCTGAAACATTATCAATTGCAGATTACATCTATGTGGTGGCTGAAGGGAAAGTGCAGGGCGAGGGAACACCTGAGCAGTTAAAAGCACATGCCTCGCCGTTTGTGAAGCAGTTCTTGACGGGTTCGGTAGAAGGTCCAGTCGATTATCAATTCAGTCATCAGCCCTATTTAAATCATGAGGTTCGTTCATGAATGCTATTGCCGCATTAGGTAGACGCGTCATTGAACGTGTTCGAGGAATCGGCGTAGCAACCATTATGTTGCTGCAGATTCTTTTTTCCATGCCGACTTTACTTGGCGTGAAATTGTTTATTTATCAGATGTACCGTGTTGGTGTGCTTTCATTACTGATTATTGTGGTATCTGGCTTATTTATTGGCTCGGTACTGGGTTTGCAGATGTATAGCATTCTGTCGACTTTTGGTAGTGAAGCAATGCTCGGCACCGCCGTTGCACTGACGTTACTGCGTGAACTTGCACCTGTGGTTGCGGCTTTACTCTTTGCAGGTCGTGCAGGTTCAGCTTTAACGGCTGAAATTGGTTTGATGAAAGCCACTGAGCAGTTGTCGAGTATGGAAATGATCGGGGTCGATCCCTTAAAACGGGTGATCTCGCCACGACTTTGGGCCGGTATTTTTAGCTTACCAATGTTGTCGGTGATTTTCGCTGCGGTCGGCATCATGGGCGGTAAATTGGTGGGTGTTGATTTTCTGGGTGCAGATGAAGGCTCTTATTGGAGTGGCATCGAGAACAGTGTGCAATTCTTTAAAGACGTCTTTAATGGCACCATCATCAAAAGTTTTGTTTTTGCATTAATTTGTACTTGGATTGCGGTCTATCAGGGTTATGCCTGTGTCCCAACTTCAGAAGGTATTGCAACGTCGACCACACGTACTGTCGTGTATTCTTCGTTGTGTGTTTTAGGTTCAGATTTCGTGTTGACTGCGGTCATGTTCGGAGGTATTTAATGAAATCACGTACGAGTGAACTGGCCGTCGGTTTTTTTGTCATTCTGTTTGCTATCGCTATTTTCTTCTTGGCGATGCGTGTGAGTGGTTTGGTCGGCAATAACATCGAAGACAGTTATGAATTGACCGCGACATTTGAAAATGTAAACGGGATTAAACCCCGTGCCAAAGTCACCTTAAGTGGTGTCAAAGTTGGTCAAGTGGAATCATTGAAACTCGATCCTGTGACGCGCTTAGTGACAGCACATCTGATTATGGATGGCTCATTAACCTCTTATAACGCAGAACAGTTAAAAGAAGTGCAAAAGAATGCACTCGAAGAACTGCGTTACACATCAGACTATGAAGCAGCAACACCTGCGAAACAAAAAGAAATGGAACAGCAACTGATTGCTAACATGAAATCCATCACCAATATCGATGAAGATGCTTACATTATGGTGGCAACCAATGGTTTATTGGGCGAGAAATATTTGAAAATTGTACCGGGTGGTGGTGTCAACTTCTTAAAACGTGGTGACCAAATTGGTAATACCCAAGGTACGATGGAAATCGAAGATTTGGTGTCTAAATTTGTGACCGGTGGTGCAGGGAACAAATCTGACAACACAGCAGATGCTGAACAAAAAACAGAAGCTGCTGACACAACAACGGCAGACGAACCTGCATTTGTTGAATAATTTTTAGGAGAAATTAAGTGAACACATTGTTAAAACATACGCTTACAGCAAGTATCTTATCAACTATGATGGCAGGTACAGCTTTTGCTGCTCCAAGCGAAGCACCACCTGCATTTGTAAAAAAAGTGGCTGATGGCCTCATTACACGTTTAAAAGCAGACCACGCAAAACTACAAAATAACCCTGCGGCTGTGAAAACGATTGTTCGTCAAAACCTAGACCCGTATATCGATTCACAAGCGTTCACACGTATCGTGATGGGTACGTATGCAACGAATCAATACAGCTCAGCGGCTCAACGTGCGCAGTTTGAACGTAACTTCCGTGCAACACTGATCGAAAACTATGGTTCAGCATTTGCTAAGTTTAGTAACCAAACATATAGCATGCGTCCATATAAAGCATCGAACAGTAAGAACCCTGTTGTAACGATTGATTTCCATAACAACGGTGAAAAAATTCCAGTCTCTTTCCAGTTGGCGGATAAAGGTTCACAATGGAAAATCCGTAATATCAACGTTTCGGGTATCGACCTAGGCTTACAATTCCGTAATCAGTTTGCGGCAACTGTAAAACGTAATGGCGGTAACATTGATAAAGCAATTGCGAACTTCAAACCTGATGCTGATGCAGCATTAGACAAGAAAAAATAAGATAGGTGATGTGTGATTAAACTTCATCAACAAGAATTGATGGTATCAGGCAAAATCGATTACAACAATGCCGAATTGTATTATCAAGACGGCTTGAAATTGATTCAACAACAGCAAGCTTTTCCCTTAGTGGTCAATCTTGCTGAGCTTGAGCATGGCAGTACTTTGGCTTTAGCTGTTTTGGTCCGTTGGTTACGTCAAACGTCAAAAGCGCAAGGTTTACAGTTTAAAGCAGTCCCTGAAAAAATGATGAAGATTATTCAAGCCTGTCATCTTGAGCATGACTTGCAATTGATCTAAAAAAAGCACCGTAAGGTGCTTTTTTTTATTTTAGCGGGACAAGAAACTCTCGCAAGTCTACGCAATAGGAACGGATTAAATCCATTTCTTCCAGCGGAAGTACATCAATGGGCCAATAAAGAATGCCACGATGATTAAGCTGACCACGATAAAACTGGTTGTACCATGCGCGAAGGGCAGTACATCGGTGTTCATCCCATAGACGCTAGCTACTAACATCGGTGGCGCAAGCATACTTGGTAAAATCGAGAATCGACGAATCGTATCGTTCTGTTCGGTGTTAATGAACCCAGAAGTGGTATCCAGTAAGAATCGAACCTTTTGGAACAAGAAGGCATCATGCTCAACAAGAGAGCGCACGTCTTCACTGAGTTCTCGGATGTCGGCATCATAAATATGACTGCCCAAGGCGCGAGGACGTGATAGGAAGGTGAGAACACGACGTAAATCGATCAGACACAGCTGAGCTTTCCCGAGCATATCTTCTAAATGCGCAAGTCGGGTAATCATGTCATCTAAGTCTAAAATCATTTCACGATGACGGTTATTCAGCACTTCTGTGGAATACTTTTCTAAATCCTTGTGGATATCTTCCAAGATATCCGCAAGCTCATCGAGTTTGGCTTCTAAAAGGCCCAATAAAATCCAAGTTGGATCTTTATAGTCAATTTCATAGTCATTACGACGCGCGCGGGCACGAAAGGCACGGAAAGCCACCAGCTTTTCACCCCGTAAAGTGAATAAGCGCTCTTTATGCAAAATAAAGGCAACCGTTTGTACGGTAGCTAAGGTGCTGGCATTTTCTTCGGGTTCGCCATCGACCTGAAAATTTTTATTTTTCGTTAAAAAATAGGTGCTGATGTGCAAAATACCGTCGTCATCACGGTAGAATCGTGCACTCGACGAAATATCTTCTAATGATTTTAATGTAGGTAAATTTTGATCATAGGCATCCATAATCCATTGCTGTTCTTCCTGGGATGGGGCAATGAGATCGAGCCAGACTAAATCCTGATGTAAATCGAAGTCACCATTGATGGTGACATCTTCCAGGCTACCGCGCTCTGTGGCGTAAAAGGCTTCAAGCATGTTGTCTTTTCCCCTTACGCAGTAAGTTAAAAATGAATGGGTGTATTTTAGACAAGGATTTGCTGAAAAACACTGTTCTAATGCTTAATTTATGAAAAAATCTGTTTAAAGTTGATTTTTCCAGCATAGCGTTCCTGATCTGATGGTGATTATAAATGAAATCTATCGCAATTTTCTGTGGTTCCGCCCTTGGTAACAATCCTGCCTATTTACAGGTGGCTGAAAAAGTCGGTCGTCATTTAGCGGCACGAGGCATCACACTGGTCTATGGTGGTGGTCGTTCAGGTTTGATGGGTGTTGTGGCAGATAGTGCTTTGCGTGCAGGTGGGCAAGTCATTGGGGTGATTCCAAAAGTCTTGGTCGATAAAGAATTGGCACATCCAGATTTAACCGAATTGCATGTGGTAGAAAATATGCAACAACGGAAAACCAAAATGTCTGAACTCTCGGATGGTTTTGTGGCGATTCCAGGTGGAGCAGGTACTTTAGAGGAAATTTTTGAGCAGTGGACGTGGGCTCAATTGGGCATTCATTTAAAGCCATGTGCCTTTCTCAATGTAGATGGTTTTTATGACGATTTATTGAATTTTCTAAAAACAACTGCAGAAAAAGGCTTTACCCATCCGCGTTTTATCGAAGGCTTAATTACAGAAGATAATATTGAAACGATTGTTGAAAAGTTTCAACATTTCACTGCGCCAGAGTCGAAATGGGGCATGGTTGAATGTACAGCCTTTATCACCGATTTGGAACAAGATTGATGAAAACTATCACTGTTGCCGCAGCCATTATTCTAAATGAACAGCATGAACTTTTAGTGGTTCGTAAAAAACACACGGCATTCTTTATGCAAGTGGGTGGCAAGTTAGAACCCAATGAAGCCCCTGAAATCACCATGCTACGTGAAATTCAGGAAGAAATTGGCTGCGCTGCGCAGATTGAACAATTCATTGGTCGTTTTGAAACGGCCGCTGCGAACGAAGCCGATCATCTACTGGTGAGTTATGTCTATCTGGTCCAGTTGCAAGGTGAACCGAAAATTGATGCAGAAATTGCAGCAATGCAATGGGTCAGCTTGGATGATACACAGACAAAACTCGCACCTTTAACACGTGAGGTGGTGATTCCTTGGGTGAAGCAGCAGGCGCGATCTCTTGCTGAAAGCTAAACCGCTTCGCGTGTTCATTTTCTTTAGAGGTTGATGTTTGAAACTAAGGCTGTGCCGCAGCAATGCATGCGGCATATACCTGCGTGCAATGTAGCTGATGTAACAGCTTGCTTAATGCATGGATTGAACTTCCCGTGGTCACCACATCATCGATGATGAGGACTTTACGGAAACGGCGTTTTTCGGTTGGGTCGATAATAAATTGCTGTTCGATATTTTCTAGGCGTTCTAGCCGACTTAAACCTTTTTGAGCGTGCTGTGCTTGACGAATCACCGGTTGCCAAACAGGGATGCGCAATTGCTTTGCCATCATCTGTGCAACAAGCAGCATTTGGTTGTACCCACGGTCT
Organism: Acinetobacter sp. YH12076; assembly: GCF_013419525.1. Lineage (NCBI taxonomy): Bacteria > Pseudomonadati > Pseudomonadota > Gammaproteobacteria > Moraxellales > Moraxellaceae > Acinetobacter > Acinetobacter sp. YH12076. The sequence continues at coordinate 73,401 of NZ_VOZY01000003.1, read as the reverse complement.
TTGAGGCGTTCTACTGAAATAGGCATCGGCACGATGGCTTGAACTCTAGCTAAGCGCATGCTTAAAAGGCTCTGTGCCAGTAAATTTTGATACTGCAATTGTTGCTCATACTTATAGCTTTGGATGATGCGATCTATTGGAAAATCATAGTGAAAGGCACAAGAGATGCTGTGTTCATGGCGATTAACCATTTGTTTAAACCAAGGCAGTTGTTCCCAGCAGTCAATACAAAGCGAATGATGTTGTTGTCGATCGATACCACAGAGCAAGCAAGGGGAAACGCTCTGCATCCCTTTTTGGATGTAGTGTTGGATAGATTGGAGCATGTTTTTATTCTAATCATTCTTTTTTGTGTATTTTGCACAGATTGCTGTGAAGTGCAATCACGACACCACAGAAACCTGTTCGACAAGCTTATTCGTTAAAGCCAATCTGTATAATTAGGATGATCGAACCATCATCCTAATTATACATAGGCATAACGGGGTGCTTCAGGCAGCCAGCGTTTTAAAAGCGCTTGAGCCTGTGCAGGATAATCATTTAGGACTTGTTGAGCCACATAGTGTGCCTGATTGAGTAAATGGTCATCTCGCTCCAATTTGGCTACACGAAAGCCCATATCTCCCGTTTGTTTAGTGCCGAGGAGCTCGCCGGGGCCGCGAATTTCCAAATCTTTTTCAGCAATAATAAAGCCGTCATTGGTTTCACGCATGATGCGTAAACGCTCTTGCCCATTTTGCGATAAAGGATTTTTATACAGCAAAGCACAGAAACTGGCTTTGGCACCACGCCCTACACGACCACGTAGCTGATGTAATTGTGAAAGCCCTAAGCGTTCTGCATTTTCAATTACCATGATTGAGGCATTTGGGACGTCAACACCGACTTCAATCACTGTGGTTGCAATCAGTAATTGCAATTCATTATTTTTAAATTGCTGCATCACTGCTTGTTTTTCATCGGCCTTCATTTTGCCGTGAACAAGACCAATATTGAGGTCTGGAAAGCGTTCTTTAATTTCATTAAAAGTCGCTTCAGCGGCCTGAGCATCTAAAGTTTCTGATTGTTCCACTAGGGTGCAGACCCAATAGGCTTGTTTACCTTCAGCACAATTGCTGGCAATCCGCTGTAGCACTTCTTCACGACGGTCAAGTGGAATAGTGACTGTTTGAATCGGTGTACGACCGGGTGGCAGTTCATCAATGACGGAGGTATCTAAATCGCCATAAGCCGACATGGCCAAGGTACGAGGAATAGGGGTTGCTGTCATCACCAGTTGATGCGGTGTCATGCCATTGAGACCTTTGTTTCGTAGCGCCAAACGCTGATCGACGCCAAAACGGTGTTGTTCATCAATAATCACTAAACCCAATTTGGCAAATTGTACATTGTCTTGAAATAAAGCATGTGTGCCGACCACTAAATTGGCTGAACCATCTTGAATACTTTGTTCTGCAGCAGCTCGAGCTTTACCTTTTTGCTTGCCGGAAAGCCAAGACACGGTTAGACCCATAGGCTCAAACCATTTTTTGAAATTTAGATAATGCTGTTCGGCCAAAATTTCTGTCGGCGCCATCATGGCCACTTGCCAACCTTCCTCGAGCGCATGACAGGCTGCAACGCCTGCGACTAGGGTTTTACCTGCACCTACATCACCTTGTACGAGTCGCAGCATAGGTTTGTTTTTTTTCAGATCGACCGCAATTTCTTTGGACACACGTTTTTGTGCGCCGGTCATTTCAAATGGCAGTGTACTTAAAAGTTGTTTGGTGAAGTTCTTACTTGTAGAGAATGACGGTGCTTCGATTTGTTGAATATAAGCACGGCGGCTGAGCAAACTGACCTGATGGGCAACCAATTCTTCGAAAATTAAACGTTGCTGTGCAGGATGAGAACCTTGGCTCAGTTGCAACATATTGGCATCGACAGGGGGATGATGAATATAGTCCAAAGCCTGTTTTAGTGCATAGCCATTGGTGAATTTTTCTGGCAGTAATTCAGGTAAGTCATCACTATATAACTGTAGTGCTTGTTTGACGTATTCACGTAGTTTGGGCTGTGTTAAGCCTTCGGTTGCAGGGTAAATCGCAGTGAGTTGGGTTTGTGGTAAAGGCGTGTGTTCAGTAATTACCTGTAGTTCAGGATGATACATTTCTAAGCCACGAGCACCAACACGGACTTCACCAAAAATCCGTAAACGATTCCCTGGTTTCACCCGATCAGTAATGCCTTTGTAAATATGGTAAAAACGTAAAGTAACTTTGCCACAATCGTCATCCAGTAGGGCAGCCATCGATTTACGCTTTCCGGGTGGAAAGTCGATACTTTTGACCGTGCCTTCTAGTAAATAACTTCGACCCACGGTCAATTGGTTCATGGGGATGATCGTGCTACGATCTTCATAGTCGCGTGGCAGATGAAACAAAAGATCATCTGTCGTGAAAATATTTAGTTTTTCAAGTAAAGCAGCGGCGGCATTGCCAACCCCTTGCAATTGATGGACGGCAGCCATGTCCCCTCAACTTCGGTTTCTATGATCTAAATGGATCAGTTCTGAGAATAGGTCGTTTGATGCATATTCTATTTATCGGTTATGGTAAAACATCGCAACGTGTTGCTAAACAATTATTTCAGCAAGGTCACCAAATTACCACAGTGAGTCGTAGTGCGAAAGAGGATGATTTTGCAGAACATTTAATCCAAGATATTCACCAACTGGATTTGTCGCAGGTTCAACCGATTGATGCTGTCTATGTTCTTTTGGCTCCTGCACGCCATGCTCAATTCAATGCTGTGGATGTTTACCGACACACTTATGTCGATTCTGTACAGCCAATTGTTCAAGCATTAGCACATCATCCAATACAACGTTTAATCGTGGTGTCGTCCACTCGTGTCTATGGTGAGCATGCGGGGGAGCGCATTGATGATGACACTGTGCCACAACCGATCGATGAGCAGGGGATGTTGTTACTTGAAATGGAGCATCGCTACTCACAAGCATTTCCTACCGAATGCGTGATTGTACGTCCATCTGGGATTTATGGCACATCGACAAAACGAATGCAGAAACTGGCAGAAACGACTCATCGCTATCCCGATATCCATTGGTCAAATCGAATACATATCGATGATTTGGCAAATTTTCTGTGTCATCTACTCCACGTGGAACATCCTGAAAAATCATATATTTGTACTAATAACCAACCTCAACCTTTGCATGAGCGAATCTTGGATTTGCAAAGAGCTATGCATTTACCCGAATTAGTTTTAGAGAGTGAAGTAGAAACAGGTAAAAAAATTTATGCAATGCGGATGATGGAGAGTGGTTTTAAGTTGGCGCACGATTGATTGTGATGTGTAGTGTAAAATTGGGGGTGATGTATAAAATTCAGTGTAGCTTGGTGAGTATTAAAAGAAATTCTATAAATGAATAAAATAGGTCTTTTACAACATGTATTGTTCAAATTTTCGAATGTATCTCAAAGGATAAAATTTAAATAATGACAAAATCATTTGCTGAACTTACTCAGAATCTACCCCATAGACCGATTTTGGAAAAAGCTTTGAGTTATTTTGAGAATTTACCAAAGATCGCGATTGATTGTGGTTGTGGTGCAGGAAATGAATCATCATTTCTACTCCGTCATCATTTTAAAGTATATGCATTTGATCCATCTGTTGACGCTAAAAATATCTGTCTAAGTAAATTTAAAGACAATAAGAATTTTTTATTTTCTAATCAGGCCTTTGAAGACTATAGCTTTCCTAAAGCTAGTTTAATTATTGCTTTATTCAGTTTATTTTTTTGTTCTACGGATTCGCTTGAAAGTGTTTTAAAAAAAATGCAGGAATCCTTAAGTGAGCAAGGCATCTTACTCATACAACTGTTAGGGAAAGATGATGATTGGGTAAATAATTTTTCTGAAAAATTTATAGGTTTTGAACAGGAAGAGCTTAAACAATTGTTTGATGCGGACTTTGATATTATTTATATCGATGAATTTAAAGGCAATAAACCGCTAGCCAATGGAAATCCAAAATTTTGGAATGTACATACCTTAATTTTAAAAAAGAAAATATTAAATACTTTTTTTATAGTCCAAAAAAAAGAGACAAGCTTTTTACAACTTGTCCCTGATTTTACTCATCTTCTTCCGCTTTTATGGCGAAAAAATCAGAACTGTTTATTTTTTCTTACGTTTCAAGCGCTTTTTAGCTTGTTCCGCAGCAACTTTATCAAGTGCTTCTTTTAACTCTTCATCACTAAAGGTTGTAATGTGCTGCAACATTTGGAGTGTCACATCATCCAAAACGAGGTTGGCATATTGCGCAACATTTTGGAAATTTTCATCAAACACAATGGCGTTGTTTTCATTGGTGCTGATATAACCTTGTTGGGTTAAGACTTTAATAAAGCTTTGGAATAAGGCCTTATCAAAGAACTCTGGCGAGTTAAATTCATACAACACAGATAGACGTTGACCAACCAAGTGACTGAGTTCTTCAACCTGACGCGTCGAGATATTGCCTGAACCACGTTGTGTGATTAAAGCCAAAGTCATGTAGTAACGTTCTAGACTTTGCATCACAGGTGCAGCCAAGACCACTAACTGATTGTGCTGCTCTGAGTTAGGCGCAGGGGAGATCAGGTTGCCTTCTGCATCTTCAGAAATTAGCTTGGCTTTGATCAGTACTTCTGCATACGCACAGATCTGATCTTTAAGCTCTTCATTATTCCATTTGAGGAATAACTCAGCTTTTAAGAATGGATACAGTGTACGAATGACATTAATCAAATCACCACGGCGAATAGAACCATTATGTTCAACCAAAGCGGCAATGAGTGATGGCAAAATAAATGCGTGCAGGATGTTGTTACGGAAGTAGGTTAACAGCACCGCTTGATTATCAGCAATGGCAATAATATCGCCAAGGACATGATTAACACGTTTAATCAGCTTGAGTTTTAAACCATAAGCAATGATTTCTTTACCTGACAGCGGTGTTACTTGCATGCGCTCATCGTAAGGTAAGGCATTTAAAAGATCGCGATAGGTATCTAACTGCTTAATGCAAATCTCTTCATCTAAAGTGTGTTTAGATGTTGCCAATAAAATCAGTGAAAGCAATGAAACTGGGTTCACCACTGCTGCACGGTTAATATTTTCTAAAATCACGTGTGCAGAACTGTTAATGGCATCCGAAACTTCTGGCGGAATTGGATCGTCATTCTTCTCGATTTTGATGTTGCTTGCATTGTGCTGTTTCAGCATATCATCAAGGAAAACTGGCTCACCAAAGTTCAAATGAACTTTACCGAAAATACGTTCGATCTTACGCAGAGTTTTCATAATCCCAATGATCGATTCGCCTTCTTTCGGCTTACCATTCATTTCGCCAACGTAGGTCGCACCTTCCATTAAACGCTCATAGCCAATATAGGTCGGTAAGAACACGATTGGTTTGGCTGGATTACGTAAATGACCATGGACCGTCATGGCGAGCATGCCGGTCTTCGGTGGTAATAAACGACCAGTACGTGAACGACCCCCTTCGATGAAGTATTCAAGTGGTGTATTACGCGCCAAAATACTATAGAGGTATTCTTTAAATACGGTGGTATAGAGACCATTGCCACGGAATGAACGACGAATAAAGAACGCACCGCCACCACGTAAAATTTGCCCTACAAATGGCATGTTCAAGTTATCACCCGCAGCAATGTACGGCACCATCAAACCACGCTTATAGATCACATATGACAATAATAAATAGTCGATATGGCTACGATGACATGGGGTGTAAATGATCTCGTAGTCTTTGGCCAGTTCACGAACGGTACTGAAGTTATGCACTTCGACGCCATCATAAAGCTGTGTCCACAGACGAGTCAGTGCTAAGTCAGCAAAACGTACTGTTGATGCAGAATAGTCAGAAACGATTTCATTTAAATAACCAATCGCACGACGCTCAGCTTCAACCATACTGATTTTACTGCGAATGCTTTCACGACGAATCGCATCTTGCACATCCGTAGATTTGATCAGGCCATGCATCACATTACGACGGTCAGATAAATCCGGACCCAAAACCACTTCACGCTGCGCATCTAAATAATCATTCAGTGTGCTGACAATATAAGTCGCAGGTGACAGGTTCGGATGTGTAGTTTTGGCATATTCAACCAAACGACGCAAAGACTGTGGCTCATGGAATTCAAGGTACGATTGACGACCGTGCAAACCAATATTCACCAACTGCTTCACTTTGCTTGGTGTAGACCATGTATCGGTAAATAATAATTTAAACCAAGAATCTTCTTTATCGGGTTCACGGCCCCACAGCACGGTTACAGGAACGAGCTCAACATCCGCATCAGGATTTTTTTCCAAAACCTCAATTAAACGTAATAAACGAGGTGGAAAGGCATGTGGCGGTGGATTGAGTAAGTTGTCTTCATCATGATGTTGTAAAAACACCACAGAGGCTTTTTCTGTTTGCGTACCCACAGTCATTGGGTCGAGTGCAGGGTGTAGCTTTAAACGACGGGTTTCACCATCGACAATTAAAGCATTACTCCGTGAATGATTTTGCAGAACGTAGCAGGTAATTTTCGTTGTCTGTACGCCGGTATCTGTATCGGTTTCAGTCACTACAGGTTCTACAGGGACTTCACCTAAAACATGCGGTGTTACCACAAGGTCAAGCAGTTTACTCGAAAGCTTTCGATACATCTGACCAAAGCCGCTCTTGGACATACAAACTCCTACTTTTCATGACCAAACCACAGAGATTCTGAGGGGAATCTATTCTGCGTAATTGTACTTAAAAACTGTATGTCATTTTCTGACAAATTGCATAGATATTGTAAGATTTTATCGTTAAAAAACGTATTTTTAGCAGTTATATTGCATCAGCAAGGTGACAGATCAGTCAGCGAATCTTTAGGGTTTTAGTCTGGATTTATGGCAAAATGGAAAATATATTTAAACATCTGTTGATGTTGCCTGCGTTAGCTTAATCCCGAATGATAGATAGGTTTGTTATGAATGCCTTAACACAAGAGTTGGTTGATTTACTCAGCCTTGAAAAATTAGAAGAAAATATTTTTCGTGGGCAAAGCCGAAATTTGGTCGGGAAACGTGTCTTTGGTGGACAGGTTTTAGGTCAGGCGCTACGTGCGGCATCTTATACGACAGATCGACCTGCTCATTCTTTACATGCCTATTTCTTATTTGGCGGTGATATCAGTGCACCAATCATTTATGAAGTGGATCGTATTCGCGATGGACGCAGTTTTGTGAGTCGTCAGGTTCGTGCGATTCAACATGGTAAAACCATTTTTATGTGTATGGTGTCATTTGCAGAGCAAGAAGAAGGGTTGAACTACCAAGTTGCAGAGCCAGAATATCCAGCCGTCGAAGATTTAAAATCTGAAGCTGAGTTGAAACGAATGATGGTGGAGTTTGTCCCTGAAAACGTCCGTGCATCTTTTATGCGCGACCGCCATGTGGAAATTCGCCCGATTGATCCACAAAACCCGTACCAACCCCAGCCTGCTGCGCCATCGTATGCACACTATATTCGTACCCATGACACGATTGCTGCCGATGTTGATGACATCTCTTTACATCAGGCCATTGCCGCATTCTATTCAGACTTTACGCTGATGACGACTGCACTACGTCCACATGGTTTAAGTTATTTATCACCAAGTTTGCAGTGTGCGAGTATTGATCATGCCATGTATTTCCATAAGCCATTCCGTGTGGATGAATGGATGCTTTATGACATGGATGCCACCGTCAGTGCTAGTTCACGTGGTCTAAATTTCGGTCGCATGTGGCAAAACGGTGAGTTGGTCTGTAGTACGACACAAGAAGGCTTGATTCGTTTACGTGAAATTGAAACCCAATAAGCTTTGAACAAGATGTGTTAAGTCGTAAAAGCTGAATACTGGAAAAAACCGAATCTTCTGATTCGGTTTTTTTATGTCCGTCAATTTTTGATATGAAGCTACTCACGGAATCGAGTTATCTAATTAGGGTGCAGTATAAGTTGAATGGAGCTGAATTCGTGCTTTGCAGAATTGTAGCAGTGCATGTGACAAAAAATTCCTCGATTCCCAATGGGGCGCATGGCATAGTGCCTGAATAAAGGATGATAAATGCAAGGCACAATGAGCTTAAATACGCAGATTTTAATTGCCGCAATATTGGGTGTGGCATTTGGGTTTTTATTAATTCAGTTTCCAGAGACGCAGTTTTTATCCGCCAGCCTGTATGGCTTGGGGATTGCCAGTAGTATTTTTATTGGCTTGCTGAAAATGATCTTGGTTCCGTTGATCTTTAGTTCGATTGTGGTGGGGGTATCGAATTTACAAGCGGGTGGTCAGCTGAGTCGAACGTGGAAAATTACCTTAGCGTGCTGCGTCACCACCACGACTTTGGCACTGATCTTGGGTCTAGCATGCGCGCATATTTTTAAAGTCGGGCAGGGCGTGGACATCGTCATGTTCCAAGATGCAATGCAACAGCATCAGAGCCCTGACACCCTCACAGCAGGTTCATTCTTTACCAATTTTATTCAAAATACACTGATTAATCCGTTTAAAGCCTTTAGTGATGGCAACGTACTCGCAGTTGTGGTGTTTTCACTATTTCTAGGTGTGGCCTTGGTCAAAGGCGGTGAAAAATTTCGAAGTGTGAGAAAGCTCAGTCAGCAATTTTTTGACATCATGATGATGATCATCGGCTGGGTGATGAAGCTTGCACCGATTGGCATTTTTGCATTATTGGCTAAATTGATTGCTACAGAAGATATTTCGGTGTTGAGTCGCCTCGCGGAGTTTGCTGCCGTAGTCACAGGGACGACGATTTTCCATGGGGCAGTGGTGTTACCTCTGCTGCTATGGATTTTTGGGAAAATGAGCCCACTGACATTTTTTAGAGGAACACGAGCTGCCTTAATCACTGCTTTTGCAACCAGTTCAAGTTCAGCAACGATGCCACTCTCGATGAAATGTGCGCAGGAAAATTTAGGTGTCCGTCCTCAAACAGCAGGTTTTGTGATTCCATTGGGTACGCAATTGAATATGGATGGTACGGCGCTGTATGAAGCTGCTGCGGCATTATTTATTGCCAACTTGATGGGCTTAGATTTAACCTTGGGGCAGCAGTTAATTGTCTGTGCAACCGCCATGATTGCTTCACTCGGTGCGCCGGGTATTCCAAGTGCTGGAATGGTGACGATGATTATGGTTTTACAATCGGTCGGGCTCCCTGCGGAAGCCATTGCGATTTTACTGCCGATTGACCGCTTATTAGATACGGTACGGACTGTGGTGAATGTACAGGGTGATATGATGATTAGTGTGGTGGTGGATCGTCATACGCGAGATGTAGATGAACCAGCGTTGTCGAATTAAGCAGATAAAGAGCTAAAATGTGGGGTGTAGACGATCTCCCATAGATGCCCGTCTAAGTCTTGAAAATAGCCTGCATAACCACCGTAAAACGTGGGCTGTGCGGGGTTAATTGTTTTTGCACCTGCGCGTTGGGCTTGGTGCATGATTTGATTGACGGCTGCGGGACTTTTAACGTTATGTCCCAGAGACATTTAAGTTGGACAAAACGCTGATGCACTAATTCTGGTGTCATGACTAAGGCTATCTTGTGGCCAGAGTGCGAGCTTTAAACCGTGTTGTAAATCAAAAAATGCCACAGCGCCATGTTCAAATTCAGTCCCAATAATCCCCGCGCTATTTAGGCCTAAACCCTCCTGATAAAACGCAAATGCAGCATGTAAATCATTCACGGCCAGTGTAATGACGGAGATGTGAGCGTGCATGGAGATGCTCCTGAACGATGTATTTTTATTTTAGGATGAGGCTGAATATAAATGCATTTTAAAGAGAATAGGGAGTTCGGAAGAACTGCACCTTAAACCTCGAACTTATGACCTTTTCCATCTTGAGTGTGTTGATTGCGCAATATAAAAATGGAGCGTAATGGATGTGTACAAAAAAGCAGGGGCGAACCCTGCTTAATACAGATTTTAAAGTGGTGTTTAAGCGACTTTCAGTGCGGCACGTTTTGCAGCAGGAGAGTTGTCGAGGTATGCAATCGCATCTTCAGTTTTTGCTTCATGTACAGGATCGTACCAAGGCATTAAATACCCCAATTGCTGTGACACTAACCAAAGTGGATGTGGCAATAAGCGATTGTCTTTTTGCGCGATACGCGCCCATTCACGCCAAATCCACGGTTTATATACGGCAGGTTTAATCGATGCATAGCGCGAGTCTTGCTGCATGATATGTGCTGCACCATCGACCCATAGACCAAGTACGGCAGCAATCACAATCACACTTTGATAATAGCGAGAAATATAGCCCCCACCAAGATGACGATACAAATCAAAGGCCACGGTACGATGCTCTATTTCTTCTGCACCATGCCATTTTACTAGATCGAGCATATTCGGATCAGCACCGAGGCGTTCCCACTCTTTATTATATAAAGCATATTTGCCTAGTACACAGGTCATGTGCTCAACTGTTGCAATCACCCCTAAACGAAAGAGATCCCATTGATGATCCAAAGCTTTAGGTACGTTGAGCCCTAGAGGTTGGTCCGCAAGCAGTTTGCCAAAGAGAAAGTCCATGATCTCAAGGTTGCGTTGAATACTGATATTGCGCTGAGATAAGTATTCTTTATTAGCAGAGTTATGTGCCTGAGCATGCATGGCTTCTTGGCGGATAAATGCTTTAACGTCCTCTGCTAGTTTTTCATCTCTAATTTGTGGCAATACTTTGTTATACAGACGGCAAAACCAAAACTCACCAGCCGGTAAGATCATATTAATTTCATTAATAAAATAGCTGACAAAAGCTTGGTTAGGCACCCAGTCAACTTGAGTATCTTGCCACTCAAATTTCACTTTACGTGGCTTAATTTTATATTCGATTGATGATCCAAGTTTTGTGTTTTTCAAGCGGGAGAGTAATTTCATGACCTATCCTTGTTTTTATGTGATCGAGTGCACATCTGATGTATTCAGTATCCAAAAAAAATCCTGCATTGTGATTAGCAATACAGGACATTTCATTATCTTCAGAAGATACTTTTTGTCAGACAATCATTCTTGCGCTGACTTTAAAATTACTCGATTAGTGGTCTGAATTTTTACTTTCAGTTTGGGGTAAGTCTTCAGATGTAGTGTGGAAGTCATCGAATGCTTCCGCGTCTGCATCGATTTCAATATCATCTTCCGATGCTTCAGGTATGCTGTCGAGATCAAACTCTGTGGATTGCTCTAGAGTGAAGTTGAGACGACCCGCCATGACACTCGCTAACTCTTCTAAACCTTGTTTATTCAATGATGAGAACAGTTGAATAGAGAAGTTTAGCTTCATTTTTTTCAATGCTGCTTTCACTTCTTGTAGTGCTTTAGAGGCTGGGCCACGGTTTAATTTATCTGATTTGGTCAGGAGTACATGTACGAACAATTTACGTGAATGTGCCCATTCCAACATCATGACGTCAAAGTGTTGTAGTGGATGACGGATATCCATCAACAGCACAAGACCTTGTAAACTTTCACGGTGTATCAGATAGTTTTCTAACTCTTTTTGCCACACGATTTTCATCGCTTCAGGTACAGCGGCATAGCCATAACCAGGCAAGTCGACCAAACGCTGATCAGGATTTCCTAGACTGAAAAAGTTGATCATTTGGGTACGACCCGGTTTTTTCGACGCACGAGCCAATTGTTTTTGATTAGTGAGCGCATTAATGGCACTCGACTTACCTGCATTAGAACGACCTGCAAAGGCAATTTCATAGCCGGTATCTTCAACGCAGAGGTTCAGTTTAGGCGCACTCATTAAGAACTCAGCTTTGCGTAGCCAGTTGAGCGAGCGCACAGCATATTCAGTAATCGCAGAGTCTACTTTTTTCTCATAAGTAATCTTTTGCTTCGGCGCATTGGCCGCTTTACTGTTTCGTGATTTTCCTCTGTGCTGATGCATAACCCAACTTCAATAACTGATTTAACGACATGCATTATAAAGGAAGTCGGGCAGGCAAGCGAATTTTGTCGCAGGCAAAGTGAAATTAGAGATTGATCATTTGAATTGGAGATTGTGTTGTAAATTTAGATGCGCTGCTTGGTTGCAAGACGTCAGCAAGTTTGTACTGATCGAGACTTTGATAAAACTGTTCTAAAGCTTGGTCTAAGATGCTTTTTAGACCACACTGACTGCGTAGTACGCAGGGTGGGTCATTGCATTCTACTATCTGGTGATGGCCTTGCAGAATTCGTACGATTTGACCGAGCTGAGCGTCAAGTGCTTCAGGGTTTAAGCGAATGCCGCCACCTTTGCCGCGGCTGGTGATTAACCAGTTTTGTTTTGCCATAAAATGCACAATTTTCACCAAGTGATTACGCGAAACATGCAGGTCTTCTGCAATTTCAGCAATGTTATAAGGCACATCACGAGGGCGTGCGATATAGAGCAAAATGCGTAATGCATAATCGGTGAATTTATTGAGTTGCATGATAATACTGTGAGTCTGAGAGAAATAAATAAGGGCTAGTCTAGCATAACTAAACTAACCCTTTGTATTTCAGGTGAATAGCTTAGTTAGTGTTTTACACCACCAGTGCCGAAAGCTTCGCTGTGAATATTGCTAGCAGGAATACCACGAGCAATTAAAGCTTTCTGTTGTTCAGCCATAAATGGCATTGGACCGCAAAGGTAATAATCCGCATTGATCGGTAACAGTGCAGTATCCATGCTGCCTAAGTCTAGACGACCAGCAGCATCATAATCTTCACCTAATTTATCATTAGCATGAGGGAACTCATACGCTGTAAAAGTGCTAAGACGTGGGTATTTTGCTTCCAAATCCTGAATGTGTTTATGCATTGCATGCACTTGTTTGCTACGGCAGGCATGGATAAAGGTTACAGGTTGTGGCATGTCTAAAGTCACCAACTGATTCAGCATCGCAATCATTGGTGTTAGACCTACACCACCACTGATAAAGACATTGCGTTTTTGTGAATCAATCAGGAAGAAATTACCTGTTGGTGCAGACACTTCGATTTCTGAACCGATCTCCAAGCCATGCAGTGTATTTGATACCCAACCTGGAACCAAGTCACCTTTCTGATCTTCACGTTTTACAGAGATACGTAAGTAGTTGTCTTGTGGGCTGGTAGACAGTGTATATTGACGTGGTTGTTTTAGACCCAGCTCATCGACCAATACACGTACAGAGATGTACTGACCTGCTTCATATTTTGGTAAATCACCACCATCAGAAGGCTCAAGGTAGAATGAGGTGATTTCATCACTTTCAGCCACTTTTTTCGCGATTTTGAAATTACGCCAACCTAACCAACTGCCTTTAGTTTGCTGATGTTGCTCATAAATCGCTTTTTCAGTGCTGATAAACAAGTCTGCCAATTGTCCATATGCTGCTGCCCAAGCTGCAATCAGTGGATCTTCCATTGAAATGCTTAATACTTCACTGATCGAGTGCAGCAAATTTTCGCCGACAATATTATAGTCTGGAGCTTGAATGTTAAGACTCACATGTTTATGCGCAATTAATTCTACAACTGGTAAAAGTACAGATGGGTCCTCAATATTTTCAGCATAAGCCAATACAGCACCCGCCAAAGCTTGTGCCTGAGCACCGCTGCGCTGATGTCCCATGTTAAAGGTTTCTTTGAGGTCAGGGTTATTGCCCAACATACGATTATAGAAGTAACCAGTCAGCGCGACACCATTTTCACGTAGAACAGGAACAGTAGCTTTTACTAGGTCAATTTGCTGCGGAGTCATAGCTGATCTCTCATGGCTGTTATTTATAAGATGTATTTAAAATACATTTTTAAATACATCCGCGCAATACATGTTTTAGTAAAAACCATAAAAAAAATATGGGATATTAAAATATCCCATAAATTCAGCATAGATAATCGTAATGGCGAATTATTTTTTACCAAACAGTGAACCTAGCAAACCGCGTACGATTTTCTGACCTGTCGACCCACCCAAGCTGCGTGCAGCACTTTTTGCAAAAGTTCCTACCGTGTCTTGAATCAGTTTTTCACGTTGTTTGGCTGAACGCTCAGCTTCTTTTTGTTGTTCGCGTGCAAGTCGTTCTTGTTCACGCGCTTGCTGTTTGGCGAGTGCATCTGCTTCTTTGGCTTGTTGTTTGGCTAACGCTTCTTGTTCTTTGGCTTGTATTTTATCTTGTTCCGCTTGGACGGCTTGTTGTTGGCGCTCCGCCACTTTATTTTGTAAAAGTTCATAGGCACTTTCACGGTCTGCTTCGGTGTCATACACGCCTGCAACAACGCTATTTGTCATGAGTGCTTTGCGTTCTTCTACAGCAATTGGGCTAAATGATGAGTAGGGTGGCATCACCCAAGCACGTTCAACGATTTGTGGTGTGCCTTGTTCATCTAAACAGCTAATTAATGCTTCACCTACAGCCAGCTCCGTAATCACTTGATCGACTTTAAACGCAGGATTAGCTCGGAAAGTATCTGCTGCCGTCTTGACCGCTTTCTGATCTTTGGGGGTAAATGCACGTAGGGCATGTTGAACACGGTTACCCAGTTGTCCTAAAACACTCTCAGGTAGGTCAAGTGGATTTTGCGTTACAAAGTAAATCCCAACGCCTTTAGAGCGAATCAGACGAACCACTTGCTCAATCTTTTCTTGTAAAGCAGGGCTGGCATTATCAAACAATAAATGCGCTTCATCGAAGAAGAACACTAGTTTGGGTTTATCCATATCTCCAACTTCGGGCAATTGTTCAAACAGTTCTGACAGCATCCAAAGTAAGAAAGTCGCATAGAGCTTAGGGGTATTCATTAACTTGTCGGCGGCGAGCAGGTTGATGTTGCCATGACCTTGCGCATCCGTTTGAATGAAATCCATGATATTGAGCGCAGGCTCACCAAAGAACTTGTCACCGCCTTGATCGGCTAATGCGAGCAAATTACGTTGAATTGCACCTAAGCTTGCAGGTGATAAATTGCCATATTCATTTTTAAATTCGGATGCATGTTCACTGACGTAGCTGATCATGGCTTTTAAGTCTTTAAAATCGATGAGCAATAAGCCCTGATCATCGGCAATACGAAAGACCGCAGATAGCACACCTTCTTGCGTGTCGTTTAAATTCAGAATTCGGGCAAGGAGCAGTGGACCAATTTCAGAAATGGTGGTGCGAATGGGATGCCCTTGTTCACCAAACAAATCCCAAAACACCACAGGGGAGGCAGCAAAAGGAATGCTCTCGATATTTAAACTTTTAATTCGTTCGTCAAACTTAGGATTGCTTTCACCTGCTTTGGCAAGGCTAGAAACATCCCCTTTGGCATCAGCTAAAAATACAGGTACACCCAGCCGAGAAAAACTTTCTGCCAACACCTTCAACGTCACCGTCTTACCAGTACCTGTGGCCCCAGCAATCAAACCATGGCGGTTTGCAAATTGTGAATGAAGCACCACATCCTGTGTGGTGTCTTGTGTTTTTTTTCCAATAATTATTGGTGTACCCATAGATGTTCCTGTATTTATTCGAGTTGCTGTTTATTTAAATGTTGTAGTGCGTTTTCTATATCTTGTATTAAATCTGCAGGATGTTCTAGTCCTATACAAAAGCGAACCAGTAAGCCGGTTTGAATATGTGAATGTTCGAGTATACGCATATCTTTTAAGTTATATAGCATGACTAAACTGACTGGACCACCCCAGCTAAAACCGAGCTTAAAGAGTTTCAGCGCATCGCAAAAGCGGCGTACATCCTGCAAACTATATTTTTCATTAAATATCACGCTGACCAAGCCGGCACTGTGTTGTTCTGTACAAATTTCTTTCCAATACTGATGTCCTGCGGAAGTTTCATCAGCAGGATGTAAAACCTGTACAAAGGCTGGCTGCTGTTTTAGCCAATTTAATAAAGTTAAAGCACTTTGTGACTGGTGTTCATAGCGCAGGCGCATAGAAGCCAGACTGCGTTGTACTTGCGCGGCATCATCACCAGAGATGCTAATGCCTTGAATGGCGTGCGCACGAAACAGTTTGTGATGAAGCTTTTTATCTCGTGTAATTACCGAGCCCATTAAAATATCGCCACCTCCACTTGGGTATTTGGTCAAGGCATGCACACTGATATCGACACCCAGATGCTCAGCACTAAAATCAAAAGCATTAAAGGCAAGTCCTGCGCCCCACGTATTGTCCAGTGCAGTGAGAATGTTCTGCGCTTGAGCTTTTTTGACCAAGCCGACTAAATCTGGAAACTCTAAAGTGACAGAACCTGCTGCTTCTAACCAGATGAGCTTGGCTTGCGCTGAAGGTGTGAAGGAGTTCACATCAATCGGGTTATAAACCTTGACCACGATGCCATAGCGGGTTTCTAAATTGCGTAAATGTTCCATATTCGGGCCATAGATATTATCTGCGACCCAAACCTCATCCCCCTGACTTAAAAAACATGAATTGACCAAATTAATTGCAGACAAACCGCTTGGTGCGAGTAAGTGATACAAGCCACCTTCAATCTGAGAAATCTGATCGCCTAGGGTAAATGTAGTGGGTGTGCCATGTGTTCCATAGCTATAGTCATAATCATCAGTCCAATGGCGATTAAATAGCGCATCTGTATTTTCGAAAATTATAGTGGATGCACGAAACAGGGGAGGTTGAACACTATTGATGTATTGCGGTGCCTTTCTTGGTGCATGAATGAGTTCAGTTTGAGGATTCTTTTTCACGTGGCGCTCTGAAATGATCAAAATAATAATGAATGTTCAAAAGAATACGACTAAAACGCATGGATTTACGATGCTTTTGTATAGAAAATTAAGTGAAAAGCAAAGTTGGCTTCATTCTTGCAAAACCGATATCAGAGCAACAACAATAGGTTTAGCGCATGAAGTCGCATTTAAAAGTACATTATTTTCAGCATATTGCTGGCGAAGGGTTCGGCAGTTGTTATGAATTTTTAAAACAGCATCAGGCCAAAATTACGGCCACAGAATTCTTTGCATTACCTGTCGATCAAGCCTTAGATCTCGAGGCTTTGCCACATGTTGAAGATGTCGATTTACTTATCATTATGGGTGGAACCATGAGCGTAAATGATGAGGCAAATTTCCCATGGTTAAAAATAGAAAAGCGTTGGCTGCGACGCTATTTAGCCCTCGGTAAACCCGCAATCGGGCTTTGTTTAGGTGGGCAATTGATTGCTAATGCTTTGGGTGGTGCGGTGAGTCGAAATGCACAACAAGAATTGGGTTGGACGACCATCCGTAAGGTCGCTAACGTACCGCATGGCTGTTTTAAACTACCTGAAGAGTTTAAAGTCATGCAGTGGCACAGTGAAACATTTGAAATTCCTAAAGGAGCGGTATTACTGGCGGAAAATGATGCATGTCGTAATCAAATGTATCAAATTGGACAAAATGTTTTGGGCTTTCAATTTCATCCTGAAATTACCCCTGAAGTACTCGATTTATTTTTGGAAAATGATGAAGAAGTGGCATTTTTTTCAGGAACACATGTACAGCCAGTACATGATCTGCGGAAAAGCGCAAAAAACAAATTTATTGAGGGAAATCAAATACTAAACCAAGCAATAGAGTATGTATTAAGAAAAAATGCCTATTGATTAAAAGTTAAGCAATTGATCTTGCATAAAAAATGAAAAATATAAGAAAAACAGCAAAAGGGATTTGCTTATGCATTAAACAATAGCTATAATGGGCGACCCTTTGATGAAGGGGGTTAGCTACGAATAAAGTAGTTAACATCGTGACAGTCACGGCATCGATCGTGACCTTAGTGATATTTCACTGCTCTTGACACTTGCCTCTTTTAAAGTGGGGTGAGATGCGTCAAGGGTGATTCTTTATATATTTGGCTTGGAGTTAACTGGTATGTCTAACCAGAGAATTCGTATCCGTCTTAAGTCTTTTGATCACCGTCTAATTGATCAATCAGCTCAAGAAATCGTAGAAACAGCAAAAC
Source organism: Acinetobacter sp. YH12076 (assembly GCF_013419525.1). Taxonomy (NCBI): domain Bacteria; kingdom Pseudomonadati; phylum Pseudomonadota; class Gammaproteobacteria; order Moraxellales; family Moraxellaceae; genus Acinetobacter; species Acinetobacter sp. YH12076. Next base: position 55,337 of record NZ_VOZY01000003.1, on the reverse strand, counting down.
GTACTGGTGCACAAGTTTGTGGTCCAATCCCGATGCCTACACGTATCGAACGTTTTAACGTTTTAACATCACCACACGTTAACAAAGATGCGCGTGACCAATACGAGATCCGCACTTACAAACGTTTGATCGACATCGTTCAACCTACAGATAAAACTGTTGATGCATTGATGAAGTTAGATCTTGCAGCTGGTGTTGATGTTCAGATCGCTTTGGGTTAAGGCTTTCGGTTAATTAACGCTCTAAGTTAATTAGGCCGCTTTTTTAGAGGTTTATGCACATGGCTATTGGTTTAGTCGGTCGCAAGTGCGGTATGACACGTATCTTTACAGATGCTGGTGTTTCTGTACCTGTAACAGTGATTGAGGTTGATCCTAACCGCATCACACAAATCAAAACGCTTGAAACTGATGGTTATCAAGCGATTCAAATCACTACTGGTGAACGTCGCGAATCTCGCGTAACTAACGCTCAGAAAGGTCACTTTGCGAAAGCTGGTGTAGCTGCTGGTCGTCTAGTTCAAGAATTTCGCGCTACAGAAGCTGATCTTGAAGGTCGTGAAGTTGGCGGAACTATCGGTGTGGATGTGTTCACAGTGGGTCAAATTGTTGACGTTACTGGTACATCTAAAGGTAAAGGTTTCCAAGGTGGTGTTAAACGTTGGAACTTCCGTACTCAAGACGCTACACATGGTAACTCTGTATCTCACCGTGTTATCGGTTCTACAGGTCAAAACCAGACTCCTGGTCGCGTGTTCAAAGGCAAAAAAATGCCTGGTCACTTAGGTGCTGAACGTGTAACTACACAGGGTCTTGAAATCGTTGCTATCGACGCAGAACGTTCAGTTCTAGTTGTTAAAGGCGCGGTTCCTGGTGCTACTGGTGGCGACGTTACTGTTCGTCCTACTATCAAGGCCTGAGGGGAAATAACGTGAATTTAAATACTGTTTCCGGCTCTGCTGTTGAGTTATCTGAAGTTGCGTTTGGTCGTGATTTTAACGAAGCTCTTGTACACCAAGTTGTTACAGCTTACTTAGCTGGTGGTCGTCAAGGTTCTAAAGCGCAAAAATCACGTGCTGACGTTTCTGGCGGTGGTAAAAAACCTTTCCGTCAAAAAGGTACTGGCCGCGCTCGTGCTGGTTCTATTCGTAGCCCAATCTGGGTTGGCGGTGGTAAAACTTTTGCTGCTCGTCCACAAGACTGGTCTCAAAAAGTAAACCGTAAAATGTATCGCGGTGCTATGCAATGCATCCTGGCTGAGCTTGTTCGTCAAGATCGCCTTGTTTTAGTTGAAGAGATTGCTGTTGCAGCTCCAAAAACTAAAGAATTGCTTGCAAAACTTAACGACTTGAATGCACCTCGTGCATTAATCGTTACAGATGCTGTTGATGAGAACTTGTATCTTGCTGCTCGCAACATTCCACACGTTGATGTGGTTGATGCTGCTGCAATCGATCCTGTTAGCTTGATCGCGTTCGATAAAGTTGTTATGTCTGTTGCTGCTGCTAAGAAAATTGAGGTAGAACTCGGATGAACAACGAACGTATCTATCAAGTCCTACAAGGACCTGTATTCTCAGAAAAAGCACAAGTTTTAGGCGAAACTGCTGGTGTTCAAGTGTTCAAAGTTGCACTAGATGCAAACAAACTTGAAATCAAAAAAGCTGTTGAGCAACTATTTGGTGTTCAAGTTGTTAAAGTTAACACAACGATCACTAAAGGTAAGACTAAACGCTTTGGTAAAACATTAGGACGTCGTTCTGATGTTAAAAAAGCATACGTCACCCTGAAAGCTGGCCAAGATGTTGAAATGGCTGACTTGGGCGATACCGCTGAAAACGCAGCGGAATAAGGACGAAAATTATGCCGATTCAAAAATGTAAGCCAACGTCTCCAGGACGTCGCTTTGTAGAGAAAGTGGTTCATAACCACCTTCACAAAGGCGCGCCATATGCTCCGTTGGTTGAAGCTAAAAAACGTACTGGCGGTCGTAATAACAACGGTCACATTACAACTCGTCACGTTGGTGGTGGTCATAAACAGCACTACCGTATCGTAGACTTCAAACGTAACAAAGACAGCATCCCTGCTGTAGTTGAGCGTATTGAATACGATCCAAACCGTACAGCTCATATTGCTTTATTGAAATATGCTGACGGTGAACGTCGCTATATTATTGCACCTAAAGGCCTTCGCGCTGGTGATCAAGTTCAATCTGGTAACGATGCTCCAATCCGTCCAGGTAACTGCTTACCACTTCGCAACATGCCTATCGGTTCTACTCTTCACAACATCGAGCTTAAAATCGGTAAAGGCGCACAATTAGTACGTTCTGCTGGTACATCTGCTCAATTGTTGGGTCGTGACGGTTCTTACGCTATCATTCGTCTTCGTTCAGGCGAAATGCGTAAAGTACACGTTGAATGCCGTGCTGTGTTAGGTGAAGTTTCTAACTCAGAAAGCAACCTTCGTTCACTTGGTAAAGCAGGTGCATCACGCTGGCGTGGCGTTCGTCCTACCGTACGTGGTATGGCGATGAACCCAGTAGACCATCCACATGGTGGTGGTGAAGGACGTAACAAAGGTATTCAACCTGTAAGTCCATGGGGTCAAAAAGCTAAAGGGTACAAAACACGTACCAACAAGCGTACGACTAAGATGATCATTCGCGACCGTCGCGTTAAGTAACAAGTAAAGGAATCTGACAATGCCTCGTTCTCTGAAAAAAGGCCCATTCGTCGATGCGCACTTGTTCGCTAAGGTTGAAGCGGCTATCGCGGCTAATAACCGTAAGCCGATCAAAACTTGGTCGCGTCGTTCGATGATCTTACCGGATTTTGTTGGTCTAACAATTTCTGTACACAATGGCCGTAACCATGTTCCAGTGATTGTATCTGAGCATATGGTTGGTCATAAATTAGGTGAATTCGCGCCAACTCGTACCTATCGTGGTCACGGTGTTGACAAGAAGTCTAAACGTTAATAGGTGCTATGATGGAAGTAACTGCTAAATTACGCGGTGCCGCTATCTCGGCACAAAAAGCACGTTTGGTTGCAGACCTAATTCGCGGCAAATCTGTTGCGCATGCTTTAAATATCTTAAACTTCAGCAACAAAAAAGCTGCAGTTTTAGTTAAAAAAGCATTGGAATCTGCGATTGCAAACGCTGAACACAATAACAGTTTAGATGTAGACGACCTTAAAGTTTCTACGATCTACGTTGATGAAGGCATGAGCCTGAAACGTATTTTGCCACGTGCTAAAGGCCGTGCAGATCGTATTACTAAGCGTACTTGTCACATTACCGTTAAGGTAGGGGTTTGATATGGGTCAGAAGGTTCATCCAATCGGTATCCGCCTAGGTGTTGTGAAACGTCATAACGCTAACTGGTATGCGAATCCGAAACAATATGCTGAATATTTGCTAAAAGATCTTCAAGTTCGTGAGTTTTTAACTAAAAAACTTAAGAATGCGATGGTGAGCAATATTCTTATCGAACGCCCTACAGGCGCAGCTAAAGTAACTATTAGCACTGCACGTCCTGGTATCGTGATCGGTAAAAAAGGCGAAGACATTGAGAAATTACAACGCGAATTAACAGCCATTATGGGTGTTCCTGCGCAAGTAAGTATCAACGAAATCGATCGCCCAGATTTAGACGCTCGTTTAGTTGCTGAGGCAATCGCTTCTCAATTAGAAAAACGTGTAATGTTCCGTCGTGCTATGAAGCGTGCGGTTCAAAACTCTATGCGTGCTGGTGCTAAAGGTATCAAAGTTGAAGTTTCAGGCCGTCTAGGTGGTGCTGAGATTGCTCGTACTGAATGGTATCGTGAAGGTCGTGTACCTCTTCATACTCTTCGTGCTGACATCGACTATGCTACTATGCGTGCTGAGACTACTTACGGTACGATCGGCGTTAAAGTATGGATCTTCCGTGGTGAGATCTTGGGCGGCATGAAACAAGTCATGAACCCAGCTCCAGCTGAAGAACGTCCAGCTAAACGTGGCCGTGGTCGTGGTGAAGGTCAAGAGCGTCGTGGTCGTCGCAATGATCGTTCTGCTGAAAAAGGAGAATAATCCATGTTACAACCTAAACGTACTAAATTCCGTAAAGTGCAAAAAGGCCGTAACACTGGTCTAGCACATCGCGGTAGCTCAGTATCTTTTGGTACTATTGCGCTTAAATCAGTTGAACGTGGTCAAATGACAGCACGTCAAATTGAAGCAGCGCGTCGTACAATCAGCCGTCGTATTAAACGTGGTGGTAAGATCTTTATCCGTGTTTTCCCAGACAAACCAATTACTGAAAAACCATTAGAAGTTCGTATGGGTAAAGGTAAAGGTTCTGTGGAATACTGGGTTTGCCAAATCAAACCAGGTAAAGTCTTGTACGAAATTGATGGTGTTAACGAAGAACTTGCTCGCGAAGCGTTTACGCTTGCTGCTGCAAAACTTCCGTTTAAAACCACTATCGTGACTCGGACGGTAATGTAATGAAAACTAATGATCTACGTGAAAAGTCGGTAGAAGAGTTGACAGCTTTGCTTGATGAGCAACAGCTTAACCAATTCCGTCTTCGTATGGCGAAAGCAACTGGTCAATTGGGTAAATCGCACGAAGTTGCGCTTACTCGTAAGACAATTGCTCGTATTAAGACCCTCCTTACCGAAAAACAGGGGAACGGACAATGAGTGAACAAACAGTTCGCACGTTAACCGGTAAAGTAGTTAGCGACAAGATGGACAAGTCTATCGTTGTTCTTATCGAACGCCGCGTTCAACACCCGTTGTATGGCAAATTAATCCGCCGTTCAACTAAATTACACGCTCATGATGAAAACAATGTTGCTAAAGTTGGCGACGTAGTAAGCATCAAAGAAAGCCGCCCAATGTCTAAAACTAAGTCTTGGACTTTAGTTGAAGTTGTTGAAGCTGCTGCTGAGTAATTAAACGTTCTTGCATCATCGGTCAATTTCGAGTACTCTTTGAGCCTTTCGAAATTGCGACCGGTGATGCTCGGTTTTGGAGTAGGGCAATGATTCAAACCGAAAGTATGCTCGACGTAGCAGACAACAGTGGTGCTCGCCGCGTACAATGTATTAAAGTACTTGGTGGTTCACATCGTCGTTATGCTTCTGTTGGCGACATTATTAAAGTTACTGTAAAAGAAGCTATTCCACGCGCACGTGTTAAAAAAGGTGACGTGATGAATGCTGTAGTTGTTCGTACAAAATTCGGCATCCGTCGTGCAGATGGTTCAGTTATTCGTTTCGACGATAACGCAGCTGTTATTTTGAACAACAACAAAGCGCCGATTGCAACTCGTATTTTCGGACCAGTGACTCGTGAACTTCGTACTGAACAGTTCATGAAAATTATTTCATTGGCTCCTGAAGTTCTATAAGAGGCACTCATGGCTAAGATTAAAAAGGGCGATCAAGTAATTGTGATCGCAGGTAAAGAAAAAGGCAAACAAGGTACTGTTTTGTCTGTTTCAAATGACCGTGTTAAGGTTGAAGGCCTTAACTTGGTAACGAAGCATCAAAAGCCTAACCGAGCTACTGGCGCTGAAGGCGGCATCGTAACTCAAGAAGCTGAGCTTCATATCTCTAACGTGGCAATTTTTAATGCTACAACCCAAAAGGCTGACCGTGTTGGTTACCAAGTGATTGAAGGCGTGAAAACTCGCGTATTCAAATCTAATGGTGAATCAGTGGCGGTAGCGAAGTAATAGGTTGACTAGGCAATGGCCAGACTTAAAACGCGTTACAACGACGAACTTAAGGCTCAATTAAAAGAAACATTGGGCGTTAAGAATGTGATGGATATCCCTCGCATTACAAAAATTACCATCAACATGGGTGTTGGTGCTGCATCAGCTGACAAGAAATTGTTAGATGGCGCTCTTTCTGATATGCAAGCAATTGCTGGTCAAAAACCAGTACTTACTTTAGCTCGTAAATCTATCGCTGGTTTCAAAATCCGTGATGGTTGGCCGATCGGCTGTAAAGTTACTTTACGTGGCGAACGTATGTACGAATTCTTAGACCGTTTGATCTCTATCGCGATCCCTCGTATCCGTGACTTCCGTGGTTTCTCTGCGAAATCATTTGATGGTCGTGGTAACTACTCAATGGGTCTTAAGGAACAAATCATGTTCCCTGAAATCGATTTTGATAAGATTGATCGTATTCGTGGTATGGACATTACCATCACTACGACTGCTCGCACCGATGACGAAGGCCGTGCGCTTATGCGTGCATTCGGCTTCCCGTTCAAATAAGAGGTCGATATGGCTAAGAAAGGTATGATTAATCGCGAATTGAAACGCGAAGCTACTGTTGCTAAATACGCTGCGAAACGTGCTGAATTAAAAGCAATTATCGCAAACGTAAATGCATCAGACGAAGAACGTTTCGAAGCGATGATGAAATTTCAAGCATTACCACGTAATGCGTCTCCAGTACGTCTACGTAACCGTTGTGGTTTAACTGGTCGTCCTCATGGTTACTTCCGTAAGTTCGGTTTAAGCCGTAACAAATTACGTGAAACAGTAATGCAAGGTGATGTACCGGGCGTTGTTAAGGCAAGCTGGTAAGGAGCACTATAAATGAGTATGCAAGATACCGTTGCCGACATGCTAACACGTGTTCGTAACGCACAAATGGCAAAGAAACAAACTGTTTCTATGCCAAACTCAAAGTTGAAAGTTGCGATTGCTAACGTACTTCAACAAGAAGGTTATATCGCTGATGTAGCTGTTGCTGACAATGAAGGCAAAGCGACTTTAACGATTACTTTAAAATATTTCGAAGGCAAACCAGTTATCGATACTGTGAAACGCGTAAGCCGTCCTGGTCTACGTCAATATCGCGGTAAAGATGCACTTCCTAGCGTTAAGCAAGGTTTAGGTATTGCAATTGTTTCTACAAGCAAAGGCATCATGACTGATCGCGCTGCACGTGCTGCAGGTATCGGTGGTGAAGTTATTGCTTTTGTTTCTTAATAGGTGATTCCTCATGTCTCGTGTGGCTAAAGCCCCAGTAACTGTACCTAACGGTGTTGCAGTTACTCAGAACGGCCGGCAGGTCGAAGTGAAAGGCAGCAAAGGTACATTGTCTTTCAACCTGCATGCGCTGGTCGAGCTAAAACAGGAAGACGGTACTCTAGTTATTGCTCCTAAAGCTGAATCTAAAGATGCTTGGATGCAGGCTGGTACTGCTCGCGCTGTGCTTAACAACCTTGTAAAAGGTGTTAACGAAGGTTTCGAACGTAAGTTACAGCTTATCGGTGTTGGTTATAAAGCTGCGGTTAAAGGTAACATTGTTAACCTTAACCTTGGTTTCTCTCACCCGATCGACTACAACCTTCCTGAAGGTGTAACTGCAGAAACTCCTACTGCAACTGAAATTGTACTTAAATCAGCTGATAAAGCTAAATTAGGTCAAGTTGCTGCAGAAATCCGTGGTTACCGTCCGCCAGAGCCTTATAAAGGTAAAGGTGTTCGTTATTCTGACGAAGTTGTACTTCGTAAAGAAGCTAAGAAGAAATAAGGCGCGAGGTTCTTATGAACGAAAAGAAACAATCCCGTTTGCGTCGTGCGAAAAGCACACGCTTGCACATCCGTGCATTGGGTGCGACTCGTTTGTGTGTAAACCGCACTCCGCGTCACATCTATGCTCAAGTTATCTCTGCAGATGGTGGCAAAGTATTAGCGCAAGCTTCTACTTTAGACGCTACTCTACGTGCTGGTACTACTGGTAACGTTGAATCGGCTCAGAAAGTTGGTGCTTTAATTGCAGAACGTGCTAAAGCGGCTGGTGTAACTAAAGTTGCATTTGACCGTTCTGGTTTCAAATATCATGGTCGTATCAAAGCCTTGGCTGATGCTGCTCGTGAAAACGGCTTGGAGTTCTAATCATGGCTAAAGTTGAACAAAACGAAGGTCTTGTTGAAAAGCTGGTTGCCGTTGATCGTGTAGCCAAAGTTGTTAAGGGTGGTCGTATCTTCTCTTTCACAGCATTAACTGTTGTGGGTGATGGTAATGGTCGCGTAGGTTTTGGTCGTGGTAAAGCACGTGAAGTTCCAGCTGCTATTTCTAAAGCACTTGAAGCTGCTCGTCGCAACATGATTACTGTTGACCTTGTTGACGGTACTGTTCAGCACCCTATCAATGCTCGTCACGGTGCAAGCCGCGTTTACATGCAACCTGCTTCTGAAGGTACTGGTGTAATTGCTGGTGGCGCTATGCGTGCAGTTTTAGAAGCTGTAGGTGTACGTAACGTATTAACTAAGTGTTATGGTTCTACTAACGCTGCTAACGTAGTAAACGCAACTTTTAACGGTTTGCGTGATATGACTTCTCCTGAGAAAGTTGCTGCGAAACGTGGTTTATCAGTAGCACAAATTCAAGGGTAATCAATCATGAAAACGATTAAAGTTACCCAGACTAAATCTTCATCGCATCGCTTGAAAAATCACAAGCTTAGCCTTAAAGGTTTAGGTCTGCGTCGTATTGGTCATACAGTTGAAGTGCAAGATACGCCTTCTAACCGTGGTATGATCAACCAAGTTTACTATATGGTTAGTGTAGAGGAATAAGCCATGACTCTGCGTTTAAATACAATTGCACCTGCAGAAGGTGCTAAGCGTGACAACCTACGTTTAGGCCGTGGTATCGGTTCTGGCGTTGGTAAGACTGGTGGCCGTGGTGTCAAAGGTCAAAACTCACGTAAGAGCGGTGGTACACGTCCTGGTTTCGAAGGTGGTCAAACTGCGTTATATCGTCGTTTACCTAAATTCGGTTTCACTAGCCAAATGGCTTTGAAAACTGCTGAAGTACGTTTATCAGAACTCGCTAAAGTTGAAGGCGACATCGTGTCTCTTGAAACTTTAAAAGCTGCTAACGTTGTGCGTAAAGATATGTTACGTGCACGTATCGTACTTTCTGGTGAAATTACTCGTGCGTTCACTGTTCAAGGTGTTGCATTGACTAAAGGCGCTAAAGCTGCTGTTGAAGCTGCTGGCGGTAAAGTCGAGGAGTAATCCCCAGTGTCTATGACTCCTAGTTCGACAGGTCATGTTAACATGATGAAAGGCCAGCCTTTTCATGTGAAATATCGTGAAATTATCCGCCGTATGATGTTCCTCATCGGGGCGTTGTTGGTTTTTCGACTGGGAGCACATATTCCAGTACCGGGCATTAACAATGCCGCACTAGAGAATCTGTTTAATGCAAACCAAGGTACGATCCTTGGTTTGTTTAACATGTTCTCAGGTGGTGCATTAGAGCGTATGTCAATTCTTGCTCTTGGGATTATGCCGTATATCTCTGCATCGATTATTGTGCAGTTAATGTCTACGGTTGTTCCTTCGCTGGAAGCTTTAAAGAAAGAAGGCGAACAAGGTAAGCGTAAGATCAATCAATATACGCGACAAGGCACATTGTTTCTTGCACTTGTGCAAGCTGTTGGGATGTGTGCAGGTCTGATTAGTCAAAATATTACTTTGACTAGTGGACTTGCTTTTTACGTTCCTGCTGTAACTTCTTTAGTTGCAGGTACAATGTTCCTGATGTGGTTAGGTGAGCAAATTACAGAGCGTGGAGTAGGGAATGGTATTTCCATGATCATCTTCGCTGGTATTGTTGCTGGTTTGCCGAACTTGGTTCTGCAATCTTTAACCTCAGTAGATAATGGCCAATCAAGTTTAATTGGTCTTGCAATTTTTGCATTGCTGTCTGTTGCAGTGTTAGCAGCAATTGTGTTTATTGAGAAGGCGCAGCGTCGTATTCCGGTAAACTATGCTCAAAAACAACAAGGTCGTCGTGTATTTACTGCCCAGCAAACACATTTGCCATTAAAAATTAATATGGCGGGTGTGATTCCTGCAATTTTTGCTAGTTCATTGCTATTGTTCCCAGCGAGCTTAGGGCAATGGGTAGGCAGTGCAGATCCAAATGCTGGCGTGATTAAACGTGGCCTACAAGATTTGGCACTCGTATTGTCGCCGGGTCAACCGATGTATTTGGTGCTATTTGGTGCATTAATTATCTTCTTCTGTTACTTCTATACTGCGCTAGTATTTAGCCCGAAAGAAGTGTCAGAGAATTTAAAACGTAGTGGTGCTTATGTGCCGGGTATTCGTCCTGGTGAGCAAACTGCACGCTATTTAGATCATATTTTGAATCGTTTGACTTTTATTGGCGCGGTTTATATCACAATCATCTGTTTAATGCCGATGATTCTACAAAGTTCATTTGGAATTCCATTTAGCTTAGGTGGTACGTCTTTACTGATCGTAGTGGTGGTGGTGATGGACTTTATGGCTCAGCTTCAAGCTCATCTCACATCGCATCAATATGACAATCAATCGTTAATGCGTAAAACGACTGCTCATCCGAAAGGATAAGCGCACTTAGAGGTTTCATTATGAAAGTTCAAGCTTCTGTAAAGAAAATTTGTGGTAGCTGTAAAGTTATCCGTCGTAATGGGGTTATTCGCGTAATTTGCAGCGCAGAACCTCGTCATAAGCAGCGTCAAGGTTAATCTGATCAAGACCTGTTGATTTCAGTAGGCTAATTAGGTTATTATCCGCCCCTCAAAGATTTTGTCGGGCGGTTGATTATCTTAACTGCCTTTTTGGAGAAAATTGAATGGCTCGTATTGCCGGTGTAAACATTCCGGATAACAAGCATGCTGTTATCTCTCTAACGTACATTTTTGGTATTGGTCGCCACACTGCAAAAGCTATCTTAGCTGCTGCTGGTATTGCACCAACAACTAAAATTCGTGAATTAGATGACGCTCAGCTTGATGCGATTCGTGCAGAAGTTACTAAGGTTCCTACCGAAGGTGATTTACGTCGCGAAATTTCCATGAACATTAAACGTTTAATGGATTTAGGCTGCTACCGCGGTCTTCGTCATCGTCGCAGCTTGCCTGTCCGTGGTCAACGCACCAAAACTAACGCACGTACCCGTAAAGGTCCGCGCAAACCTATTAAGAAATAAGATTTCTGGAAGCTAAAAGATGGCTAAAGATACTCGCACACGCAAGAAGGTCACTCGTACCGTCTCTGAAGGTGTTGCACACATTCACGCTTCTTTTAATAACACCATTGTGACTATTACCGATCGTCAAGGTAATGCACTGGCTTGGGCTACCTCTGGTGGACAAGGCTTCCGTGGATCACGTAAATCAACTCCGTTTGCTGCTCAGGTAGCTGCTGAAGTTGCTGGTAAAGCTGCTTTAGATTACGGTTTGAAAAACTTGGATGTCCTTGTAAAAGGTCCTGGTCCAGGTCGTGAATCTGCGGTTCGTGCTTTAGGTGCAGTGGGTTATAAAATTAACAGCATTACCGATGTGACGCCAATCCCGCACAACGGTTGCCGTCCACCTAAAAAACGTCGCGTGTAAGGAGAAACATTCATGGCTCGTTATATTGGTCCAAAATGCAAACTCTCTCGCCGCGAAGGGACAGACCTGCAATTAAAATCTGGCGTTAAACCATTTGACGTCAAAACAAAAAAAGCTGCTAAAGCACCTGGCCAACATGGTGGCGCTCGTGGCGGCAAACAATCTGAGTACTCACTACAATTACGTGAAAAACAAAAAGTACGTCGTATGTACGGTGTTTTAGAGCGTCAATTTAGTAACTACTACAAAGAAGCTGCTCGTGTTAAAGGCGCAACAGGTGAAAACTTGTTGAAACTTCTTGAAAGCCGTCTAGATAACGTTGTTTATCGCATGGGTTTTGGTTCTACACGTGCAGAAGCTCGTCAGCTTGTATCTCACCGTTCAATCACTTTAAATGGTCGTCGTGTTAACATCGCGTCTATCCAAGTTAAAGCTGGTGACGTTGTTGCGGTTCACGAAGGTGCTAAACAACAATTGCGTATTAAAAACGCAGTTGAGTTAGCGACTCAACGTGGCATTCCATCTTGGATTGAAATTGATCATTCTAAATTGGAAGGTACATTCAAAGCTGCACCAGATCGCTCTGATTTACCTGCTGAAATCAACGAAAGCTTGATTGTAGAATTGTATTCTAAATAATCCTTGAGGTAGCAATAATGACGCGTACTGCAAATGAGTTTCTAACTCCGCAAGCGATTAAGGTCGAAGCGGCAAGCGGGACCTCGGCAAAAGTTATTCTAGAACCATTAGAGCGTGGCTTTGGTCATACTCTTGGTAATGCTTTACGTCGTATCCTTTTGTCTTCTTTACCTGGCGCAGCCGTGGTTGAAGTAGAGATTGAAGGTGTCGAGCACGAGTACAGTACTTTGGAAGGCTTGCAGCAGGACATCGTCGAGCTCTTGCTGAACCTAAAAGGATTGTCTATTAAGCTGTTCGATCAAAATGAAGCTTATCTGACATTGGAAAAACAAGGTCCTGGCGACGTTACAGCCGCTGACCTTCGTTTACCACACAATGTTGAAGTGGTTAACCCTGAACATTTGATCGGTACTTTAAGTGCTTCTGGCTCATTAAAAATGCGCCTGAAAGTTTCTCAAGGTCGTGGTTATGAGACTTCTGATTCACGCTTCCCTGAGGGCGAAACTCGTCCAGTGGGTCGTTTGCAATTAGATGCTTCTTACAGCCCAATCAAACGTGTGTCTTACACAGTGGAAAACGCTCGTGTAGAACAACGTACTGACCTTGATAAATTGATCATTGATCTTGAAACCAACGGTACTGTGGATCCTGAAGAAGCAATCCGCAAAGCGGCAACAATCTTGCAACAACAAATTGCAATTTTTGTTGATCTTCAGAAAGATCAAGCACCAGTTGCTCAAGAGCCTCGTGAAGAAGTTGATCCGATTTTGCTTCGTCCAGTAGATGATCTAGAGCTTACTGTTCGTTCTGCTAACTGTTTGAAAGCAGAAAATATTTACTACATTGGCGATCTTGTTCAACGTACTGAAGTTGAGTTGCTTAAAACTCCTAACTTAGGTAAAAAATCGTTGACTGAGATTAAAGATGTTCTGGCATCGAAAGGCTTGCAATTGGGCATGCGTTTAGAGAACTGGCCACCGGCTAGCCTCCGCATGGACGATCGCTTTGCTTATCGTAGCCGTTAATTAAGTAGGACTATCACCATGCGTCATCGTAATAGTGGTGTGAAATTAGGCCGTACAAGCAGTCATCGTAAAGCGATGTTCCAAAACATGGCTAATTCTTTGTTCGAACACGAGTTAATTAAAACTACTGTTCCTAAAGCAAAAGAATTGCGTCGTGTTGCTGAGCCTTTAATCACTTTAGCTAAAGTCGATTCTGTAGCAAACCGCCGTTTAGCGTTTGCTCGTACTCGTTCAGCTGCAACTGTTGGTAAATTATTTACCGTTCTTGGCCCTCGTTACAAAGAACGTAACGGCGGTTATCTACGTGTTCTTAAAGCGGGCTTCCGTGCAGGTGATGCTGCACCGATGGCTTACGTTGAGCTAGTAGATCGCGAAGTTAACTAATTTCGTGAAGAGCAGCGTACGTTGTTCTAAAAAAGGTCGGTTTTTAACCGACCTTTTTTAATGCCTGCAGTTTTGTGTTGGCTGTATGTTGTTAGACAATTATTCAATTTGTCCTTAAAAGATAAAAATAAATCGCCTTTTGCTTAAACTTGACATTGTGCATTGTCAAAAATGTGATTTAATAAATATAAATCTAAGATAGGTTAAAAGAACAACATGGAAAAACAAGTTGATATTCTCATTGTAGGTGCAGGGATCTCTGGTGTAGGTTTGGCTGCGCATCTTTCAAAAAATTGTCCAAATCGTTCATTTGAAATTATTGAACGTCGTGAAAGTTTCGGTGGAACATGGGACCTTTTTAAATATCCGGGTATTCGTTCTGATTCGGACATGTCAACTTTTGGCTTTAATTTTAAGCCGTGGAAAAAATCTAGTGTGCTTGCAGACGGGCCTTCGATTAAAGGCTACCTTTCTGAAGTGATTGATGAATATAAGATCAAAGAAAAAATTCATTTTCAACATCGTGTTGTGAGTGCAAATTACGACTCACTGACTCGTAAATGGTCTGTTGTTATTGAAGATGCGAAGAAGAAACAACAAACTTGGGTTGCAAATTTCGTCTTTGGCTGTACAGGTTATTATAATTATGACCAAGGGTTCCAACCTGAGTTTAAAGGGCAGGAAAAGTTCAAAGGTACCTTCATTCATCCACAACATTGGCCTGAAAATTTTAATTATGCAGGCAAAAAAGTGGTGATTATTGGCAGTGGAGCAACAGCGATTACCTTGGTACCAGCTATGGCAAAAGGCGGTGCAGGGCATGTGACCATGCTACAGCGTTCTCCAACTTATATTGCCTCAGTACCTTCTATTGACATCATTTATGACAAGATGCGTAAAGTATTACCTGAAGATGTTGCTTATAAACTTACCCGTGCACGGAATATCGGTGTACAGCGGGCTGTTTATGCTGTTGCACAAAAGCAACCTAAATTACTCCGTAAATTTTTATTAAAATCAATTGAGTTGCAGTTGAAAGGTAAAGTGGATATGAAGCACTTTACCCCAGATTACAATCCTTGGGATCAGCGCCTTTGTGTGGTGCCAGATGGTGATTTGTTTAAAATTTTACGCGAAGGCCGTGCATCTGTTGAAACCGATCAAATTGAAAGTTTTACTGAAAATGGCATTCAATTGAAATCAGGTAAACATCTTGATGCAGATGTGGTGATTTCAGCTACAGGTCTCAACATTCAAATTTTAGGCGGCATTAGTGCCACAATCGATGGACAGCCACTGAATACCTCAAAACATATGTTGTACCGTGGTGTTATGGTCAGTGATGTACCCAATATGGCGATGATTATTGGCTATATTAATGCTTCATGGACTTTAAAAGTCGATATTGCTTCTGAATACATCTGTAAATTGATTAACTATATGGATCAAAATGGTTATAACCAAGTGATTCCACAAGGCGATGCGACCGAGTTGTTAGAAGATACCGTAATGGGAAGTTTGACTTCAGGCTATATTGCACGTGCAGCAGATGTGATGCCAAAACAGGGTAAACATGCACCGTGGAAAGTCAGCAATAACTATTTGGCAGATCGTAAAGAATTAAAGCATGCTTCATTTGAAGATGGAGTGCTGAAATTTGAAAAAAAGTCTGATCAAGTGGCGGCTAAACCCAGATTAGTTTCTTAAGTCAGTTACATAAAAAAGGAGCATCATGCTCCTTTTTTTGCTTTAGATGTGTGACTTTAGGGTTTTATTTGATGCGCTTTATTTGTTGAAAAATATATGATGTTGAAAACAAGGAAAAACACACAGGGTTAATGTGAAGAATCAAGAACATTCAGAATTTATAAAATTAAATGCTTATGAGCTATATACCAAAGCTTGGCAGCCTGAAACAGCAGATAAAGATGCAACTTTGGCCCCGATTATATTGATGCATGATTCACTGGGGAGTGTGGATTTATGGCGTGATTTTCCTGCGCAATTGGCTGCTGAGTCTGGCAGAACGGTAATAGCGTATGATCGCTTGGGCTTCGGGAAATCATCAGCGAACCCTGATGCATTAAGTACTGATTTTGTCTATACCGAAGCACAGCAGGGCTTTAAGGCGTTACTTCAACATTATTCTATTCAACAGTTTATCGTGATGGGGCATAGTGTTGGCGGAGGAATGTCTGTGGTCATTGCCAGTGAATATACTGAACAATGTCGAGGTCTGATTACCATATCAGCACAGTATGAAGTAGAAGAACTCACATTATCGGGTATACGTGAAGCTAAAACAGGGTTTGCGCAGCAGGGACAGCTTGAACGCTTGGCTAAATATCATGGGGATAAAGCCCAATGGGTTTTGGATGCTTGGACGGAAACTTGGCTCTCACCGAGTTTTCGTCAATGGAACCTCGAGCATTATGTTGGAAAAGTACAGTGTCCAAGCTTGGTCATACATGGAGAACTGGATGAATATGGGACGACAGCACAAGCTCAGAAACTTTTTTCGGGTATACAAGGCGATACCGAGCTAGAGATTTTGGAAGGGCTTCATCACATGCCGCACAAAGAGCAACCTGCTTTGGTCACTGCACTGATCTGTGATTTTGTGAATGATTTAAGTTGATATCGAAAGAATGTAAAAAGCCCATCTGATGATGGGCTTTGTTGTTATAAAGATCGGGAAATGAGCTCTTTCATAATTTCATTGGTTCCGGCATAGATACGGTTGGCACGATTGTCGATATAAGCGCGAGCAATTGGATATTCAAGCATATAGCCATAGCCACCATACAACTGCAGACATTCATCCACGACTTTGGAAAACATTTCTGAAATTTTGTATTTAGCAGCGGCTGCAGCGTCAATACCGAGCTGTTCCTCAAGTTGTAGTTCCATACAGCGATCTAGATAAGCTCGACAAAAATCGATTTCAGTACGTAGTTCTGCCAATTTAAAACGGGTGTTTTGGAAACTTGATACGGTCTTGCCAAATGCCTTACGTTCTTTGGTGTATTGAACAGTGTGCGCAAAGACTGCTTCTGCACCTGCTTGGCAAATAATCGCAACCAACATGCGCTCCCAAGCCAATTCCTTCATCAGCATCATAAAGCCCATACCTTGCATGCCGAGTAAGTTGCTTTTAGGGACGCGGACATTATCAAAAAACAGTTCACAGGTATCCTGACCTTTCATGCCAATTTTGTTTAAAGGTTTGCCTTTACTAAAACCGACGCGATCTGCTTCGACGATAATTAGCGATAAATTGGCTGAACCTTTTTCACTATTACCTGTCTTGCAGACCACAATTGCCATGTCACATAAATAGCCATTGGTGATAAAGATTTTTGACCCATTAATAATATAGTCATCACCATCTTCTGTAGCGGTTGTGCGTACGGCTTGTAGGTCTGAACCTGTGCCCGGTTCGGTCATTGCAATGGCAGTCACGGTTTCGCCAGATGCCATTTTCGGCAGCCAATGCAACTTTTGTTCTTCATTGCCAAAGTTATGAATGTAATTGGCCACAATGTCGGAGTGCAGTGAAAATCCGGTTGACGAGTCCATGGCATAGGCCTGCTCTTCAATCAGAATCATGCTATAGAGTCGGTCTACACCATAGCCGCCATAAGCTTCGGGCATGGTCGGGCAAAGCAAGCCCATGGCACCCGCTTTATTCCATAAGTCACGGTCAACATGTTGTTGTTTTTCATACTTTTCGATATTGGGCACAACTTCTTTTTCATAAAATTTTCGTACTGTTTCACGAAATGCATCATGTTCTGCATTAAATAATTGACGTGGCAGCATGTTGTTGAGTGGGCGAATCGCTCCAGATTGCATTTTGAATATCCTATTCATTTTTATGGCTTTGTCTCAACTTATAAGATGCAGCGAGTGACTGCAATGTGCAGAACATTCAAAAGCAGGAAATGCGATGAAGCATTCGGTCAATCTGTGAAAACACTCCACTTCAATGGGGTGGATGAGTTACACTAGACGGGTTCAAAGATTGGGGAAGACAATGACTGATGAAATCAGCTTAGAAGAGCGTAAAGTGATCTACCGTGCACGTCGTGGTTTAAAAGAGATTGATGTTTATTTTGATCCCTACGTCAAAAATTACTATTTACAAGCCGATGCAGCTGAAAAAGACATGTTTGCAGAACTCGTTGCTGCAGAAGATCCAGATTTGTTGGATTGGTTTATGGAAGTTAGTGAACCGCCACGTCCTGAATTAAAAACGTTTATTCAAAAATTAAAACATTACGTTCATGGATAATCGGCAATTCAAACTGAAACGCAGTTTTTTATCGCATGCGTTTCAGTTTTTTATTTTTGCGGTATTGATGACGCTGCTTTATCAGTTACTAACGCCCATGCTTTGGGGGATATTTTTTCTCATCGGGCTAGTGGTTTATGTTCTGTTTTTCCGTAAGCATTTACACGTCACCAGTCTAGAATATTTGGATGGAACTGATTGGTCTTTGCAACGACTGAACCGCCCGGTGCAACGCGTTCAAATTAGCCATATTTTGGATCATCAAATGTATATCGTGGTGTATTTTATGCATGCGCGTGCAAAACCGGTGATTATTTGGCGCGATCAATTGTCATTGAAACAGTGGAAATCACTCAAAGTATTGGCCAAAATGATCTAATTGTTAGACAGCCTTATTTTTTAAAATTCAATAAAATACAAATATTTCATTATCTTATCTTGTAGGTAAAATAATCTTGTCTGACAGGATTGGATTTTATTGGCAAAATATTTAAATTGTCAGACAATTTTAAGCTGTGCGGTGATTCTCTGCCTATATATTAGCCTTACCAACAGCCGTTAAAGGAAATCATCATGATGATGCCAACTTGGATGTTTCTGGTAATAGCGATTGTGTTAGCAATTGTTATAGGACGACTAGGAACAGTGCTGAAGGAACAGTTAACTCAAAAATAAGCAGTCAAACGCTTTCACAGTTAATAAGTAGCATGTGCCGAACCGTCGCTATGCTACTTTTTTTTGCCTAAAATTTAGTCTTTGTAAAAAATCAGTCAATTGCATTCAGCGTGATTCATGGCACAGTGTGTCGTTCAAATTAGAGCAAATACTCTTTTATTCATTTTTTGCTTCTGATATGTTTGTCGTGATGGACATAAACACAATTATAGAGGACAGGAAAATGTCGAGCGTCCAAAAAATATGCCAGGGTGTGGCAGTTGTAGCAATAACAAGTACATTATTCGCGGGTTGTTCGCAGGTTGTAAAAACCGGTGCTAATGTTGCACTCGGTTTTACCGAAAAACATATTGTGCCACCCATTTTAGCCATGGAAGATGCTGAAATGGTGTGTAATTCAGGTAATTCATTAACTCCAGCTATTATGGCCACCAAAGATATGGGCGCAGACCCAACACGTGTGGCAGTGTTGATGTATTCAGCAGCAGGGATTTGTGCAGAACAAAAAGCCTTGGATGCAGAGTTACGTTATTTACGTGCATCTAAAGCCAA
Organism: Acinetobacter sp. YH12076; assembly: GCF_013419525.1. NCBI lineage: Bacteria > Pseudomonadati > Pseudomonadota > Gammaproteobacteria > Moraxellales > Moraxellaceae > Acinetobacter > Acinetobacter sp. YH12076. The sequence goes on along the minus strand of NZ_VOZY01000003.1, from coordinate 36,353 downwards.
CCAAGTGACCGAAGCACAGGATGCCCGTGTTGAGCAAAAGCGTTGGGCGGCACTTGCGGCACAGCGTCAATATACCGGCTATCAATTATTTCAAGATCGTTTTGAAAAGAAGTATAAGAAAAGTCTAGGTGAAGGCTGTCCAAAAATGAACAGCGACATTGACCAAACAGTGTATATGTTGGGAATGTTAAGTGGCTTACAGGCCATGACCAATGATATTAACTCAGGTGGGGCGGTAAACGTTCCTAAAGACATTGCTGCGATTGTTGAACGCGGTATGGTGTGTCTGAATAATGAAAAATTCTGGGGCGCACCAAATGCAACCCGCGCTGTGATCTGGACGTTATTGCCGGGTGCAGGAGATGGAAAACCTGATCCATACCAAACCTTAAAACAATCGGCGCAAATTGGTGAGCAAAAAGGCGTAAGACTGTCACATGCGTTATATGCAGTTGCTGCACAAGCCAGTGGCGATGATGCGAAAATCCGTGATGCCTTACGTACCTTTGCACAAGCGCGTAGCGATGAAAAACCTGTTAATCCACAATTTAAGCTCATCGATAGTATGGCTGAAAGCATGGTGAAAGGGATTTCAGATCGTTATTGGACTGAACATACAGGCGTTCGTACCAGCGATGATGGTATGGAACATTTCTGGGATGAAAGTGCCAATAGTTCAGAACTCGATGATTTGTTTAGTGGCGATGCTGAAACCAGTAGTGCTACAGAAACGAGTGGCGCTGCAACAAATTAATAAAGCATGTAGTCCAAATGTGAGGTACAGGAGGAGCGAAAATGAAAACACAATTTTTAATTCCGAAAATTGTCTTTCTTGCCGTATTCGTTTCGATCTGTGCCTCGCTACAGGTATTTAAGGACTATTTTATCTACTGGCAAGATGACTTATTTCATGACTTTTGGCGCTTATGGACCGCGCATTGGGTTCACGTCGGTTGGATTCATTTTGCTTTAAATATATTGGCCTTTATCTGCTTACCGTTTATTTTTCCAAGAGTTTCGACGTGGCATTTTGTTGCCATTTTATTGATTTTATCTCCTTTAATCAGTCTAAGTTTCTATTTTTTCCTCCCCGATATTGAAGCCTATGCAGGATTATCTGGTGTCTTGCATGGCGCTTATGTTGCAGTCGCTTGCGTACATTTAATGTATAAGCGGGAGCGAAATTTTGCAGCCTTTGTTCTCTTGCTGATTTTGGCAAAATTGGTGTGGGAAAATACCGTGGGGAACACCGGAACGGCTGAATTAATAGGAAGCCCCGTTTTAGTCGAAGCTCATTTATTGGGGGTGATTTGGGGCATTGTCATCGCCGTGTTTTATCTTATTGGTAATTATTTCTGGGATCGCTAGCGCACTTTAGGTGATTGGGTTGACAAAAAAAACCGAAAAGAAAATACATATTGTCATTTTAATGTTTTGAATATTGATGCAAATTTAAACGTAATAATAAAACAGTTAGGTCAGGGAAAGGAACTTCTCGAGCCGATAAGGAAAAGGATGCTTGGCCCCGCTAGGCTCCAAAATAAAAAATAGGAAGACTCATGCAAAATGATGCACAAAACAGATCCGGCATCGTCGGGCTGTTAAGGTATGTCTGGACAGAATGGATTTCGACTCTAGTCGTGTTGATCTTGCTTCTGCTTACATTGATTATCGGGACAGGGGAGATGATTCATGGTCAGCTTCTGCGTACTGGTGAGCGTTTGTATGGTAATGAAAGCATTGGGATGCAGTATTCATTTTTACGTGCAGAACCGACCAAGCCAGATTGTGACCGCCACCCAGATGTAGATAAAATGGTGCAAACGCAAATGAAAGCCAATGCGGCTGACGAATTTGCTGACATTTTTGGTACAGCATCTGAATCCGATGTACGTGCATCAGTCATGGCAGGTGTACAGCAATGTGAAGAAAAATTCCAATTTTATGACAAAGCAAAAGCTTATTTAGATGAGCATCCAAGTATTCGTACTTATCGTGCGATTGAAACAACATTCTTTGGCATCTTTAAATTTGGTTCTGAAAACCGTGTATTGATTCTTTTACTGATGGTTTTGGTATCTGCTATTACAGCTTCAGTGAAGTTCCATCATATTGGTCTACGTGCGCCAACTACACGCTTGGATTATAAAGTTTATGCTTTATTCATGGCGATTGGTAATGGCCTATTAACCTTCTCGGTGTATAGCCAATTTAATTCAGTCCTGAATTCTGGGGTGAAATCGACCACAGAAACCTTGGCGGTATATTGGTTGTGGCTAGGCCTGTTTGGTATTGTCACCCTCATCAGTATTTATCAGTTCTTTAAACCACCTGCTGCGAAAGAGCCGGGGCCGGGGAATATTGGTTTTGCGCTATTGAGTGTACCGTTATATGCCTTTATGGCGATTATTACGGGTGTGGCGTTTACCTTCTTTATGGACTATCCAATGGGTCAGGGGATTTACCTTGGGCAATTGGTCGAGTTCTCTGGGATTTTCCTGAACCTTGCACTGTTTATTTGGGCCGGAATGTTATTGACCCAAACGCGCGTAATGGATTTGTTCTTGGGGATTTTACGTCCATGGAACTTAGCACCTGAGACTTTGACGTGGTTAATTCTGATTGCTGCGGCGATTCCAACCGCTTATACCGGCGCTTCAGGGATCTTCGTTGTGGCAGCCGGTGCAATTATTTATAAAGAAGTGTGGAACTCTGGCTCTCGTCGTCAGTTCGCACTCGCTGTATCTGCAATGTCAGGTTCCTTAGGTGTGGTCATTCGTCCATGTCTATTGATTATCTTGATTTCGATGCTTGATAGCCGCCATGTCACCTCAGATGAGCTATTTGATCACGGTATCTATGTGTTCTGGCTCACGGCATTCTTGTTCTTGGGTATTTCACTGTTCTTGGCAGAAACACGTTTCCGTGTGGCATCGCCGAAAGTGGCTATTCCGGGCATGCTGAAAGCGTTCATTCCTGTGATTCCGTATATCGTACTGACACTGCTTGTCATTGCTTTCTACAAGTACGGTTTAGATACACAAATGGATGAGTTCACCGCGCCTGTGGTTCTACCGATCATTCTGATTGTTTACATTATGTTTGACCGTTGGTTTGCAGATCGTTTTACTTCGCAAACTGTAGATGCACATGAACAACTCAGCTTACAACATGAGCAAAGTTCTGAGTTCATGCGTGAACATGGTGGACATGGGGCTAACCGTCGTGGTTTCGGTAGTTCAATTTGGTTTGCTTCTTCAGAAACGGTTGGACACATTGGCGCATTAATTATCTTAATGGCCTTGTCGGCAAGTGTCGGCGGTTTGATTGAACGGACAGAAATCGTTGAATTATTACCAACGCATTTGGGCAATATCTATATTTCATTGGCCTTTATCGCATTGTTGTTGGCGATTATTGGTATGACGACAGATCCATTCGGGGCAGTGATTTTGGTTGCAGCAACGATTGCACCAGTAGCTTATGAAAATGGTATTCATCCGATTCACTTCTGGATGATCGTTTTGGTTGCCTTTGAGCTCGGTTATGTTTCGCCACCTGTAGCGCTGAATCACTTATTGACACGACTCTCCGTCGGGGATGAAGAGGTACGGGCAGCAGATGCAGAAGCAAAAGCCCAATACACCAATTTCTATTATCGCTATGAACGTTGGATTTTACCGATCCTTGTATTGTTCCCAGCTTTGGTGATCGTGACTTATGCTCCTTATATTCTGAAACTGTTTGGTTGGTACCAATAAGTTAGTGGTAAGCCATTAAAAAAGCACCTTCGGGTGCTTTTTTTATTGAGTAAGATACTTCGCATTTGATGGTAAATGAATGAGACTATTATGACTTTTTAAACTTATTTTGTAGGATCGGACTACAAAGCAAAATCGCTAAAAATATAAAAGCAAAGCCGAATAGGCTGTAAATATCTGGCAATTCTTGCCACAGTGTAAAGCCCCAAATACCGGCAAAAATAATCGCTATATAGTTGACGGGACCAATTTGACCTGCGGGTGCAAGCTTATAGGCATTGGACATAAAAATTTGACTGATATTGGCCAAAAGCCCCGCTGTAATCAGAAAAGCTAACTCTTTTAAACTATAGGGACGCCAGAGCCAGAACATCGGGATCATGGAAATGAGCGTGCCAAAAAAGCAGAAATAAAACACGATGCGTTCAGGCGGCTCGGTTGCTGTAAGGGCACGGACAGTGACAAATGCCATGGCTGCCAAGAAGCTTGCGGTTAGTCCGATCAGTGATAACTGATTAAACATTCCTGCATCGGGCTTTGCGACGAAGAGCACGCCGATTAAACCAATGACTGCGGCAATGAGCATACTCAGGGTCATTTTTTCTTTTAAAAATAACCATGCAATTAAGGGGATGAAGATCGGCGAGGAATAGGTGAAGACCATGGCATTGGAGAGTTTTAAGTGGGCAATGGCATAAAAAAAGCCATACATTGCCACCAAGCCTACGATTGAACGCCATGTATGCATCCACAGTTTTTCAGTTCTAAAAAATGTGCTGCCTTTTTGCAAAATCAGGGGTAAAAAGATCAATAAGCCAACCGCATTGCGAAAAAAAACGATGGTGGCATTATCTACTGTGTGGGATGCGTAGCGTATACAAACCCCCATGATGGAAAAAAGCAGTGCTGACAGCATGAGAAAGCCAATTGCTTTGGGGATATTTTGTGGCGTTGTAGTAGTGGACATAACAAAAAGGCTAGAAAATCTGATGATATTCTAGCCTATAAGTATGCATGGTGTAGCAGAAGTCGGTTATTTTGCTTGTTGTGCTAACTGGGCTTCGAGTAATTTAATTTGTTCTTCTTTCAGTTTAATCAGCTCATCTGCATCTGAATGTTGCTGTTTTAAGCTTTGCTCCTGATCATTCAATTGTTGTTGAATGTCATCTAATTTGGCAATTTCCTCTTTGGCTAAAGAGGCATTTTCAGGCACAGCTGCATCTAAAATGTCTTCTTCGACCAATTTAAGGGTTTCAGTCTCTGCGACAGGGACTGATGCTTCAGTTTCAGATTGGACAGGGGTTGCAACAGGCGGTTTAGCCGGTGCAGCGACCATTTCTTCTTGAAGCGCAGATTTATCTGCTGTACTGCTGCTTAACCATTGATATGCAAAAAAGATAGCAATCAATAACGTTAAGCCCCCAATGATTCCAACTAACAATTTTGGATTATGTCTTTGATCTTCTGTCATTGCTTGACCTTAATTTTTATTTAGGCTGACGTGGCTTAAATTGGATCACACCGATATCGTCTGGCACGGCGGGTTGTTCAGGTTGATCGACATGAGTCGGTCGATTTTCACTGTAACCACAATCAATGCATTCGATCCATTCGTCTTCGCCAGAGGTCAGCATGACAACCCGGTCCATCGCTTGGCATTTTGGACATTTTGCACCTGCAATGAAGCGTCGTTTAATGGTCATCATACTTACCTTGAATCTAACTAAGGTCCCTAGTTTAAGCGTTTTTAGATGCGTTCGTCCAACCTTGATGACGCAGCAAAGCATCTATTTTTGGCTCGCGTCCGCGGAAATTGATAAATGCGTCAAGTGCCGTATCTTTTCCGCCAACTGCTAGAATAAATTGTCTAAACGACTTGCCAGTCGAAGTATTAAAAATTCCTTCATTTTCGAATCGGTCGAAGGCATCACTTGCCAAAACCTCTGCCCATTTGTATGAATAATAGCCAGCAGCGTAACCACCTGCGAAGATATGACTGAAACCATGTTGGAAACGGTTGTACGAAGTGGTGGGTGCAACTGCATATTTTTGACGAATCTCATCTAAGGTTTTTTGGATGCCTGTAGCGTCCAAAGCAGGGTTGGCCTTATGGATATTTAGGTCAAACATGGCAAATTCAATTTGACGTAATGTTTGCATCCCAGACTGGAAGAAACGCGCATCTTGTAATGCTTTTAGCAGATCGGCTGGTAATGTTTGTTTTGATTCGATATGTTCACTGAGCAAATCTAAACTTTCTTGATCCCAAGTCCAAAATTCCATGAATTGACTTGGTAGCTCTACTGCATCCCACGCCACGCCATGTGTACCAGCCACAGCAATATTATCGACTTCAGTGAGCATGTGATGTAAGCCATGACCAAATTCGTGGAACAGCGTCGTTACTTCATCATGGGTAAGTAAAGCAGCTTGCTCACCGACAGATGGGGTAAAGTTGCAGACCATGTAGCAAATTGGTTTTTGCAGACCATTTTCAGTTTGCATGCGTGAACGGAAGCCGCTCATCCATGCGCCGCCACGTTTACCGCTTCGTGCATACAGGTCAAAGTAAAAACCGCCAATCACGCTGCCTTGATCTTCAAGTTCAAAGTAACGTGCATCGGGATGCCAAACAGGCGCTTCACGCTCGATCACATTGATGCCATAGAGACGATTTACAATGCTGAACAAGCCTTGAATAATTTTAGGTGCAGGGAAGTAGGGCTTCAGGTCTTCTTGTGACAAATTAAACTGTTGAACTTTGAGTTTTTCTGAATAGAAAGTGGCATCCCACGGTTGCAACTCAGTGATACCGTCTTGCGCTGCAATGGCTTTCAGTTCAGCGATTTCTTTCTCTGCTGGCGCACGCGCATGTTCTGCCAGTTCAATCAGGAACTGATCTACAGTTGCCACATCGGGTGCCATTTTGCTTGCCAAGGACAATTCAGCGTAATTGTTAAAACCAAGCAGGCTAGCCATTTCCTGACGTAGTTTCAAGATTTCTTCCATGACCGCTGTATTATCAAATTCAGCAGAGTCTGCCTGATCAGAAGCACGTGTGGTATAGGCTTTATAGAGTGCTTCACGCACTTCGCGGTCTTCTGCATAGGTCATAATGGCAATATAAGACGGGAAGTCGAGTGTGGCTACAGCCTGTTCGAGTTCGCGTTGCTGACCATATTGTTTCAGAAGTTCAATACTGCCTTGAGGTAGTCCTTTGAGCTGCGCTTCAGTTAAAGGTTTGAAGTAGGCTTGGGTGGCATCCAATACGTGATTGGAAAAGTCTGATGATAACTGTGAAAGTCGTGCAGATATTTCTGCATAGCGTTTTTTCGCTTCACCTTCTAAGGCTACGCCTGAAAGTTTAAAATCTCGTAACGCAAGTTTAATCGCGCTTTGCTGTGCTGCAGGAAGCGTGTCGAATACACTGTTGTCATGTACATGCTGATACGTTTGATACAACACTGTATGTTGACCTAGCTGCGTATAGTACTCACTCAGGCTGGGTAATAAAGATTGGTAGAGCTCTCGAGTTTCAGCATTATTCATCACGGCGTTCAGATGCGACAGCACGCCCCAAGCTTCACTCATATTATTTTCAAGATCATCGACCTGTTCTAAAGTATTCAGTTGTTTTTGTACCGAATCTGGAACAACTGTCAGTTCATTTAGAAATTGTTGACCGTGTTGAATCGCATTTTGAATTTTTTCTTTGAGTTGATCTAAGGTAATTTGATCAAATTGAGGAACGGGCAAAGTTGCCTTTTCTAAAGTCATATTTTCTACTTCATATAAATCCTGAGTTATTTATAGATGTAGGGTTTGTTGCGGGTTAAATCAAGACTAAATCAGGAATTATTCATCTTCTGCAGAGGTCGAGAAGTCTTCACTGACCTGAAGAATCAAAAAGAGCGCCGAAGCGCTCTTGATTTAAACCTTAATCCGCAGATGATTTTGCATTGGATTTTTTCTTTTTCGGTTTTGATTTTTTCTTCACTTTATCTTTAGCCTTCGCTTCAGATTTGCTTGCAGATTTTTTAGCAGGCTTTTTACCGAATGAACTGGGCTTAGATTTCGATTTTTTGCGTCGTATGGGCTGTTCTCTATCTTCAGCAGCGTTGGTTTTACGTTCTGAAAAGACTTCTTCTTTGGCTGTAGGTTTTGCAACACGAGGGGCACGTGCGCGAATAGCGCGACCTGCATGGCTCAATTGTTGAATCAATTCAAAGTCAATTTTGCGCTCTTCTAGGTTTACACCAGCGACTTTAATTTTCACTTCATCGCCTAGACTGAAAACTTGACCACGAGATTGACCAATTAAGCTCTGACTCGGTTGGTCATAGACAAAGAAGTCATCGCCCAATTGGCTGACGTGGATCATGCCATCAACATATAAGTCTTTGAGCGTTACAAACAGGCCAAATTCAGCAGTCGCACTGATAGTGCCGACAAACTCTTCACCCAAATGTCGCTGCATGTAATGGCACTTCAACCATGTAGTGACAGAACGTGATGCTTCATCTGCACGGCGCTCAGTCGCAGAGAAGTGTTCACCAGCATCATCCAGCGAAGCGCCAGAAATTGGGTAAGGTTTTTTCTTTAATTGTGCTTTGATGGCACGGTGAAGTAACAAGTCTGGATAACGACGGATTGGAGATGTGAAATGTGTATACGCTTCGTAGGCCAAACCAAAGTGACCTGCATTGTTCGCGCCATAATAAGCTTGCATCATTGAACGGAGTAAAACGGCATGAATACTTGGAGCATCAATACGGTCTTTGGTGGCATCAATCACGGCTTGATAGTCAGCTTGAGTCGGCTGTTCAGGGAATGGTAGCCCCAATAACTTCACAAAATCACGAACCTTTTGAATGCGTGAAAACTCAGGTGGCTCATGCACACGGTACAGCATTGGAATTTCATTTTTTAATGCATATTCTGCCGCTGCGACGTTTGCCAGCAACATACATTCTTCAATCAGTTTGTGTGCATCATTACGGCTACGCGGTAGGATTTCGTTAATACCGCCTAGCTCATCAAAGGTCATATAAGTTTCAACGGTTTCAAATTCCATCGCGTGGCGTTCAGCACGTAAGCCTTTCAACACTTGATACAATTGGAATAAGGTATTGACCGATTTACGTACATCACGGTCTTCAGGAATGGCTTGACTATTACCTTCAAAATATTCGGCCACTTGAGTATAGGTCAAACGAGCTTTTGAATGCATTACACCCGGATAGAGCTCAAACTTAGTGACACGACCCGCGCGAGATAAGTTTAAATCACAGACCATACATAAACGGTCTACGTGTGGGTTCAAAGAACATAAACCATTCGACAGCGCCTCAGGCAACATCGGCAATACAAAATGAGGGAAGTACACCGATGTACCGCGCTCTTGAGCTTCGTCATCCAGCGGTTTACCCGGACGTACATAATGGCTGACATCGGCAATTGCCACCACAACACGATAACCACCACCCGGACGTTTTTCCGCATACACGGCATCATCGAAGTCGCGGGCATCTTCACCATCAATGGTGACAAGCGCTAAATCACGTAAGTCGACACGACCTTCACGGTCTTGTTCTGATGGCTCTTTAAAGCTGTCGGCTTCTTGTTGTACCGCTTCAGGGAATTCGTAAGGTAAACCAAATTCTAAAATGGTTTGTGGAATAATAATTTCAGTGTCTGCTTTATCAGCCATCGACTGAACAATATGACCTGTCGCAAATTCCTCTTTGGTTGGGTAGCTGTCAATCGCAATACGCACAGAGTCGCCGAGTTTGACTTTGGCATGCTCGATTAATTCTCTTTCTAACGTAATCGGTTGGTGTGCATTGGGATTTGCCGGCTGAATAAAATATTCACCTTCATATTCAGACACTTTACCGATAATTTCTTTGACACGATGCTGTAGAACTTCAGTAATAAAGCCCCATGCTTTGCCTTTACGGTCTATCGACGTTTGGCGGACTTTAACACGGTCACCATTAAACACTTGACGCAACTCACGTTCAGGAAGTAAGAGGTCATCTTCACCACTAATATTGGCTGTGCCTAAACCTTTTGAGTTGATATAAACCGTTGCTTCATGAGTCGGTTGCTCAGCTGCAAGCTGGAACTTAAATCCGTCTTTCATCAACTGACCATCTCGAACCATCGCAATCAGACGATGACTCAGTGCATCAATACTTTTTTGATCGGCAATTTCAAAATGTTCTACAAGATCGGCATGCGACATTGCAGTTTTCAGTTGTTCAATCGTCTCTTGAATCAGAGTACGGCTTGGAATTGGATTGTCATAACGTTCGGCTTCAGCTTTTGCTTCAGGGTCGACCCAGTTTTTCATAATGTATTTGGCTTCAAATCAGAAGATTAGGATTAGCATAAGTCATGCAAGCAGATACTGCACGCAATTGATTGCAATAAAGTGTTTTATGCCGATATTTTATAATGTTTAAAGCTGAAATGTAGGGGACAGCAGTGTGTGCTGAACTAATTTTGCACTAATTTTTTGAAAATCGTTTAAAAAATATCTAATTGAGTAAAAAAATGAAAAAAATATAACGACTGTGCTTGCAGTCGTATCATGATCTTTGTATTATGGCGGCACGTTACGGTGAGATGGGTGAGTGGCTGAAACCACATCCCTGCTAAGGATGCATACGGGCAACTGTATCGAGGGTTCGAATCCCTCTCTCACCGCCACGATTTACTTATGTCGCGCTCATAGCTCAGCTGGATAGAGCACTTGGCTACGAACTAAGGGGTCGGGAGTTCGAATCTCTCTGAGCGCACCAATAAGTAAACCGAACAGTAACGTATCGCCTAAATTGGCACACAAGTAATGCGCTCATAGCTCAGCTGGATAGAGCACTTGGCTACGAACTAAGGGGTCGGGAGTTCGAATCTCTCTGAGCGCACCAACTTGAAAAAATTACCGCACATGTTGCGGTTTTTTTGTGCTTGTGATTTATCGCTTTGATATTGCCGTCTTTTTTTTGGATTCTATTAAGCGTTCTATTTCATAAAACTACCCATCAGTAAATTTCAATTTTGCTTATCTTCTATAGATAACCCTTTTTTCAGATATTCATAGTGATGCAATTTTTTTAAATCTAAGTTTAAAAAAGAATTGAGTGAGTTAAAGCCGCGATTCAATGATGGCGATAGATTTGTTATCTATCTTGAGCATTTATACATGAGTATTGCTAAGTTTAAATTCCAAACTTGTGATGAAAAAGCCATTAAAAAAGTAAATCTGGCTGATTTTTAGCGTGTTTAAAGGGTAATTGTTTATTTGCTGTGCGTTTGGTTAAATTTATATGAAAAAGCTCTTAACAAAAAATAAAAATCACGTATAATGAGCCTCATCAAGACGTCGCGCTCATAGCTCAGCTGGATAGAGCACTTGGCTACGAACTAAGGGGTCGGGAGTTCGAATCTCTCTGAGCGCACCAACTTGATCAAGATTGAAAAAACCGCACATGTTGCGGTTTTTTTGTGTCTGAAATATAGCTAAAACCAATAAATTCAGCTTATCAATTAAGGTTCTAATTTAACTTCTGTTTAACTTTGAGTGCAAAGACTGTATTGCCGCCTAAAGCCGGCAGCATGTCGTGATACGGCATACTGCGCATAGCACGAAGTAAAAAAGGCGCTTTGTCATCAATCTTCATCGCACTGGTCAATTGTAATAACGAACCTTGTTGTAAGGGGCGAATATGCATTGCACCTCGGACAAACTTTAGGTCTCCACCGGTTGCGGTATATTGATTTTGCAGTAAGTCGGGATAGTTAAAACGCATTTTAAAATCAAATGGAATATTGATCACACCTAAACCCACCGAAATTTTATAGTCGGCATCCATGAGGTGCGGATTAATTTTCTGCACTTGCATATGTTTAACTTGTCTTGGAAATAAGTGCTTGAACGAAGACACATTAATCCAGCGCTGTAAGCTCGAAGGCTCTTGTGCATAATATTGAAAACTGGTGCTAAAGCGCATCAATTCATAATTTTGCCCAAAGGGAACGCGCTGCGCTGCCAAAATAAAGGACACAGGTTCTTTCGAGCTTTGACTTAATTGGGTGACTTTGTCGAGTTGAGAGGCATTTAATTTGAGTTCAGGCAATTGATTTGCAGCGAGAGTTTCACTACTAAAGGCTTTAAATCGGCGCTGTAATGATTCGAGTAAAAAACCATTGGTTCCCGCAGGAATCCCTAATTTGGCATCGGGTAAGGCATTTAATATTTTGCTAAACAAAAAACCTTTGGGCTGATTTAAATCGCCCCATTGGGTCACACTAATCAAGGTGTGTTGTGCATCGATCTCAAACCATTCAATTTTCCCTGCACCAAAGGGCACCGGTGCTTGTAGAACCAAACTATTAATGCTGTTGTGATCAATTTGGTGCTGCATCACCACGGTTTCTTTAAAGTTTAAAACCGGAATAGGTGTCGGGATATGGATGCGGTATTCAACTTGGCTGGTTGAACCTTGCTGTTGCAAAACCTCAGCAGATTTTAGCGTGGGAAATAAGCCGGCGTAGTTTGGATAATTACTGAGTAATCTCGCCACATTTTTGCTGTTGGTTGGGACAACCACGGCGGCACTTTGAAATTTACCAATGACTTTTTTACCTGCTTTCATCGTGGGTAGACTAATTTGCTGTGAAGGATGTGCAAAAATCACGATGTGATCACCGGCAAGATTTGCCAAGGCTTTGGCATTGCCATTAAACAAGTCCAAACTACTGGGGATCTGGGGTTGCCATTGAACGAATTTGGCCCAACTGGTCGATATGCTCAGTCCAGTCAAAAACATCAGCACCATAATTATTTTTGTTATCTGCATGTCACATCCTGCGTATGCAATCTTTTATTTGTTGCTGTTTTTAACGTATTTCTAGATGGAAGGGAAGTAGTGAAGTGTTACAACCGACCATTAAAAAGCATGAAGCAAGTTTGAATTGTGGTGTAGTATTTAGCGCAATTCATTTTTAAATATTCATACGCTTATGTCTGAAAATCTACCTGCATTATCGCTGCGCTATTTTTTAAATCTAGAAGAATCACAGGATGGTTTTGCACTAGCAACTTTTGGCAAAAAGCAATTTACGCGTTTTTTAACGCCAGCCATTAGCCTTGGGATTATCATCTGGGGTTTTTACTTAGGTGTAAATGGTGTCGGTGCCTACTATGTTGGTCTGGGTGCTTTCTTTTTACTCCTTCAAGGCATCATGCGTTATTGGTTTTTACCGATGATGTTTAAACGCCAGTTTGTAAAATACCAATTAGGCAAAAGTGAACAAGGTATTGATTTATTTCAAGACTATGCAGAAATTCATGCCAATGGTCGTAAGAATGTCTTTCATTATGCTGAAGTGGCAAATTTTGCTGAAGGCAAATTGACCTATATGCTTGAACTGAAAAATAAAACCGTGATTATTGTGCCGAAAAGTGCATTTAAAAATACTGCGGACCAAGCGATTTTTACCAATACTTTTCAGCACTAAGACAATCTATTCATAACAAAAGAGGGAGTAGTATGCAGTCACGTCCATCTAAAATTGTTTGCGTCGGTCGTAGTTATGCAGATCATGCCAAAGAATTAGGCAATGCAATTCCTGACCGTCCTGTACTTTTTATGAAGCCGCCAAGTGCATTAACCGCATTAGACCAAGGCATCTCATGGAATCCTGCATGGGGCAGTTGTCACTATGAATGCGAATTAAGTTTACGTATTGATCGTCCTTTATCGGCTGAAACTGATCCTCTCAAAGCCTTAGAAGCAGTTGGAGCTTTGACTTTGGGCCTAGATCTGACTTTGCGTGATCTACAAGATGACTTAAAGAAAAAAGGTCAGCCGTGGGAACGTGCCAAAGCTTATGATGGTTCTTGTATCCTTGCGGATTGGGTCGATGTCCAAGAGGTGGTTCAAGATTGGAAAAATGTGCATTACACCTTGCATGTCAATGATGAACTGCGTCAGAACGGTGATACTGCATTGCTGATTTTTGATGTGGGTACTTTGTTGGCAGATATTAGCCAAGTGTTTAGTCTTGAAGCGGGTGATGTGGTCATGACAGGTACGCCTGCAGGTGTCGCGGCACTACAGTCAGGTGAGCAGTTGAAAATGACGCTGAAAGGAAAAAATCAGGATTATATCTGGACAACCTTTGTCAAATAATCTGTGGGCTAAATATAAATAAAAGGCTGCTTAATGCAGCCTTTTTTGATTGACCTATTCATGACTGCTTGGCGGTGGTTCATTGGGTTGTAAAGGGCCTGTCTCTTTCCATGCTTCATAGGTCTCGGCCATATACTTTGAGTCGGTGTCTCCCAATGCACCTGCTTTGGCATACCATTGTCGCGCTTTTTCACCATCACGAATGTCATAATGATAATAATGTGCCATTTTCATCGCCGCGTCAGCATCTTGCCCTTGTTCTGCGGCATAGCTTAAATATTCAGCTGCTTTGTCGGGTGTTGACGAAGGATGTTCAGAAAAATAGTGTTGATTTCCCAAGACTTTGATCGCTTCGACATTCTTTTGTTTGGCTGCTTTTTCATACCAAATTTGCGCTTGGTGCTTATCTTGAATTAAGCCTTTTCCAGTGTCGTACATCCAACCAACGGTATATTCAGCAGCAGGATCATGAGTCTTTTTTGCAAGGTCTAGCACCCAGTGTGCAAGGAAAATATTGCCATCTTGCTGCATCTTTCTAATCACTTGATCTGCATGCGGGTTACCTTGATAAGCTTGGGTCATCAACCATGCGAATGCGTCCGTAGTGCCTTGATCCGCAGCAGCTTTGTACCAATGTACACTTTGTTCGATATTTTGTTCTGTGCCCGTTCCACTGAGGTATAAATCACCCACTTTCATTTGTGCGGTCGCATCACCACTTTGAGCTATTTTGAGCGCGGATTTAAATTCACGCTGTTCTTTGGAACTACAAGCCATTAAAAATACGGCAGATAAACACAGCGCTAAAATGGTTTTTTTATTCATTTGAAATGGAATTATTATCATTTTTCGTAGATTTTTTGATCTTAGCGGATTGTTGAATCACTTTATAGAGACCCTTATAGCTAAATTTAAACAAATTTAGGGCTTTAAGGCAGATTTTCTAAACTGATCTGGGGTGCAAAGCATCCATTTTTTAAACATATTTATAAACGCCGAGGCATTGGCATAACCAAGTTCTAAAGCAATATTTTCGACGGTTTGACCTGCGTTGAGCATCGACATGGCTTTCATGACTTTGAGGCGTTGTCGCCATTCATGCAGCGACATCCCAAGTTCTTTTTGACAATAACGTGCCAGAGTACGTTCCGTCATGTTTATCCGCTGTGCCAATTGCTCAAGCGCGCTCTGATCTGCAGTATGTTGATGTAAATAATCAAGCAGTTGTTTGAGGGCAGGGTGTTCCGAATGCGGTAAATAGCTACTGACCAATTTGGCTTGATGTAGTTGATCTAAGATCACATGGAGTAAGCGTTGATATTCGGCGGTATTTTCCAAGAGGTCGGCTTGTTGGTGCAACAGACGCAAATGGCTGAAGATCGCAGTGACTAAGGGCGAGCTGAGTAAAATCCCCGGTTGTTTCGGTAAGTGAGTACATAGCGATTCATGTACATATAAGGTTCCATGTGAAACCGCAGTACGATTTAAACCACTGTGTTCTAAATGTGGAGGAAGCCAAATGCCATAAGGCGGTGGAGTAATATAGTCTATCTGATTGATGTTCACTTCCATTACGCCATTAAAGGCATAGACAAACTCGCCCCAAGCATGCCCATGAACGGGATAAACAGACAGTGCAGGATCGTCACGAAAACTGATCCACAGCGCTGCTTGAATTTCATCGTTGGTGGGAAGTTGTTGCAACTGCGTATGATCTACACGAGCTTTATGACGCATGAGAAATTTTGCCTGAATAAGAAGATCACTTGTCTATTTTGAAGTATATATTTTATTTCTGACAGTTCTATAGTGTTGCTTGTCGTATTGCCGAGTAAATAGTAAGGAACAGCGTAAGGCGCTAGATGCAAAAGCTTCTGGTCTGATGATTATTTTGTGCATGATTTTAGGGATTCAACAGGTCATTTTGAAATTGGCCGCGGTTGATATTGCGCCGATCATGCAAATTGCCATTCGGTCGGGTTTGGCTGCGCTGTTGGTCTTTCCACTGATTCGTCTCAAGCCGGGAACACATTTATATACACGCGAATACTTGCTACCGGGTATCTGGTTGGCGTTTTTATTTTCAGCTGAATTTATTTTAGTGGCAGAATCCCTGCGCTATACCTCTGCATCACATACTGTTGTCTTGCTCTATACCGCACCGATATTCGTGGCACTAGGTTTACATTGGAAGTTGCCTGAAGAAAAGCTTACAGCGATCCAATGGGTCGGTATTTTTATTGCCTTTTCAGGAATAGTACTGTCGTTTATGGGACGTGAAAGTAGTACTACAGTCAACACTCAAGCCCCGTTGGGTGATGCGATGGCATTACTTGCTGGGGTGATGTGGGCCTTGACCACCATTTCATTAAGACTCACCAAACTCTCTGATGCACCTCCGACTCAGACCTTGTTTTATCAGTTAGTTGGTGGTTGTGTGTTTTTATTACCTGTGGCGTGGCTGACAGGACAAATGACTGTACATTGGACCGTATTGTCCATCAGCAGCATGATTTTTCATGTGCTCATTATTTCATTTTTCAGCCTCATGTTGTGGTTTTGGCTGTTAAGTAAATATCTGGCCAATGGTCTGGGCGTATTTTCATTCCTTACCCCAATCTTTGGTCTGGTCTTTGTTGTATTGATCTTAAACGAAACGATTGAACTGAACTTTATCTTGGGGACGGCCTTAGTAATGGTCGGGGTGATGACGGTAACCTTGCATCGATGGTTAGCTAAATTGATGGGACGTCAGCGCACAGCGACCTAAGATCATGTATAAATAAAAAAGGAGAGCTACGGCTCTCCTTTTTTTATTTACGCTTATTTTTCTTCAAAAATAGTCGCAAGTGGAATCGAGAGTTTGGCCGCAAGATAATCATCCGATTCGACCAATTGCGGCCCAATTTTTTCCATCCAAAAATCATCTGGATCGACGCGACCTAAATCTTGCCGTTTAGGGAGCGGATAGGGCAGCTTACTGTAAAAACTCCAAAAGTCCACTTGGGTTAAATTACGAACTAAAACATAATGATCATCATCTGTACGTTTAATCAGGTGTTGCTCTTCAAACAATAAAATATAGCTTGGCAGGCGGCCGATTTCGTCACGCCCTAAAACCTCAAGTGCTTCTGTTTCTGTCACGCTCTGACCGAGTTTTTGCTTTTTATAAAATAATTCAAGCAAATCCATCAACATAATAACAGGATGACGTTTTTGGTCGTTGCCCGAATTGAAAGCGGTCAGTGCATAACTAATTTCTACCCCAATCAGCACGATATTCCATGAAAGGAATATCCAAAGCAGGAAAATTGGCACCGCAGCAAATGCACCATAAACGATTTGATAACTGGTGAAATTTGACATGACAAAGCCAAAGAGGTTTTTGAGCAGTTCAAAGACCACCGCACTAAAGACACCCGCGATCAGCGCCGCCTTAATCGGCACACTGCGGTTGGGAATCGTCCAATACAGAATGAAAAAACCTAAAATGGTCAATGAAAAAGACAAGATCCACAGCAGAAAAGCCCCATCCAGTTCATAGCCGGCAAAATTATTGCTGAGGACATTCATAGAGGCCAAGGTAGATGACACAACAAATGCGCTACCCAGTAAGATTGGGCCTAATGAGATAATAGTCCAATAGCGCATAAAGCCAATAATGCCGCCACGTGTCTCACGCACCCGCCAAATTCGGTTAAATACTGTCTCAATGCTGGTCAGCATCATAACTGTGGTAATGAATAAAAACAGTACACCAATAACAGTCAGGTTACTGGATTTATCGGTGAAGGCATTTAGAGCTTTATCGAAAGCAATCGTCGTTTTCGGTAGGAAATTACTATAAATCAATTGTTGAAGCTGTTGACGAGCAGGTTCTAAAGCTTTAATTGAGGAGATGATGACCAAGAATACGGTCAACATGGGTACCACTGCAAACAAGGTGGTATAGGTTAATGATCCTGCTTGTTCACGGCAGCGATCGGCTTCAAAACGTCGAATGATAAATAAAACAAACTGAAACCATTTCTTGTCGTAAAAGGGAAGTTTTTTTAAAAATGCTTCGATCATTCGTTCAAGTCTCGAGTTATTTTAGTCATGTTTATGCAATTTTCATCACTTAGCTTAACCAAAAAATAGGAAAAATACCGTATAGTTTTCTTTTTTCATTGAATTTATAAAAATGACGCAAGCTTATGTACTAGTGCTGTATTACAGCAAATATGGTTCAACACGTGAGATGGCACATTTGATTGCCAATGGAATTGAAGCGTCTGGAATGGCGGTAAAAATACGAACCGTTCCAAATTTATCCGCTGTGGTGACTGACGTGCAGCCCAGTATTCCTGCCGAAGGCGATATTTACTGTAGCTTAGATGACTTAGCGCATTGCTCAGGTTTAGCCCTTGGTTCACCGACACGTTTTGGCAATATGGCGTCGGAAATGAAATATTTCTGGGATCAAACCACAGCGCTTTGGCTCAATGGCGCATTGCATGGTAAACCTGCCTGTGTGTTTACCAGTTCAGGTTCAATGCATGGCGGACAGGAAAGTACTTTGCTGACCATGCTGCCGCCTTTGTTCCATCATGGAATGATGGTTATGGGTTTAAGTAATGCCCATCCTGCATTATCGAATACCAAAACGGGTGGTACGCCCTATGGTGCAAGCCATGTCAGTGGTCCGCGCCATGATCAGTCATTGAGTCAAGATGAGCGAAACTTATGTGAAGAGCAGGGTAAACGCCTAGGCGAAGTGGTCAAAAAGTTGATTTGATACTTACTTGATCTAGGAAGTTGCGCTAACTTTGTAGCGAACGAGCAAGAAAAGGCTTAAATATTGCACTTTTCTTGCTTTATTTACGTGTGACGTCTTTTTATTTATGTCGTTGTATACCGCCCAAAATATAAAAATAAATCTGTCGAACCATTACTGAAATATTAAAAATAAATGATATCAACAATATATTGAAAGTTTTTAAATACAGCCTGCTCAGTGATGGTTTCGAGTCGAATATTGCTCTGTCTTTGGGCGCGATTTTTTATTTTTTGATTACATGATTTGTATTTAAATTTCTTCTTAGGGGGGGTGATGTCTATTGTTAATTTTCTAATGACTTTCCTGTGTTCCGTATTGGCTGCATCTTCCTTGTGTACGGCAATGCCAGTTTATACAGTATGGATTTCCCGCAAGAGAAAAAGCCGAAGAAAAAGAATTTTTAGCGAAACAAGATCAAGTTAAAGTGGACTCAAAATCTTTAACTGATGTTTCAAAATAATTGATTCGCCATGGTTTTCGAATAGCATTTCAATAGACTAGAAATACATATTAGAAAAACAATAACCTATAAAAAAAGAGCGCTGATGCGCTCTTTTTTTATATCCAAATTAGTCTTGATCCGAAGTCTTTGCAGCGTCTTCAGGCTGTTGCTCAATTTCAAAGCGCTGTTTGCAATCTAAACATTGGTAGTCGAGAAAAATATTTTGATCGACGATCACGCCGGCTTTTTTACCAAAACGGTGTCCGAGAAAACCGCCTGTGATACCGACGCTAATTGCACCAACAAAAGTCCCGATGGTTCCGCCCATAATCACGCCAAGTGGGCCAGCAGTCACGCCACCAATCGCAGCACCAATAGATGCGCCAGATGCCGCACCACCGACAGTCCCTGCAGCAGTTCCTGCACCACTGAGTAAGACCCCACCAATTTTTTGTAAGTTTTGTTCATGGTTACGCTTTTCAATATGGGTTGATCCACATTTTGGACATTTAACTGTCGTTTCCATGTTTTGCTCTTCTGTATTCATAACTTTCCATAGCCTTAAAAAATAAAGTGGCCGAATTTATGGTGCAGCATAATGTAATTTGACAGATGAGTAGTTGACCCATTCGATCAAATGCAACGATTTTCCTGAATTTTATCGAGTTTTGCACACCGATGTTTTGTCTGCTTGTAACTAAGGCGTTAAAAAGTGCGCTTTATGTCACCTTAATGGCAAATTTTTAGCAAAAAAAAAGAACACCTGATGTGTTCTTTTTTCTTTTGAACACAAACTTAGTCACGAACAAATTCAACTGTACCATTCGCCAGTGATTTCACACGTGCCAATGATTCAACGCGATAGCCTTTTTCAAGCAAAATATCACGACCAGGTTGGAATGATTTTTCAATCACGATACCGATACCCAATACTTCAGCACTTGCTTGATGAATAAGATCTGCAAGACCTAAAGCCGCTTGACCATTGGCCAAAAAGTCATCAATCACTAAAACTTTATCTTCAGCATTGATGTGCTTTTTAGAAATCGCGATCGTG
The DNA here is from genome assembly GCF_013419525.1 of Acinetobacter sp. YH12076. Classification (NCBI taxonomy): domain Bacteria; kingdom Pseudomonadati; phylum Pseudomonadota; class Gammaproteobacteria; order Moraxellales; family Moraxellaceae; genus Acinetobacter; species Acinetobacter sp. YH12076. The sequence goes on along the minus strand of NZ_VOZY01000003.1, from coordinate 16,075 downwards.
CTTTCAGTTTGTTTGGTGAAAGAAAACACTTTTGAGCGATACAAATCATCTTTTAAGGTTAAAGATTGATATTTACGTGCAAAAATCACAGGAACACCAAGTTCAAGACCAGCCATTACTGCAGGTGCAATACCTGATGCTTCAATCGTAATGATTTTTGTGATGCCAGCATCTTTAAAAAGACGGGCAAATTCTTGACCAATTTGCTGCATCATCACAGGGTCAATTTGGTGGTTCAGGAAAGAATCGACTTTCAGAACTTCTTCAGAGAGAACGATACCTTCAGCTAAGATTTTCTGTTCCAGAGCGTGCACGGGAGAATCCTCGAGGGGCAGGTGCTTTTTAAAGCAAAAGCGTATTTTAAAAAGCACCGTGAAAAATGCAAGCGAAATTGATCAAATCAATTAATTTGTTGCACCTTTATAGCCCGTTAACAATAAACCGTAAGAGGTTTTATTGTCTTGGTGGGAAACTTTGACAGGTAGATAATCTAGTTTTGGCGCTAACCAGAAAGTCGTTTGACGGCCTGGTTTGTCATGACGCATCACGACTTTAACGGTGTCAAAAGTTCCATAAGTGGTTTTCACTTTTTCAGTGCCTTGTTTCACGAACTTACGAGCTTCAACCTCTTTGGCATCGGCAATGTAGTAATTCGATTTCAAACCACCATTTTTTAAATCTTCACGAATTTGCAATTCAGCATTGAGTTCATCTAACACACCTGATTTCCACGCAAATGAACGTGCTTTATCATCTTTTTTGGTATTAATGGTTTTTGCGCCAGCATTAAAATTGATGTTCATGGTGTTGTTGTGCACCAAAATTTTGCTGCTGCGGCTAAAGCTGTTCGAGTGAATTTGGCTGCCATTTAAACTAAAACGACTGGTTTCAGTTGCAGAGGCCATCGCACCAGCTTTTGCTGCGAAAACATACGTCCAGTTATTCCCAGATTGTTTTAGGGTACGTGTTGCAGAACCCAAGTTTTTGCCGTTGTAATTAAACTGGTAGCTTGCTTGGAATGGACTCATGGCAAATGACTGACTTGAGAAACCAGTCAAAAGCAGTGTAGTCGATACCCCAGCAACAAGACCTAAATTTTTCAAAACTGAATGTGCCATAAGTATGGTTTTCCTATTCAATAGAAGTGCGGTGGGCTAAACCACCTGATATGTTTATTATGCGGCTGGATTGTGGAGAATCACGTCACAAATCCGTGCCTAATGTATATATTGTGTAGCGTTTTTATAAGTTCAAGATGTCTAAGTACAGGATAAGTCTAGCTTTCCTTTTGCTTTATAGGCGTGACTTCATCGTCTTTTAAATTTGAATCATCCCAGTCTTCCATCCGTTCTTGCGACATCTTGGTGAACAATGCGGTTAAATTAACATTACCAATCACCACCAATTCGGCCTCACGTAAAACAGCATGGTTGACATGGACTTTGCCCAGTGTGTCGATAATTGATCGACTTTTACCGAGCCAGCGATTCAGGTCTAAATACAGTAAATCATCTTTAACTTTGATCACATTGAGCTTTTCCAAAATCATACCCAATGGATCTTGGTTGAGTACTTTTTGATAGAACCATAACGCCATGCGCACGCCCATCTTATACAGAACATTTGGATACTTCGCTTCAATCACTTGTGTATCACTAATTTGTTCAAATACGATCAATTGCGTTTGTTTGTTGAGTTCCATCTGTACCAGTTTTAAATCAACAGAGAGTGTTATGATCAGCCCGTTATAATCCAATGTGGCATACAGTCGAAGCCAGTCATCATGCAGGTCAGCATGCAAGTCTTTGAGCATTTTCACATTATCGGTCACAAAGCGCTGAAATGTCGCATTTAAAAACACTTGAGACATTGGGAATTCACGCTCATCTTCAATAAATCCTTCAGCTTTTTGGTACACTTGGCGTATACGTTTAGCGATATTGGAAACTAGCGTTTGCATAAGAAGTGCATCCTGACAAATTATGTTTTTTAACGATGTTTATCTTGTCGATTTCTATAAAAACACAAGGTTTTGATCTTGCAGTTTAGCAAAATAAATTGCACCATTTTCATGATTTTAATTGTGCATTATCTATGTGTTGATGGATTTCTCGTTTTCATCAAAAAATGAATACGAGTTTTATTTTATACTGTTTTAAGCAGTTTGGGGAATGCGGCAAATTGTCGGTTTAATGTGATGCTGAAAAAAATAACGTTCATGCCCTTGATGAAAGAGTGGTGGAAAGATCCCATATTTGCAACTGCATTGGCGTTTGCTGCTGTGTTGCATTTGGCTTTTTTAACCATGCAATTTTCCATGCCCCAAGAGGCGGATTATAACACCAAAGAAATTGCAGTTTCTTTACGTCCTACGACGGAAAAAATTGAACATGCAGACTTTTTAGCACAAGCCGATCAGCAGGGCTCGGGGACATTCCGTGAGTCGCATCGTATGTCGAGTGACATGCCTGCACCGATGATTGAACAAAAAGCCGGTGAGCAAAAAAGTGAAGCTTTAGAACAACTGCAACAAAAGAAAGAGCTGAGCTTTGAAGACAAAGTGTTGATGACAACCTTGAGTTGGCAAAAACAAGCTGAAGAAAACAGTCGTAAAAAAGCCGTTGAGGAGTTGAATAGTCAGTTTCAGGCCAAGGCTGCGATGGTGGCGAGTATCGAAGCTCAATATTTACAACGTCAGCAAAACTTTAGCCGTCAGCAAAAAATTAAAACCATTGATGGTATTCAAGCCAAGCAAGATGTTTCTGCTGCTTACATGGAAAAATTTCGCGAAAAAGTCGAGTTTTATGGCAACCGTTATTATCCTGAAGCGGCAAAACAGCAGCAGCTTCGCGGTGAAGTACGCTTAATGGTTATTTTGAACAGTAATGGCGGGATTCGTGCCATTCGTTTGATCGAAAGTTCAGGTTCAAGCTTATTGGATGAAGCAGCAAAAACCTCTGTGCGTAAGGCGGCACCTTTTGGTTTGTTTGATGCCAAAATGAAAGACATCTCAGAACTTCGTATTGTGCGTACTTGGCGCTTCGATCCTGCAGAAGCAGAATTTGAGGTGCGTTAAAATTCAGTCGCGATAGCGTCGCAAAACTTCGCAGATTTCGACGCTAAAACTCGCATACCATTGGTTTTTCCCCAATTGTTGCGCCACCAGATGTTGTGCATCTTGTTGCCAAGCTCGAATGTCTTCTAATGTATTCCAGTAGGAAAGGGCGATTTCATGCTCACCCTCTGTCAGCGCTTCAAAATGTTGACAGTTAAAGTGTGTCAAAGCTTTGTCTCTAAGCTGCTGTGCAGTCGAAAAATACGGCTCATCAAGCGTACAAATGCGTGCTTTAAAAATCACGACATATTGCATATCTTTCCTTCCTTGGTTTTTATGACGATAAAAAAAGCGAGCCGTAGCTCGCTTTTTGGGTTCTTAATCTCTTTCCAGATAAGGGTTATCAAAACCCAATTTGGCTAAAATCTCGATTTCCAACGCTTCCATTTCTTCAGCATCTTCATCAGAGGTTTCATGGTCATAGCCCATGAGGTGCAACGTACCGTGTACCAGCATATGCGTAAAGTGGGTCAGGGGTGCTTTGCTTTGTTCTTGTGCTTCACGAAGAACCACAGGAATACAAATCACCAAGTCGCCAATCGGAAATGAGTCTAAAACTGCTGCCATTTCATCCGGGAGATCGCTCGGAAAAGACAACACATTAGTCGGTTTGTCTTTACCACGATATTCCAAGTTCAATTTGTGGCTTTCGTCATTGTCCACACATGCAATACCGATCTCACAATCACTTTGTGTATCGATATGACGTAAAGCCGTTTCCACGACTTTTTTGATATGCGCACGTTTCACCACCAATTCAGGTGACTGAAAATTTTGCTGCAAGGAGAGATTAAGTTTCAAAATGAATCCTTAAATGTTTTCGTCTTGATGCTGCCCATCAGCTTTAGCATCATTGTCCGCCACCAAGGCTTCCTGACGTGCTTTACGTTCTGCACGTTGTTCAGCTGTAAGGCGATGTTGTTCGCTGTCCCATCCCTCATAGGCTTCAACAATTTTTTGAACCAATTGATGACGTACCACGTCACGAGAGTGGAAGCGAGTAATATGAATTTCTTTGATTTTTTCAATCACACGTAAGGCATGTGCCAAACCAGATTGTTGACCACGAGGTAAATCGACCTGTGTAATGTCGCCCGTGATCACCGCTCGAGAACCAAAGCCTAAACGGGTGAGGAACATTTTCATCTGTTCAGGGGTCGTGTTCTGTGCTTCATCTAAAATCACAAAAGAATGATTTAAGGTACGACCACGCATGTAGGCCAGTGGTGCAACTTCAATCACTTGACGTTCAATCAGTTTAGCGACTTTTTCAAAACCGAGCATTTCATACAAAGCGTCGTATAGCGGACGTAAGTAAGGGTCAATTTTTTGGCTCAAATCACCGGGTAAAAACCCCAGTTTTTCACCGGCTTCAACCGCAGGGCGAACCAATAAAATACGCTGAATTTCATTACGTTCTAGCATATCTACAGCAGCGGCGACCGCGAGATAAGTTTTACCTGTACCCGCTGGGCCGATACCAAATGAAATATCGCTTTGTAAAATACGCTGTACATAGCGTTTTTGATTGGCGCCACGTGGGTTGATCCGACCTTTACGGGTTTGTAGATAAACATTGTCTAAACCAGTATGCTCATTTTCAGAAAAATCTTCCTGAATTTCGCGGTCAGTCTGACTGCCTTGAATCATCATGTGTAAAATGTCCGCACTAATCTGTGGATTGGTTTCGGACTCTTCATAAAGACGGTGAAGGAGACTTTCGGCTCTCTCTACCGCATCGATTTCCCCATCGACAAAAAAAGCATCTGCACGATGAGAAATTTTGACATCTAAACGTTGTTCAATTTGTTTGAGATGACCGTTATAGGCACCGAGCATGCTTTGTAAACGGTCAAGTGGAATACCAGCAAAAGTTACAGTACGTCGAATCGCTGCAGTCAAGAGAATTCCTTTAAATTGGTCTGACGATTAAGCTTACATTACGCCACGTCAGGCTCAAGATTCAAGAGTTCACCGTAAACAAACTTCAAAGTTTTAATATCTGTCACTTCAATCTCTGCAAAACGCCCAACCCATGCAGGATCACCGATAAAGCTAACCAAACGTGTATTGTCTGCAGTACCAATCAGCAAGTTCGGATCTTTGTCTGAAACAGACTCAATCAAGACACGCTGAATGGTGCCCAGCATGGCATCAGTTTTATCGATACTGGACTGTTTAATCCATTGTTGAACTTTGGCAAGACGTTCTTTTTTCACATCTTCAGGGGTCGTGTCTTCAAGTTCTGAAGCAGGAGTACCCGGACGTTTTGAGTAGATGAAACTGTATGAATGATCGAAGTCCATATCTTGGATAAATTGATAAGTTTCTTCGAAGTTTTCGTCAGTCTCACCCGGAAAGCCAATAATAAAGTCGCTAGATAAATGCATATCAGGGCGAACTTGACGTAATTTAGCAATTTTATCGATATATACATCAATCGTGTGGTTACGTTTCATGGCTTGTAGAACGTCATTCGATCCACTTTGAACTGGTAGATGCAAGTGAGAAACCATTTGCGGTAAGTCACGGTAGCATTGAATCAAGTCATCATTAAATTCAAGCGGGTGCGATGTGGTGTAACGAATACGACCAATCCCTGGAATCTCAGCAACTAAACGTAATAAGTCTGCAAAGGTACAGATTTCCCCTTCAAAAGTTTCACCACGGTAGCCATTCACGTTTTGGCCGAGTAATGAAATTTCACGTACGCCTTTTTCAGCTAAAGTGGCAATTTCAGCCAATACGTCATCGAGTGGGCGAGAAACCTCTTCACCACGGGTATAAGGAACTACGCAGAATGAACAGTATTTAGAACAGCCTTCCATGATAGAAACAAAGGCTTTAAAACCTTCTATACGCGGTTCCGGCAAAAAGTCGAATTTTTCAATATCAGGGAATGAAATATCCACCAACTGAATTTTTTCTTTTTTCGGTTTGACCACTTGTTCAGTGTGTTGATCCAGCATTTGCGGTAAACGATGCAAAGTTTGTGGACCAAACACCATATCTACATACGGTGCGCGTTTTTGAATGTTGTCACCTTCCTGAGAGGCAACACAGCCACCAACACCAATCACCAAGTCAGGATTTTTTTCTTTCAGCTTGCGCCAGCGGCCTAACTCAGAAAATACTTTTTCTTGTGCTTTTTCACGGATAGAGCAGGTATTCATCAGGAGAATATCCGCTTCTTTTGGATCGTTTGTCAGCACATAGCCGTGAGAATCACCTAAAAGGTCGCCCATACGTTGACTGTCATACTCATTCATCTGACACCCTTGCGTTTCGATGTACAGTTTTTTCACTGCTCCATCTTGAGCTGGGGTGTGCTGTGGCTGGGTAACAGTGTTATCTGGGGCAGCTTGGGCACTATTCGGGATGAAGGTTTGAACCGTCATGTAGGCTCCTAAAGGAATTTTATGAAAATCAATAACCATACGTGGCTGACAGACAATTCAATCAATTGAATTGTGCAGCTGCGGAGGTCAAAAAGGGGATTTTAAGAATGGGCAATATTTTAGCAGTAATTCACTAGAAACTTACAGCCTAAAATTACAACTCTGCCATATTGATTTATGAAGCAAAAATGTTTGAAAATTAATATTGGCTAATCATAAGGTTACATAACAGAACACAATGCAGAGTTTAGAATTATTAAACTAATTCCTAAACAAAGTTCGATGTGCTGTAACTGAGCAGAATGACATGAAAGAAGGCAAGTGGATGTTAAAACATAATTTTAAACAGAAAAATTACGCTAAATTACTTGCTTTGAGTGTCGGGCTCTCCGGAATTTCTGCGTTTACCCAAGCTGCAGATGAGCAGTTTAACGATGCTTTACGTGCTGCGAATGCAGGCAATATTAGTTTATTACAACAATATCAATCATCCATGCAAAATGACGTTTTGGGCTATTATCCAGAATATTGGTTACTGAATAACAATTTGGCTTCACAGCCAGCAAGTGCCATTATTAATTTTGCACAGCGCTATCCAAATTCGGCAATGGCAGAAAAATTAGCCGCAGATTATGTTGAAGAAAAAGTCAAACAAGCTGATTTCGCTACAGCACAGCCTGTCTTGCAATATGTGACTAATGCTGACCGTGCTGAAACATGTGCCATGGCTCAAGTCCGCGCAAAGTCGGGCGACCCTCTGGTTTACGCAGAATTTAAAGATGTATGGTTGACCACAAACTCACAACCTGACTCGTGTACGGGCTTGGGCCGTATGATGCTGTCGAGTCCTTTAATGACTCAAGATGACCGCCATCAACGGATGTGGGGACAGTTAAGAGCGGGTCAGTCAGGACAAGCGATTGCGACTGCGCAAACCATTGGCGTAAATATTAATTTGTCACAACTCAACACCATTCAAGCCAATCCACTGAATTATTTATGGTCTGCACCCAAAGCCACAGCTGAAGATCATGCATACCTGATTTATGCGATGGGTCGCTTGGCCGATAGCGACTTAAATGGCGCGATTTCTTCGGTGAAACGTGCAGCAGAAGGCACACCAGCCGATGTGCAAAAAGCCCTATACCGAAGTGTTGGGTATATCGGTGGTACAACGGTAATGAAAAACAATTTCAACCGTGAAGTTCTAAATTATCTTGATTTGAGTTATGGGCTGCCTTTTAGTGCAGAAGAAGCCGAGATTTATGCGCGACAAGCCATTCGTTTTGGCGCATGGGAAAGTGTCATTCGTGCAATTGATGCGATGAGCGTTTCGCAAAAGCAAGAAGATCGTTGGCAATATTGGTTAGCACGCGCCTCTGAACAACGTGGCGATGCCTCATCTAAACGTGCGGCAAAAGAAATTTATCGCAAGCTCGCTGCTGGCGATGATTACCATAATTTGTTAGCACGTGACAAAATTGGTCAGTCTTATAACAATATTCCGTCAAATGTGCAGCCTTCGTCACAAGATGCGCAGCGTCTCAGTCAGGATATTCACTTCCGTCGTGCCTTTGCATTGCGCAATATTAATGCATCTGACAGCTATATTAACCGTGAATGGAACTGGGCAGTGCGTCAGGCCTACTTAAAGCATGATGATGGCATGATTCTTGCCGCAGCTAAACGTGCAACCGATATGGGGTGGTATGATCGGGCGATTTATGCAGCAGATCGAACCACTAAACAGCACAATTATGCTTTACGTTATGCTATGCCGCATCAAAATTACGTGGTGAGTCATAGTCGTAATGCAGGTATTGACCCTGCATGGGCTTATGGCTTGATGCGTCAAGAAAGTCGGTTTGTTACTAGCGCACGTTCACATGTCGGTGCCGGTGGTTTAATGCAAATTATGCCAGACACCGCAAAATTGGTGGCTCGTCAGATGGGGGAGAGTTATAACCCCGCTGCATTAACGGATATGAATACCAATATCCGTTATGGCACTTTCTATTTATCAATGATTCAACGTCAATTGAGTAATAGTCCAGTATTAGCGACTGCAGGCTACAATGCGGGTCCAAATCGTGCTCGACGCTGGCAGCCTGAGTATCAAGCGATTGCAGCGGACCAATATACGGAATCGATTCCATTAACGGAAACTCGAGACTATGTAAAACATGTGATGACCAATGCAACCCATTACGGCCTTTTATTGGGTCAGGGGCCGCAATCGATTGAAAAACGAATGCAAATGATTCCATTACGGAATGCGCAATAAGCATTGAAGCAACGCGCCTGTTTTGAGGCGCAATATGGGTAAATAATGAATGCCGAACTTGAACATTAGACCTGTTTATCGAATACTGACATCACTGCTCATCGGCATTGGTGCAGGCTTTGGTGTGTCTGTGCTTTCGGCAGCACCCGTGGTTAATGGTTATGTGATGGATGTACAAATGGTGCCAGCTGTTTGCGCCTATGATCCTTTAAAAAGTAAAAAACGTAAATGTCTGGAAGGCTATTCACTCAATATCACGGGCCTATATCCAGAAACTTCTACCCGTGATTGCACCACCAATAGTTCAGCTAAACTTTCTCCGTTGCAAGCCAAAGTGGTTGCACGGATTATGCCTGATGAAAATGCTCGCGTGGCGCTTTGGCACACTACCGGCGGCTGTATCCCAATGAATGCTAGTCAGTATTTCAGAACCATTATTAATCATGCAGATAAGCTAAAAATTCCAGATGAATTGACTAGCCAAGAAACCCAATCCATTCATGCCAATGTCTTGCGTAATAAAATGTTGCGTATGAACAGCGGATTGGTATCCCAAAGTATTGAATTTAACTGTATGCAAACCCGTGGTGGCAGTTTACTGACCGAGATTAAAATTTGCTATAAAAACAATGGGCAGTATAAAAGTTGCCCTACGACTATTGTCGGAAATTGTCCTGCAACTTTCATAATTAAAGGTTCTTTCTAAGCTTTTTTCTGCATTTTATTTATATTTCCTATCATACTTTTGTTGAAAAGCATTCTCTTTTACATGCAAGCGTCAAAAGATTGGAGTACAATCTTTGCCGTTTATGATTATTAAGATTAGATAGAACAGCTATTTAATCATTATGACCTTCCTCAATTGGAGATAATTACATGAAGCAAGCAGTTCGTGTTGCCGTTACTGGCGCAGCTGGTCAAATCGGTTATAGCTTATTATTCCGTATCGCAAGCGGTGAAATGTTGGGTAAAGACCAACCAGTTATCCTTCAATTATTAGAAATTCCAGTTGAGAAAGCTCAACAAGCGCTTAAAGGCGTAATGATGGAACTTGATGACTGCGCATTCCCTCTTTTAGAAGGTATGATCGGTACTGATGATCCTAAAGTTGCATTCAAAGATGCTGACTACGCTCTTCTTGTAGGTTCACGTCCACGTGGTCCTGGTATGGAACGTGCTGACCTTCTTAAAGTAAACGGTGAAATCTTCATCGGTCAAGGCCAAGCACTTAACGAAGTTGCTAGCCGTGACGTTAAAGTTCTTGTTGTAGGTAACCCTGCAAACACTAACGCTTACATCGCAATGAAATCTGCTCCAGATCTTCCAGCGAAAAACTTCACAGCAATGTTACGTCTTGACCACAACCGTGCGTTAACTCAACTTGCTCAAAAAGCGGGTGTTGCAGTTTCTGACATCGAAAACATGACAGTTTGGGGTAACCACTCTCCAACAATGTATGCTGACTATCGTTTTGCAAATGTAAACGGCGAAAGCTTAAAAGACAAAATCAACGATGCTGCTTGGAACAAAGACGTATTCCTTCCAACTGTTGGTAAACGTGGTGCTGCGATCATCGAAGCGCGTGGTCTTTCTTCTGCTGCTTCTGCTGCAAACGCTGCAATCGACCATATGCGCGATTGGGCTCTTGGCACAAACGGCAAATGGGTAACTATGGGTATTCCTTCTGACGGTTCTTATGGTATTCCTGAAGGCGTAATGTTCGGTTTCCCTGTAACTTGTGAAAATGGCGAATACAAAATCGTTCAAGGTCTTGAAATCGACGAATTCAGCCGTGAACGTATCAACGTCACTCTAAACGAGCTTGAAGAAGAACGTGCAGCAGTTGCTGACATGGTTAAATAATTTAATTTTTTAAATTAAATTATAAAAAAAAGCACTCCATTTGGGGTGCTTTTTTATGGCCTGCGAAAAATACCAAGCTTAAGTTTTGAACAAAAAATAACACGTTGAGATGTAGTTGCAACTGACAAAGTCAATTAAACAGATAACTATGAAGTGGAAGAAATGTTTTTGGCTTGAGGAGAACGGCAATGTTTGATCAACAACCGACGTTGGAACTATTTTTTGAACAATTGGGGTTAGATGCAAGTCCGGAAGGCATTGATCAATTTATCGAAACGCATCAAATCACCATGGATGTTCCATTGCATGAAGCGCCATTTTGGACGAAGTCACAGCGTGACTTCATTATCAGTCATTGGAAAAAAGATGATGACTGGGCCATAGTGGTGGATATTTTAAATGAACAATTGCATACAGAACATAAGCTTTCCGGATCATGCAAAATCTAAATACAATTTGAAACAACAAACCTAGTTTTAACGCTAGGTTTTTTTAGCTTCATCATATAAGTTAATTAAATAATAAATGACAGATTAGTTGATAAGGAGGGCGAGATGCTCAATCAAAATAAACCATCCTTAGCTTTATTGTTTTCTCAATTGGGGTTAGCTAGCAGTCCAGCTGCGATCGAGTTATACGTGCGTACGCATCAGCTTGCTGCAAGTGAAAATTTACATGATGCGCCGTTTTGGAATAAAGCGCAGCGTGATTTTCTAATCAGTCATTTAGTACAAGATGATGATTGGGCTATATGGATTGATGAGCTGAATCAACAGTTGCATATGGATGCATATAAGCTGCAGCCGGCATAGATTTCATTTTTCCACAAATAAAAAACACCTCCTCAGAGGTGTTTTTTATTTAGTGCAGTTTGCTTTGGCGTAACTCTGCAAACCAATCTTCTTGGCGATATGGATTAAATGCAGGATGCTCAAGTAATGTGGTCAGTTTGAATTCTTGAGATTTGCAGTATTTATTTAACCAGTGGCGGGTTAACGCAGGTTCCTGTTTTACCGCAGAGGCATAGGCCAAGTAGAAGTAAATGTCGCCATGTTCAGCTTTGGACATCGGTTTCATAATCTGCTGGGTAATCAGGGCATAGCGCTGCTCTTGGGTAATTTCAAAAAATATCATATAAGCTTTGGCTAAATGTACAGACAAATTGATGTATAGCTCAATCGGCATTTCTTCAAATTCAATCCGGCTTTGCTCAAGTAGAACAATGGCTTCTTGCAGAAAATACACTTGTTCTTGATGGTTCTTACTTAAATTAACCAATTGCAGGCGTAAGTCTGCACGCTCAAGAGCAAGTTCAGGGCTGTTGCCTTGTAGAAATAATTGATCGGTTTCGCCAATACGCTGAATAATTTTATGACTGTTTTGACGCATCGGGTACATCCTCATCTATGAATGACTCATATATGAGGATAGTTTAAGGGATTTAAAGGAGGAATCTCGAATTACCACATCGAGTTGTCATTACGTAGCCAAGCCGTAATCGATAAACGTTGATGTTTAGCTTCGAGTACCTCGTGTAATAGGTCACTTTGGAATAACGCAATGCGATTTGGTTTAGGTTCTAAAATATGCCAAACATCATTCTTATCTTGTAAGCGCAATTCACCGCCCCAGTCGGCTTGCCAATATTCATGCAAATAATAAACTGCTGAAATGACACGTCCATTTTTGCCTTGAGGATTATCTTTATGCAATGCGTAAAATTCACCTGCGTTATAACAAGCAAAATGTGCTTCGACTTCGTGAATGTTAGAAAAAAATGCGCGATTAAATTGTTCTGATAAATGTTCTAAGGCTTGAACGTGTTCTTGTGCGACATCTAATGTGTCGTTAATCCATAAAATATGATCACTTCTAATTTTACTGATGACTCCATTTTGTACGGCTGCATCCCTGAATTTATTTAAATTTGACATACATTCTTCAACAAGTGCATGTATATATTCTGCAGGATAAGCGTCATCAATAATGCTAAAACCGTGTTGATCTAAATCATCGAGGATTTGATCAACCGGCCATGACTTTGGGAGAAAGGCTGTTTCCATATACGATCCATAAAGTTGTGGAAAAAAAGGTGACGTATTCTAGAGCAAGAATACCATCGGAATGAAACTATTTTTCATGCTAAAATGTCCGTTGATATTAGGAATTAAAGAAACATGAATTACCGTCACCATTTCCATGCAGGCAACTTTGCCGACGTGATGAAGCACGTTTTGCTGCTTCAGTTATTAAGTCGACTGAATGCAAAAGATAAACCTTATCGCTATGTAGATACACATGGTGGTGCAGGTAAATATGATCTTTCGACCTCTGAAGCACAGAAATCAGGTGAGTTTTTAAATGGTATTCATCGTTTAGTTAAGCTCGATGATTCAATTAAACGCAATGCGCCTGAAGGTGTTCAACAATATTTAAAAGTTGTTGAAAAAATGCGTGAAAACTTTGGTAAAGGCGCTTATCCAGGTTCTCCGTGGTTCGCACTTGAAGGCATGCGTGAAACTGATAAGGCAACGATTTTTGAAATGCAGCGCGATGTATTCCAACAATTGCGCCACAATATTTTTGATAAACGTGCAGGCTTGCATGAGCGTGATGCTTACGAAGGTTTACTGGGTGTAATTCCACCAAAAGAAAAACGTGGTTTGGTCATGATTGACCCACCTTACGAATTAGAACGTAAAGATTTTCCACAGCTTGTAGAATTGTTGGTAGCTGCTTATAAAAAATGGCCGACAGGCGTTTTTGCGGTATGGTATCCAATTAAAGACCGCGCGATGATTGAACGTTTTGAAAAGAAAATGTACAAAACTGGTATTCGTCGTCAGTTGGTTTGCGAAATTTGTGTGTGGCCTGATGACACTCCAGTTGGTTTGAATGGTTGTGGTTTATTGGTGATTAACCCACCTTGGAAATTCTCTGAAGATGCGGACGAAGCATTACAATGGTTGTTCCCACATCTTCGTATGAATGAAAATGGTGGTCATGCAGCCGTACGTTGGTTGGTTGGCGAATAATTTTAAACTTGAAAAAGAAAGGTCACAGTTAGGATCGAACAATGACAAATACAAATAAACCTGAGCGGGAAATTTCTTCAAAGGATGAAAATGCATTTGATGGCATTACATTTGAAGTTGAAGAAGAGGAGCATACCCATGAAGGGCATAAAGTGAAACGTCGTGGGATCTATCTGTGGCCAAACTTGATTACAACTGCAGCGTTGTTATCCGGCTTTTATTCAATAATTGCCAGTATGAATGGTGAGTTTCAACAAGCCATTTATGCCATTTTCCTTGCAGCATTATTTGATGGTTTGGATGGACGTGTCGCACGTGCTATCGGCGCACAAAGTCCTTTTGGTGAACAGTTTGACTCGTTGTCGGACTTGCTAGCATTTGGTGTTGCACCTGCCATTTTAATGTATAGCTGGAGTCTAAATGACTTAGGCCGTATTGGCCTGGCAGCATGCTTTGTTTACACAGCATGTGCAGCCTTCCGTTTGGCACGTTTTAACGTACAAATTGGGGTTGTCGATAAACGTTATTTTATTGGTGTTGCAAGTCCACTCGCAGCCGTTATGATTATTTCATTGGTATGGGTAGGTATGGATATCCCTGCGGTCTTCGACTTACGCGAAACAGGTATTCAGATTTTTAATGCGGTAGTGATTATTGCAGTGGGTCTATTGATGATCTCAAATGTAAAATACTATTCATTTAAAACTGTGGATCGTCGCCGTGTTCCATTTGCGGTGTTGCCAATCATAGTCTTCATTTTAGCTGCTGTAACGTATAATATTCCAATGGGTATTTTAATTATTTCAGTAATTTATGCATTGTCTGGCTTTGTCACAACCTTAATGGCAAAAAAGGCTGAAGCATGAGTTAAAACATGAAATAAAAATGAAAAGGAGCTTGATATGCAGATATTTCAAGATTTCTTGGATCAATCAAGACGATTGAATCAAGCTCCAGATATGCAACATAAAAAAATAAATCTACATGCGCCGAATACGCCTTACCCTTCAGTCCATTATGGACTCTGTCTACCGAATCTTCCTGCGCCCTTACATTATCTTAACTTTATAAGTTGGCTCGGTCAGCCTCAGATTCCCGCTTTTCAAAATCCTGTGTCCATTCAACAAGACGAACTCAATACAGCCACAGTATTGACCAGTGTGAGCGGTCATATGGTTGGGCAATTACAATCATATTCCATCAAAGACGACTGTAGTCTGAGTGATACCGTCTTTAAATTTAGAGATAAAGAGCAGATTGGTTGGGATGGAGCGGTATTTCAAATCCATCGAGAAGATACTGAACTCAGTTTAGATTTGTCCGTACAAACTACCGATATTTCTTCGTGTTTAATTAAGTTGAGATTAGGTCTTGCTGAATATTGGTCGGTGATGTGCCAATGTGAAGGTCAAATCAAATTTCAGGGCCAGATGTATGATGTAAATCAGCTGGCGGTATTATCCTATGCACAAATACGCAAGTTCGCATATTTACCTTTAGCATTTTATACCCATCAGGTAATCAACCTCAGCCGACAGCGTCAAATCATCTTTATGCAAACGCGAGATCGCTATAACAATATTTTGAGCTCACGTTTATATCTAAGAGATTTAAATCAGAAGCAAGTGTTCATGGCAGACCAAGGCGTGTTCTTTAAAGTCATGCGCGTTTATCCTGTGGTTAAAACCCCCAATTTGCAAAAAATGTATTTACCACGTGAATTTGAATGGATTTACCAAAATGACAAACTAAAAATACATATACAGGCGCAGAGCCGTGGGGATTTTAAATTTGGACTCGGCGCTGGCTATGCAGGAAGCTTTAACTATCAAATTAAAATTAACGACGAAATCGAGTGTGGGGAAGGTGGCTACTGTGAATATGTCGATTGTCGAGCTTTAAAATGGCAAGAAAAAAATGAAAAAGATAAATTAACGGACAAATATGGAAATATTGTCCCTTTTATGCTCAAAAAATAGTAAAAAAACTCAATTTAGTAGAATAAATAAACAAACGTAATGAAAAATTAAAAATAAATGGAAAAGGGTGTTGCGTTGGATCAGAAATGCTGTAGAATGCACATCCATCGGCGGTGATGAAGATTAAAACTTCTGATAAAACAATGACTTGGTTGAATTGATTAAGTTGGGTTTTAGAAAGGAAGTTTAAAAATAATTTGAATTACCGGTTGACTCTTTAGAAATAAAGAGTAATATAGCCGACCTAGCTTGCTGGTGACGAACCAACAAGAAGATCATTAAGAGATTATGAAGAACAACTTGTGTGGATTTTTACTGATTGATCGATCGAAATTATTTTCATTGATTGATGGTAGAAATTACTCGAAGTTTATTTGAGCAAATTTTTGTCAGTAATTGAT